>NZ_KB913037.1:2403633-2714548 GCF_000384295.1 Amycolatopsis balhimycina FH 1894 | reverse complement strand
CGCCCAGCCACTCCGGCACGGCGGTGCGCAGGCCGCCGCGCCAGAGGCGGGTGACGTGTTCGCCGCCTTCGGTCGTCCGGGCACGCGCGATCAGGCCGTCCGGCGCGTCGGCCGCCCGGTACTCGAACGACACCCGGCTGCCCGGCGCCGACAGCTCGCCGACGGTGGTCAGGAGCTGTTCGGCGTCCTCGTGCGAGAGGTAGATCAGCAGCCCCTCGATCAGCCAGGCCGCCGGCACCGCCGGGTCGAAGCCCGCCTCGAGCAACGCCGCTGCCCAGTCTTCGCGCAGGTCCGTGCGCACGACGACGCGTTCGCACGACGGTGACGCGTCCTGCGTGGCCAGGACGTCGTCCTTGAACGCCAGGACCTCCGGCAGGTCGACCTCGAACAGGCGGGTCCCGGGCGGCCAGGGCAGCCGGAACGCCCGCGCGTCGAGCCCGGCGGCGAGCAGTACCACCTGTGCGCGGCCGGCCTCGAGCAGGTAGTCGTCGTAGAAGCGGGTCCGGACCACGATCTGCGGGTACATCAGCGCGCCCAGCCCGTCCTGGAGCGGGTCACCTCCGGGCGTGGGCAGCACCGAGCGCCCGGCTTCGAAGAACGCGGCCGCGTACGGGTCCTCGAACAGCCGGTCCGGCCGGTTGCTTTCGTAGGCACGCAGGGCGGCTACGCCGACGGCGGTCCGGCTCACGGCAGGGAGGGATTCGGTCACGGTGGTCAAGCTACTCCGATCGCGGGGTGTGCCGGGATCCCCGACTTTCCGCAGTAGCAGGGTCGTTCTCGCGGCTCTAGCGTGAGCGTCATGCGAACCGGTGTGGTGTGCGGGATCCTCGCGGTGCTCCTGTCCGGCACGGTGGCTCCGGCCGCCGCCGCGCCGGCGGCGAGCGAACCGGTCTACGACTACGCGAAGGCGATCCGCGAGACCGTCTGGGTCGACATCGGCCACGACGGGGACGGCGACGGCCGCTCCGACCGCGTCGCCGCCGACATCGTGCGTCCCGCTGAAGCGCCTTCGCGGGTGCCGGTGATCATGGACGCCAGCCCGTACTACTCGTGCTGCGGGCGCGGCAACGAGAGCGAGCTGAAGTCGTACGACAGCGCCGGGAAACCGGTCAAGTTCCCGCTGTTCTACGACAACTACTTCGTGCCGCGGGGCTACGCCGTGGTGCTGGTCGACCTGGCCGGGACGAACCGTTCCGCCGGCTGCGCGGACATCGGCGGCGCCTCGGACGTCGACTCGGCGCGCAAGGTGGTCGACTGGCTGAACGGCCGCGCGACCGGCTACAGCGCGAAGACCGGCGGCAGCGCGGTGACCGCGGGCTGGAGCACCGGGAACGTCGGGATGATCGGCAAGTCCTACGACGGCACGATCGCCAACGGCGTCGCGGCAACCGGTGTCGCGGGCCTGAAGACGATCGTGCCGATTTCGGCGATCAGCTCCTGGTACGACTACTACCGCTCGGACGGCGCGACCTTCGGCTTCAACCCGGCCGGCCTCGCGCAGACGGTCGAGGCACGCAACAGCGGGCAGAACTGCTCGGCGCAGAACCAGGTCCTGACCCAGGGCGCGACGGGCAACGGCGACTACGGGCCGCTCTGGGCGGACCGGGACTACGTCGCCCGCGCCGGCAACGTGCGGGCCAGCGTGCTGCTGTCCCACGGCGTCAACGACCTCAACGTCAAGACCATCCACTTCGGACAGTGGTGGAGCGGGCTGAACGTCGAGAAGAAGATCTGGCTGTCGCAGACCGGGCACGTCGACCCGTTCGACTACCGGCGGGCCGGCTGGGTCGACCTGCTGCACCGGTGGTTCGACCACTACCTGCTGGGCCTCGACAACGGCGTCCAGAACGGCCCGATGGCCAGCGTCGAACGGCAGCCCGACCAGTGGGTGGACCAGAGCGCCTACCCGGCGGCGAACGCGGTCGCGACGACGCTGCGGCCGCACTCCGCCGGCACACTCGGCACCTCGGCGGCGTCCGGCACGGCGTCGTTCACGGACAACCCGAACGTCGGTGAGGACACCTGGGTGACCAACCCGGGCAGCGCCGCTTTGCCGTACTCGACCGGGACCTTGGCCTCGGACCTGCAGGTCTCCGGCACGACTTCGGTGACCGTGACGGCCACGCCGAGCACGTCGTCGGCGCGGCTTTCGGCCCTGCTCGTGGACATCGGCCCGGCGACGATCCGCAACTTCGCCGGGAGCGGCGAGGGCATCAAGACCGGGACGTCGGAGAACTGCTGGGGTTCGTCGGCGTCCGGGGACGACGCCTGCTACCGGATCACCTCGGCGGACGTGAAGAAGGTGAGCTACACGATCCTCAGCCGCGGCTGGGCGGACCTGGCGAACTACGCGTCCCTGTCCCAGGAACGGCCGTTGACGCCGGGAACGGCGTACACGATGACGTTCCGGCTGGCGTCCACGGACCACGTCGTGCCCCGCGGCCACGCGCTGGCGCTGATCATCGGCGGCACGGACGGCAGTTTCATCCCCGGTCCCGCCCAGCCGGGCCGGGTGACGCTCGATCTGGCGCGGACGTCGGCATCGGTCCCGCTGGTGGGCATCCCGCCCGCGGCCTCGACCCACCCGGCCCCGGCCGTCGGCGAGCACGTGCCGTCGGCGGGCCGGGCGGACCTGCGCTAGTTCGCCTCGACCGGGGCGGTCTTCGTGGCCGTTTTCCGTTGCAGGGCACGGGCGACCGGCTCGACGACCCGGGCCGCGGTCGGGCCGATGATCGCCATCAGCAGGACGTACGCCGTGGCCAGGGCCGCCAGTTCCCCGGAGACCGCGCCCGCCGTCACCGCCAGGCCGGCGATGACGATCGAGAACTCGCCGCGCGCGACCAGCGCCGCCCCGGCCCGGGCCCGGCCCAGGCGGCCGATGCCCTGGCGGCGGGCCGCCCACCAGCCCGTGCCGACCTTCGTCAGCGTCGTGACCACCGCGAGGACCACGGCCCAGCCGAGCACCGGCGGGATCGACGCCGGGTTCGTGTTGAGCCCGAAGACCACGAAGAACACCGCCGCGAACAGGTCGCGCAACGGCTCGAGCAGGCGCGTCGCGTTCTCCGCCGTCGAGCCCGAGATCGCGATGCCGAGCAGGAACGCGCCGACCGCGGCCGACACCTGCATCGCCGACGCCAGGCCGGCGACCAGCAGGGCCGCGCCGAGGACCTTGAGCAGGAACACCTCGCGGTCCGGGCTGTCGACCGCCGCCGAGACGTAGCGGCCGAACTTCAGCGCGACCACCAGCACCACGGTGATCACCAGCAGCGAGATCCCGACGGCCTCCAGGCCGCCGAGCAGCGACACCCCGCCGAGGACCGCGGTGAGGATCGGCAGGTAGAGCGCCATCGCAAGGTCCTCGAACACGAGGATCGACAACACCACCGGCGTCTCGCGGTTGCCCAGCCTGCCCAGGTCGCCGAGCACCTTCGCGACGATGCCGGACGACGAGATGTACGTGACGCCCGCCATCACCATCGCGCCGACCGGGCCCCAGCCCAGCAGCAGCGCGACGGCCGCACCGGGGGCCGCGTTGAGGACGATGTCGAGCAGGCCCGCCGTCCACGAGCGGCGCAGCCCGGTGAACAGCTCGGCCGCGGAGTATTCGAGGCCGAGCAGCAGGAGCAGCAGCACGACGCCGATTTCGCCGGCCAGGTGCGTGAAGCCGCCGATGTCGGTCAGCGGGATCAGCCCGCCCTGGCCGAAGCAGAGGCCGCCGAGCAGGTAGAGCGGGATGGGGGAGAGGCCGATCTTGCCGGCCAGGCGCCCGAGCGCGCCCAGCACGAAGAAGACCGCCCCCAGTTCGATCAGGGACAGCGCGGTGTGGTCCATCGGCCGCTCAGCCGTACTTGAGGATCTTGGCGGCGGCTTCGAGTCCCTCGCCCGTGCCGACCGCGACCAGCAGATCGCCCCCGGTGAACGTGAAGTCCGGCGCCGGCGACGGGTGCACCTGCCCGGCCCGCGCCACCGCGACCACCGAGACGCCGGTGCGGGTGCGCATCGCGGTGTCGCCGAGCGTCCGGCCGTCGAACGGGCCGGACGGCTGGATCGGCAGCTGCCGCGTGCTGATCCCCGGCAGGTCCCGGTGCTCCTCCGTCAGCTGCGCGACCAGCTGCGGCGCGCCGAGCAGGTTGGCCAGTGCGCCCGCCTCGTCCGCGGTGAGCGGGATCGAGGCGGCGCAGGCGTCGGGATCGTCCGATTTGGACACGATCAGCTCGATGTGACCGTCCCGCTGGGTGACGACGCCGATGCGGCGGCCGGTACGGGTGGCGAAGTCCTTGCGGACCCCGATGCCGGGCAGGGGAGTTACTTCGACGTTCACCCAGCCACCGTAACCCAGGTGTCCGATTCGCGGGATTTCAGCCGAGCAGCAGGAGCAGCGCGGCAACGGCCATCACGACGGCGGTCAGGCCGTGGACTCCGAAGGCAATGGCCTTCTTCCCCCGGTGGCGCAGGACGATCAGCATGTCGAAGAGGGGCCAGACGGCCGCGGTGAGGAAGACCCAGCCCAGCGCGTGCGGGTCGCCGTAGATCATCAGGGCCAGCGGGACCAGGCCGGCCCCGATGTCGCGGCCGCCCTTGACGTTCAAGAAGGTGTCGGCGTTCTCGGGAACTTCGGTGAAGCCGAAGCCCGCGGCGATCTTCGTCGGCGCGAAGAGGTAGTTGAGGCCGACGTAGATGATCCCGAGCGAGACGAGCGCGACGAGGATGTAGCCGGTGACGATCATGGTGTTCCCTCCAGTGTTTCTAGCATCGCTAGGATTACTACCAACGCTAATCTAGCGACGCTAGTTTGTCTAGCGGTGCTAGCATCAGCGGCATGACCCAGCGACAACGGCGTGTGCGCGACCGGACCGAGCGCGGGCAGCGGATCGTCACCGCGGCCAGGGAACTGGCCGAGGCGGAAGGCTGGGACGCGGTCACCACCCGGCGGCTCGCGGCCCTGATCGAGTACAGCCAGCCGGTGCTGTACAGCCACTTCCCCGGGGGCAAGGACTCGATCATGGCGGCGGCCGCGCTGGAGGGCTTCGCCGAGCTGGCCGCGGTGCTGACGGACGCGCGGGACGGCGGCCTGGCGGGCGTCGTCCGCGCCTACGTCGAGTTCGCCGAGGCCAGGCCCGCGCTGTACGACGCGATGTTCACGCTGGCTTCGGAGCTGCCGTTCGCCCAGGACGACACGCCACCGGTGATGAAGGAGGCGTTCGCCGGGCTGTACGCGGTGGTCGAGCCGGTGGCGCGGGGCGAGGACGCGGGAGCGCTGACGGAGGTGTTCTGGGGAGCCCTGCACGGCCTGGTGACGTTGGATCGGGGCCGCCGGCTGTCACCGGCTCACCGTGACGAGCGCCTCGCACTGGTGGTGGAGCGCTTCGGCGCGCGGGGCGACTGATCTCCCCCTTACCCCGACCGGCAGAATGGACCCCGAGCCGAACGAGACGAGAACGCGAGGAGAGTGCCGGTGACGGGAGCCCTACGTGGTGTGGTCGCGCTGGACGGCCCATCGGGGACCGGGAAAACCACCGTCGCCCGCAAGCTCGCCCAGCGCCTCGGCGCCGGCTACCTGGACACCGGCGCGATGTACCGGATGGTCACCCTCGCCGTGCTGCGCGCGGGCGTCGACCCGGCCGACGCGGCCGCCGTCGCCACGCTGGCCGACAAGACCGACTTCGGCATCGGCACCAGCCCCGACCGGCCCGAGATCCACCTGGCCGGGGAAGACGTCGCCGCCGACATCCGCGGTCCCGAGGTCACCAAGGCCGTGTCGCCCGTCTCGGCCGTGCCGCACGTGCGTGAGCTGCTCGTCGCCCGGCAGCGGCGGATCATCGGCGAGGTGCTCGGCAGCGTCGGCGGGATCGTCGTCGAAGGCCGGGACATCGGCACGGTCGTCGCGCCGGACTCGCCGCTCAAGGTCTACCTGACCGCGTCGTCCGACGTCCGCGCGTCGCGCCGCAGCACCCAGGACACCGCGGCCGGGCGGAAGTCGTCGGTCGCCGACGCGCTGGCTTCGGTCGAGCGCCGCGACCACCTCGACTCCACCCGGGCGACGTCGCCCCTGCGCGCCGCCGACGACGCCGTGCACGTCGACACGTCGGAGCTGTCGATCGACCAGGTGATCGTCGCGCTGAGTGAACTCGCCAGCCACCGCGGTCTCTTGGCGGGGTGCAACGCCGAGGTAGCTCGATGAAAGCTGACGGACTGCCGGAAGGCTCCGTCGGCTGGCTCCACGACGCCGGGCGGGTCATCGGCCGGTATCATCTGCGTTCGGCCTTCCGCATCCGCGTGCACGGCCGTGAGCGCGTCCCCGCCACCGGGCCGCTGCTCGTGATCGCCAACCACAGTTCCATGATCGAACCGCAGCTGATCTTCGGAATGCTTCCGCGGCGTTCGGCGTTCCTCGTCAAGGCCGAGATGTTCGGCGGGATCGTCGGGAAGTTGCTGCTGGCGATCGGGCAGATCCCGCTCAAGCGCGGCGAGATCGACCGCAAGCCGCTGCTGACCGCGGTCGGCGTCCTGAAAGACGGCGGTGTCGTCGGGATCTTCCCCGAGGGCACCCGCGGTGCCGGGGACGTCGGCGCGGCCGAACGCGGTGCGGCCTGGCTGGTCCGGGCCTCCGGCGCGACCGTGCTCCCGGTCGCGACGCGGGGCACGCTCAAGCCGGCCGACGGCAAGCGGCGCTGGCGCCCGCGCGTGGACATCCTCGTGGGGGAGCCGTTCTCGCCGAAGGTCGGTCCCGGGAAGACCGGGCTCGACCAGGGCACCGAAGAGCTGCGCGGCGAGCTCGCGGCGCTCGTGAAGACTTTGGACGATTGGCGTACCGAAAACGGATTCGTTACGCCATAAGGGAAATTGGGTAGTGATGGCAGTGTTTGATCCCGCCTCCGCGGGAAAAAGTACGTCGGCGGAGTTGGACAGCGTCGGCGAGATCGACGGCACCTGGTCGGACGAGACCGAGTTCGCCGCGCTCGACGCGCAGATCGAGGCGGCCGAGCTGGCCGAGGAGGCCGCGCTCGCGCAGCCGGTGCTCGCCGTCGTCGGCCGGCCCAACGTGGGCAAGTCGACGCTGGTCAACCGCATCCTCGGCCGCCGCGAAGCCGTCGTGCAGGACGTGCCGGGCGTGACCCGTGACCGCGTCGCCTACGACGCCTACTGGGGCGGGCGCAAGTTCACCCTGGTCGACACGGGCGGCTGGGAGCCGGACGCGACCGGGCTGCAGGCCTCCGTCGCCGCGCAGGCCGAGATGGCCATGCAGACCGCGGACGCGGTGCTGCTGGTGATCGACGCCTCGGTCGGCGCGACCGCCACCGACGAAGCCGTCTCCAAGGTGCTGCGCCGCTCGAAGAAGCCGGTGCTGCTCGCGGCGAACAAGGTCGACGACGACCGGCTGCTCGCGGACACCGCGTCGCTGTGGTCGCTCGGCCTCGGCGAGCCGCACCCGGTCAGCGCGCTGCACGGCCGCAGCTCGGGCGACCTGCTCGACGCGATCCTCAAGGCCCTGCCGGAGTCGCCGCGCGAGGGCGGTGCCGCCACGTCGGGCCCGCGGCGCGTCGCGCTGGTCGGCAAGCCGAACGTCGGCAAGTCGAGCCTGCTGAACAAGCTGTCCGGCGAGGAGCGCTCGGTCGTCGACTCGGTCGCGGGCACCACGGTCGACCCGGTCGACTCGCTGGTCGAGCTGGACGGCGAGACCTGGCGGTTCGTCGACACGGCGGGCCTGCGCAAGCGCGTCAACTTCGCCGCGGGCGCCGAGTACTACGCCTCGCTGCGCACCAAGACCGCGATCGACGCGGCCGAGGTCGCGATCGTGCTGCTGGACGCGGCCGAGCCGCTGTCGGAGCAGGACCTGCGGGTGCTGACCATGGTCGTCGAGGCCGGGCGCGCGTGCGTGCTGGCGTTCAACAAGTGGGACCTGGTCGACGAGGACCGCCGCCACGCGATGGTCCGCGAGCTGGACCGCGGCCTGGTCCGGGTGCCGTGGGCGGAGAAGGTCAACATCTCGGCGCTGACCGGCCGCTCGGTGCGCAAGCTCGCGCCGGCGCTGCGGACCGCGCTGAAGTCGTGGGACCAGCGGGTGCCGACCGGCCAGCTCAACGCGTGGCTGTCCGACCTGGTCGCGGCCACCCCGCCGCCGGTCCGTTCCGGCAAGCAGCCGAAGGTGCTGTTCGCGACGCAGGCCGGCATCCGCCCGCCGACGCTGGTGCTGTTCACCACCGGCTTCCTCGAGGCGGGCTACCGCCGGTTCATCGAGCGCAAGTTCCGCGAGCAGTTCGGCTTCGCCGGCAGCCCCATCCGGGTGAATATCCGCGTCCGCGAAAAGAAGGCGAAGCCGAAGGTCGGCGGGAAAGCCGCCCGAACCCGGTAATTCTCCGTCACGTTTCGGACGACACGCGTGATGGGGAAGCCGACACGCGTGATCAGAGGGTCGACACGGCGAATCCACGGCCGTACGCCGTGTCGACCCTTCAATCACGCGTGTCGACCCCTCCGTCACGGCGGTTCGTCCGGTCCGGGGTGAGGTCCGACACTCTGGCGTGATCCTAGAGATATCTTTCGTTCATCTTGCGTTACAGTTGAAGGTCGTTGCGGGCGCCTCATTCGGAGAGCAAGCCCGATTGAGGCTCCCGAAAGGTGAGTGGTGGGCTTGCGCGCCCGTGGTTCGTTCCTGCACGTCTTCGTCACGGTCGAGGTGAACGCCCGATGACCGTCACCATTGAACCCACCGGCTCCGCCGCCGAGATCACCCTCGCCCCGGTCGCCGACCGCGCCCTCTTCTGGTCCGGTCTCGGCGCCCCCGAGCGCACCCTCCTCGACGTCCTCGCCGCCACCGCCGAGCAGCACCCGAACGCCGCCGCGATCGACGACGGCACCACCACCCTGACCTACCGGCGGCTCCTCGACGAGATCGACGTCTACGGGCGCCGCCTCCAGAGCTACGGCGTCGGCCTCGGCGACCGCGTCGGCATCCGGATCTCCTCCGGCACCGCCGAGCTGTACATCGCCATCCTCGCCACCCTGTCCGTCGGCGCCGCGTACGTGCCGGTCGACGCCGACGACCCGGACGAGCGCGCCGAGCTGGTCTTCGAAGAGGCCCAGGTCGCCGCGGTGGCGACCGACGGCGCGATCAACGTCCACAGCACGCCGGGCGGCCGCGAAGGCGTCCCCGGCCCGGCCGACGACGCGTGGATCATCTTCACCTCCGGCTCCACCGGCAAGCCCAAGGGCGTCGCGGTCACGCACGCGAGTGCCGCCGCCTTCGTCGACGCCGAGGCCGAGCTGTTCCTCACCGACGAGCCGGTCGGCCCCGGCGACCGCGTCCTGGCCGGCCTGAGCGTCGCCTTCGACGCCTCCTGCGAAGAGATGTGGCTGGCCTGGCGGCACGGCGCCTGCCTGGTCCCGGCGCCCCGCGCGCTGGTCCGCACCGGCGTCGACCTCGGCCCGTGGCTGGTCGCGCAGCGCATCACCGTCGTCTCGACCGTGCCGACGCTGGCCGCGCTGTGGCCCGCCGACGCGCTCGAAGACGTCCGCCTGCTCATCTTCGGCGGCGAGGCCTGCCCGCCGGAGCTGGCCGAGCGCGTCGCCGTCGAAGGCCGCGAAGTCTGGAACACCTACGGCCCGACCGAGGCCACCGTCGTCGCCTGCGCCGCGCAGCTGACCGGCGACGGCCCGGTCCGCATCGGCCTGCCCCTGTCCGGCTGGCAGCTCGCGGTCGTCAACGACGAGGGCGAGCCGGTCGGCATGGGCGAGACCGGCGAGCTGGTCATCGGCGGCGTCGGCCTGGCCCGCTACCTCGACGCCGAGAAGGACGCCGAGAAGTTCGCGCCGCTGCCGTCGCTGGGCTGGCAGCGCGCCTACCGCTCGGGCGACATGGTCCGCGCCGAAGAGGACGGCCTGCTGTTCCTCGGCCGCCTCGACGAGCAGGTCAAGCTCGGCGGCCGCCGCATCGAGCTGGGCGAGGTCGACGCCGCGCTGCAGGCCCTGCCGGGCGTGCAGGGCGCGGCCGCCGCGATCCGCCGCACCAAGGCGGGCAACCAGGTCCTCGTCGGGTACGTCGTTCCCAACACAGGCGAGACTTTCAATCACGACCAGGCCGCGACGCGCCTGCGTGAGCACCTGCCCGCCGCGCTGGTGCCGCTGCTCGCCGTCGTCGGCGACCTGCCGACCCGCACCTCCGGCAAGGTCGACCGCAACGCCCTCCCGTGGCCGCTGTCCACAGTGGACGCCGCATCGGCCGGGCTGTCGCCGACCGAGGCGTGGCTCGCCGAAGGCTGGGCCGAAATCCTCGGTGTCTCGGTCGACAACCCGAAGGCGGACTTCTTCACCCACGGCGGCGGCAGCCTGACCGCCGCGCAGGTGGTCGCCCGCATCCGCACCCGGCACCCGCAGATGTCGGTCGCCGACATCTACGCCCACCCCAAGCTGGGTGCGCTGGCCGCGATGCTGGACGCGCTCAGTGGCCAGGCCACCGAACGCCGTGACATCGCGCCGGCCCCGCGTCGCGCGGGCGTCATCCAGACGCTGCTGATGGTGCCGCTGCGCGGCCTCGCCGGCCTGCGCTGGGCGACGATCGCCGCCGCGTTGTCGAACGTGCTGGCGCTGCTCGGGTTCACCTGGGCGCCGACGCTCGGCTGGACGTGGATCGCGGTGGCCTGGCTGGTGCTGTTCAGCCCGTTCGGCCGCATCGCGATCGCCGCCGGTGGCGCACGCGTGCTGCTGTCGGGTGTCCGCCCCGGCACCTACCCGCGGGGCGGCAGCGTCCACTTGCGCCTGTGGACGGCCGAGAAGCTCGCCGATTTCTCGGGCGCGAACGGGGTCGCGGGGGCGTCGTGGATGACGACCTACGCGAAGGCCCTCGGCGCGCGGATCGGCAAGGACGTCGACCTGCACTCGCCGCCGCCGGTCACCGGCTTCCTCAAGCTGGGCCGCGGCGCGGCGATCGAGCCGGAGGTCGACCTGTCCGGCCACTGGGTCGACGGCGACGTCGTGCACATCGGCAAGGTCCGGGTCGGCGCGGAAGCCCGCGTCGGCGCGCGCAGCACGCTGTTCCCCGGTGTCCGCATCGGCAAGGGCGCGGAGATCGCGGCCGGGGCGACCGTCCGCGGTGCCGTCCCGGCCGGGCAGCGCTGGGCCGGTTCGCCCGCCTCGCGCGTCGGCAAGGACGAGCGTGACGCGCTGAAGTGGCCGTCGAGCCGTCCGCCGCGCTCGCACTTCTGGGCCGCCGTCTACGGCGCGAGCTCGATCTTCCTGGGCTTCCTGCCGGGAATCGCCATGCTGCCGGCCGCCGCTGTGCTCGGTTACGCGATCCACGGCGCGCCCACGCTGCTCGCCGCGCTGACGCAGGCGCTGCTGTACGTGCCGCTCGCCACTGCCGCCAACTTCCTGACGTACATGCTGCTCGTGCTCGTCGGCGTCCGGTCGCTGAGCATCGGCATGGTCGAGGGCTACCACCCGGTCCACGGCCGCGTCGCGTGGCAGGTCTGGGCCACCGAGCGCCTGATGAGCATGGCCCGCGAAGGCCTGTTCCCGTTGTACGCCAGCCTGTTCACCCCGGTGTGGCTGCGGCTGCTCGGCGCGAAGGTCGGCCGCAACGTCGAGGCGTCGACCGTGCTCGCGCTGCCGAAGATGACCCAGGTCGACAGCGGCGCGTTCCTGGCCGACGACACCATGGTCGCCACCTACGAGCTCAACCATGGCTGGCTGCACGTCGCCCCGGCCCGGATCGGCAAGCAGGCCTTCCTCGGCAACTCGGGGATGACCGCGCCCGGCCGTTCGGTGCCGAAGCGCGGGCTCGTGGGTGTGCTGTCCTCGACGCCGCTGAAGGCGAAGAAGGGCTCGTCGTACCTCGGGATGCCGCCGCTGCCGGTCCGCCGCGCGATCGGCGACGCCGACACCAGCCGCACCTACACCCCGGCGCTGCACCTCAAGGCCGCGCGGGCGCTGGTCGAACTGTGCCGGATCATCCCGGTCATGTGCGGTGTTGCGCTGACCGTCGTCGTCGCCTTCGGGCTGCTGTGGACGGCGTCGCTGTTCGGCTTCGGCGTCGCCGCGCTGCTGGCCGGCCCGATCCTGCTGGCCGCCGGCATCGTCGCGGCGCTGACGGCGACCGTGATGAAGTGGCTCCTGGTCGGGAAGTTCCGCGAGATCGACCACCCGCTGTGGAGCTCCTTCGTCTGGCGCAACGAGCTGGCCGACACCTTCGTCGAGGCCCTCGCGGTGCCGTGGCTGATCGGCTCGGTCGGCGGCACGCCGCTGCTCACCGCCTGGCTGCGCACGATGGGCGTCAAGATCGGCCGCGGCGTCTGGCTCGAGACGTACTGGCTGCCCGAAGCCGACCTCGTCGAGCTCGGTGACGGCGCGACGATCAACCGCGGCTGCGTCGTGCAGACGCACCTGTTCCACGACCGGATCATGAGCATGTCGAGCGTGACCCTCGGCGAGGGCGCGACGCTCGGCCCGCACGGCATCGTGCTGCCCGGCGCCGGCATCGGCGCGCGCACCACGGTCGGCCCGGGCTCGCTGGTGACCCGCGGCGACGAGGTGCCCGCCGACACCCGCTGGCTCGGCAACCCGATCTCCGCGTGGACCGGTAAGTAACGAAAGCAGGGCCAGGCGCGCCGGACTCACCTGTCCGTGCGAGCCTGGTTCCAGCACGCACGACGAAAGGTTCGCCACGGGTGATTTCGAAGGCTCCCGCTCCCGGCGCGGACACCTCCGGCGACCCCTACCTGCCCGCGCACGGCAACGGCGGCTACCGGACCCGGCACTACGACCTGAACCTCGACTACAAGGTCGCGCCGAACCGGCTGTCGGCCTCGGCGGTGATCACGGCCGAGGCGACGCAGGCGCTTTCCCGTGTCAGCTTCGACTTCGCCGACTTCCGGATCAACCGCGTGCTGGTCGACGGCAAGCCGGCGAAGTACCTCAAGCGCGGCGCGAAGCTGCACGTCAAGCCGGTGAAGTCGATCCCGGCGGGTGCCGCGTTCACCGTCGAGGTCCACTACGTCGGCAACCCCCGCCCGGTGGGGAGCCGCTGGGGTGACGTCGGCTGGGACGAGCTGACCGACGGCGCGCTGGTGGCGAGCCAGCCGGTCGGCGCGCCGTCGTGGTTCCCGTGCAACGACCACCCGTCGGACAAGGCCGCGTACCGGGTGAGCGTGACGACGGCGTCGCCGTACCTGGTCGCGGTCACCGGCACCCTGGTCGAACGGTCCACCGCGGCCAGCACCACGAAGTGGGTCTACGAACGGCGTGAGCCGACGGCGACGTACCTGATGAGCGTGCAGATCGGCCGCTACGACGAGGTCGAGCTGACCGGCCGCGGCTGGTTCCCGCACACGGGGGTGGGACTGCGCCGGCTGAGCCTCGGCATCGGGCGAGCGAGCGGCCAGGTGGAGTCGATCTTCGAAACCGTGGCGCAGCGGGCCGCCGTGCCGCCGCGGCTGCGTCGCGCGTTCGACCGCGACTTCGGGCGCCAGGGCCGCATGATGGAGTTCCTGCAGCGGCTGTTCGGCCCGTACCCCTTCGCCGAGTACGTCATCGTCGTCACCGACGACGACCTCGACGACCCGATCGAGGCGCAGGGCATGGCGATCTTCGGCGCCAACCACGTCGACGGCCGCCGCACCCACGAGCGGCTCGTGCTGCACGAGCTGGCCCACCAGTGGTTCGGCAACAGCCTGACCGTCGCCGACTGGCGGCACATCTGGCTGAACGAGGGCTTCGCGACCTACGCCGAGTGGCTGTGGTCGGAGGAGGTCGGCGGCCAGTCCGCCGCGGCGCTGGCCCGCGCCTGGTACACGCGCATCAAGGCCAAACCGGCGGACGTCCGCATCGCCGACCCGGGCGTGGCCCGGATGTTCGACGAGCGGGTCTACAAGCGCGGCGGCCTGACGCTGCACGCGCTGCGGGCGGAGATCGGCGACCCGGCGTTCTTCGCGCTGCTGAAGTCGTGGGCCGAGGAGCACCGGCACGGACTGGTCACGACGGAAGCGTTCGTGGCCGCGGCGGAAGCGCACGCGGGCCGCTCGCTGAGCGCGTTCTTCACCAGCTGGCTGTACACGCCGGCGTTGCCGCCGCTGCCGGGGGCCTAGTTCTCTCCCGCTCGCGTGCGCCGGGGGAGAACGTCGTGAACGACTCTTTCCTGTCGCCGGACGTCATGAACGACTCGTTCATGACGTCCGGGCCGCACCGCTGCCGATGGATTCATCGGATGTATCTGCCGCTGTCTGGGTGAACTTCCCTGGCATTTTGGGCACCCCTCTGCAAGTATGGCCGAACGCCGCCGCGTGATCTCGCCGAAACGTAGTATGAATTCGGAGGATGCTTCATGGACGCAGTGTCCCGGCGGACGGTGCTCCGTTCTGCCTCGGTCGTGGCCGGGGCCGCCGCCTTCGGGGGTCTGTGGGCCCGAGCCGCCCCACCCGCGCTCGCCGCCGGCGGGAACCCGCACCGGGACGTCGCCGCCGATGCCCGCATGGTCTGGCGGCGGCTGCCGAAGAACTGGCAGGAAGGCCCGTTCCTCGCCAACGGCTACCTCGGCGCCCAGGTCTACGCCGGGAAGACACCGGAAACCCTCAAGATCATGCTGAGCCACACCCAGGTGCAGGACCAGCGGATCCAGTGGGAGGCCGGCATCGGGCTGTCCCGGCTGCCGATCGGTTTCCTGACGCTCACCCTGGCCGGCGCGGTCACCGCCGTCGACTGGACGCTCGACCTGTACAACGCCGAACTGGGCGGCACCATCACCACCACGCAGGGCTCGGTCGCCTTCTCCGCCGTCGTGCACAACGACCTCGGCGTGCTGCTCGTTTCGCTGACGCCGAGCGCCGGCGAAACGAGCGCCGCGTGGGCGTTCCAGCCGCTGGAGTCGGCGACCACCCGGACCGTCCGCAAGCCGCCGGAGTACGTCGCCAACCCGGCGCCCGAAGCCGGGGCCGGGTACTGCGCCCAGCCGATGCTCGCCGGTGGCGGGTACACGACGGCCTGGCGGGAACGCGCGGTCGGCGGCCGGCGGCTGCTCGCGGCGGCCGTCGCCTACAGCTTCCCGGGCACGACACACACGGCGGACGCCCTGAACGCCGTCCGGAAAGCGCTTGCCGCGAACCCGGACGTCCTGCTCGCCCGCCACCGCCGCTGGTGGAACGACTACCACCGGCGCAGCTTCGTTTCGGTGCCGGACAAGCAGGTGCAGCGGTTCTACTGGATCCAGCTGTACAAGATCGCGGCCGCCACCCGCGCGGACGGGCCGGTCGTGTCCGAATGGGGGCCGTGGTTCCCCGAAGTCGGCAACAGCTGGACCGCCGTCTGGTGGAACCTCAACGTCCAGGTCACCTACCCGATCGTCAACAGCAGCAACCACCCCGAGCTCGACGCCGTCACCGAGACCTTCCGGCGCGATCACGCGAACCTCGAGGTGTCCGTCCCGCCCGCCTACCGCGACGGCGACACCTACGCGCTCTCGCACCCGGGTGACTGGCGGCTGCGGCCCGGCGGCACGCGCTCGGTGGGCGTCCCCGGGACGACGTCCAAGACCGACCAGACCGGGAACCTGCTGTGGGGCCTGCACAACGTCTGGCTGGCCTACCGCCACCACCTGGACAAACGCATGCTCCGCGACGTCCTGTACCCGACGCTGGCGAAGGCGCTGAACTTCTACCGCCACTTCCTGGTCACCGGTCCGGACGGGTTCCTGCACCTGCCGCTGACCCGGTCGCCGGAGTACGCCGACGCGCCGGACTGCACCTACGACCTGTCGCTGATCCGGTGGGCGGCGCGCACGCTCGTCGACTCCGCCCGGATCCTCTGCCTGGACGAGCCGCGCGTGCCGATCTGGCAGGAAATCGGCGCGAAGCTCGTGCCGTACCACGAAGACCCCGCCGACGGCGTGCTGATCGGTGACGGCGTTCCCTTGGCCGCCTCCCACCGGCACTTCTCGCACCTGCTGTGGCTGTACCCGCTTCGGGAGAAGGTCTGGGACCGGGCGGGCGACCGCGACATCATGACGCGGACGTTCAAGCACTGGATCGCCGACCAGACGGCCTGGCACGGCTACAGCTACGCGGCCGCGTCGTCGATGAGCTCGGTGATGGACGCGCCCGAAGAAGCGTTGCGGTACCTGAAGTTCTTCCTCGACCGGAACGTCGTGGCCGACACCGAGCTGACCGCGAACACGATGTACCGCGAGGGCGCCAACTTCGCGATCGAAAGCCCGATCACCGCGGCCCAGTCCGTTGTGGACATGCTGATGCAGGGATCCGGCGGCGTGCTCAAGGTTTTCCCGTCGGTGTCGGCGACCTGGCGGGATGCCTCGATCTCCGGGCTGCGCGCGGAGGGCGCGTTCCTCGTGGACGCCTCCCGCCGCGACGGCCGGACGGAGTTCGTCCGCGTACACAGCGAGGCCGGTGCGCCGCTGGTGCTGCAGCACGGCGTCGGCGGGGACGTCGACGTCCGCGACGAGTACGGCAGGCAGCTGCCGTGGCGCGCAGCGGGCCCCGGGCGGATCGAGATCGGGCTGCGCCGCGGCGGCACCGCCGTCGTCACCCCGCGTGGTTCGCGGCCGGGCTTCGCGCCGCGGGACGTCCCCGCCCTCGGCCCGGCACCGGCCTGGGGCCTGCCGAGCTGAATCCGCTTTCGACATTTCGGCATTTCGACGAGGAGGTCGAATGGACATCACCCGCAGAACCGTGCTCGGTGGGGCGCTCGCCGGGCTGGCCGTGGGCGCGGCGGGCGTCACCCCCGCCTTCGCGGACGTGCCCGGCAGCGACGACTTCGGCTGGGCCGGGTTCGTGGGCACCGCGGACCTGTACTGGCGGCGGCTGCCGAAGACCTGGTACGAGGGACCATTCCTGGGCAACGGGTTCCTCGGCTCGGGCATCTACGCCGAGCCGGGGCAGAACGCCATCCGGTTCAACGTCCAGCACAGCCAGGTGCAGGACCACCGGCCGGAGTTCGGCTCGCTGTTCGGCCTGGCCCGGCTGCCGATCGGGTACTTCACGCTCGAACCGGTCGGCGCGATCACCGCGATCGACTGGCGGATGGACCTCTGGAACGCCGAGCTGACCGGCACGATCACGACCGCGGCGGGCAGCCTGAGCCTGCGCGCGATTGTCCACACGGGACAGTCGTTGCTCGCCGTCGAAATCCGGCCGTCCGAAGGCGAACGCGGGTTCAAGTGGGTGTTCCACCCGGCGGCCGCGGTCAGCCCGCGCGCCGACCCGGTGTGGAACAAGCCGCCGCCGGCGGGGTACACCGCGAACCCGCCGGTCCAGCTGTCCGGGAGCGGTGACGCCCGGCTGGCCGTGCAGCCGCTGCTGGCCGGTGGCGAGCACGTCACAGCCTGGCGGGAGGTCACGCGCGGTGGCGCGCGGACGCTGTACACGTCGGTGGCGTGGTCGCACCCGGACAAGACGTCGGCGGCACGGGCCTTGGGCACGGTCCGGCGGGCCGGGGAGTTCGGCGCGCTGACCCAGGACCACCGGCGCTGGTGGCACGACTACTACCGGCGGAGCTTCCTGTCCATTCCGGACACCCGGCTGCAGAGCTTTTACTGGATCCAGCTGTACAAGGTCGCGTCCGCGGCCCGGCGGGAGGCGCCGGTGATGGCGACCTCCGGGCCGTGGCTCGAGAACACGCCGTGGCCGGCGACGTGGTGGAACCTCAACGTCCAGCTCGAATACTGGCTGATCCACGGCTCCAACCACCTGGAGCTGGACGCCGTCGGCTACGCGCTCGGCAAGTACCGCGGCAACCTCGTCAGCCAGGTCGCTTCGCCGTACCAGGCCGACTCCGCGGGCATCCCGCGCACGACCGACATGACCCTGCTCAACGGCGTCTCGAACGCCACCAGCGGGTTCCCCGTCGGCATCCCGGGGCAAGCCACGCCCACCCCGGAGGTCGGCAACCTGACCTGGGCACTGCACAACGTCTGGCTGTCCTACCGGCACACGATGGACCGGAAGCTGCTGCGGGACACGCTGGTCCCGTTGCTGCGCCGGGCGATCAACTACTACCTGCACTTCCTCGCGCCGGGCCCGGACGGGAAACTGCACCTGCCGCCGACGTTCTCGCCCGAATACGGCGTCAACGCCCCGGACTGCAACTACGACCTGTCGCTGATCCGCTGGGGCTGCAAGACGCTGCTGCAGCACACGCCCGGCGATCCGCTGGCGGCGCAGTGGCGGAACGTCCTGGCGACGCTGGTGGACTACCCGGCCGACGTCAACGGCTACATGATCGGCGCCGGGGTGCCGTTCGCGAAGTCGCACCGGCACTACTCGCACCTGCTGCAGATCTACCCGCTCTACGACGTCACCTGGGAACAGCCGGAGCACCGGCAGATCATCGAGACGTCGCTGAACCACTGGGTCGGCTTCGAGGGCGCGCTCCAGGGCTACACGTTCACCGGGGCCGCGTCGATCTCGGCGCAGATGCTGCGCGGCGACCAGGCCGCGTTCTACCTCGGCGAGCTGCAGCGGCGGTACATCCAGCCGAACACGATGTACAAGGAGTCCGGGCCGGTCATCGAGACGCCGCTTTCGGCGGCCAAGTCCCTGCAGGACATGCTGGTGCAGAGCTGGGACGGCGTGCTCCGGCTGTTCCCCGCGGTGCCGTCGGCGTGGGGCGACGTCGCGCTGCGGGACTTCCGCACGGAAGGCGCGTTCCTGCTCAGCGCGTCGAGGGCCGGCGGGAAGACGCGGTGGCTGAAGGTGCACAGCGAAGCCGGGGCGCCGTGCGTGCTGCGGCCGGGCATCGACGGCGAGCTCGCGGTGACCGACGCGCGCGGCCGGGCGCGCCGCTGGCGACGGCTGGCCAACGGGGACGTCCAGGTCGAGCTCGGGTGCGGAGAGGACGCGTTCGTGTACCGGAAGGGTGACAAACCGGACTTCGGCGTCCGGCCGGTCACGCCGGGTGGGCCGAGCGACCCCTGGGGATTGCCGTAGCCGAGAACCTCCTTCCCGGATTCCCCTCCCGGGAGGAGGCTTACCCGGCACAATGGGCGGCCGACGAGGGGAGCGTGGATGAGCGAGCCGGGGGGACCGGGGCAGCGGCCCGAGGAGCAGTGGCCGCCGTACTCGTACCCGCAGCAACACCAGTATCCGCCGTGGCAGGCGCCGGTGCCGCCGAAGAAGGCGTCACCGGCCGCCGTGGTGCTGGTCAGCGGGTCGGTCGTGGTCGTCATCCTGATGGCGCTGGCGTTCCTGGCCTGGGGCTACCCCGGTTTTCTGCGCGATCCCGACGTGAAGACGCTGCCCGGGATCTCGCCGAGCGGCCAGGCGACGCTCGCGTCGCCCACGTCGACGGTCACGTCCCCGAGCTCCCCGGTGGCGCTCCCGGGCGGCCGGGCCCCGATGCCGAAGCGGACGAAGCCGCTGGCCAACCCGGTGACCTGCGCGTTCACGCCGGACTCCGGCTCGCCGGCGCCGAAGAAGGCCGCGTTGCCACCCGACGGCCCGGCCCCGTCTTCGGGGACGGTCGAAGTGCGGCTGGCGACGAGCGCGGGTGACATCGGGCTGACGCTGGACCGCGCGCTGGCGCCGTGCACGGTCGTGAACTTCCTGAGCCTGGCCGGGCAGGGCTTTTACGACGGCACGTCGTGTCACCGGCTGTCCGTGACGGCCGGGCTGCAGATGCTCCAGTGCGGCGACCCGGTGGGCGACGGCACCGGCGGCCCCGGCTACGCGATCCGCGACGAGGTGTTCCCCGAGCTGACGTACGGCCGCGGCATGCTCGCCATGGCGAAGACGAACCAGCCGGACTCGGGCGGCTCCCAGTTCTTCCTGGTCTACGGCGAGATCAATATCCCACCCGAGTACACGGTGTTCGGCAGCATCGACGAACCCGGCCTCGAGGTCGTCGACAAGGTCGCCCGCGGCGGCATCGACCAGTCCAAGCCGGGCATCGGCGACGGCAGCGGCCCCCCGAAGATCCCGGTGAAGCTCACCCACGTCACCACGTCGTGACGGAAGCGCCGGCACGCGTGATTGAAAGGTCGACACGCGTGATGGAAAGGTCGACACGAGCCAGCGCGGCCGGTTTCGGCGTGTCGTCCCTCAAATCACGCGTGCCGACCCTCTGATCACGCGTGCCGGTGGGTCAGGCGGGTTGCCAGAGCTCGATGCGGTTGCCTTCGGGGTCGGTGACCCAGCCGAAGCGGCCGACGCCGTCCATCTCCTGGGTTTCGGCGGCGACGTCGGCGCCTTGGGCGCGCAACTGGGTGAGCATGGCGTCCAGGTCCCGGACCCGGAAGTTGAGCATGGTCCGCTGGGACGGCGAACCGAAGTAGTCCGTCTCCGCCTCGAACGGCGCGAAGACGGTGGGGCCCGCCTCCGGGCGCCACACGCCGTTTTCGTCGGTGTCGAGGCCGAGGCAGTCGCGGTACCAGGCGCCCAGGGCCGCCGGGTCCGACGCGCGGATGAAGTACCCGCCGATTCCGAGCACGCGTTCCATGCCGTGAGCTTGCCAGCTCAGCCGGTGAACTGGTAGGCGCCCGCGTCGATCCGGGTGCCGACGGCGTTGCCGTCGACGTCGGTGTCCGCGTACTTCGTCCTGCCGAGGCCGATCGCCGGGCTGCCGGTGGTGAGGACGAGGTTGGTGGCCGAGGTGAACTTCGGGTCCGCGACCTTGTCCGTGGCGCCCGGGGTGAACTGCCGCTGACCGCCGTAGAAGACGTTGTGGTCGGTCGCGGTCCAGCCGGTGTCGGCGTACCCGACCTTCATGGCGGCCTGGATGACGTTCTGCGTGAGCTTCAGCGTCTGGTTCGTGCAGCCGCCGTAGCAGACGAAGCCCTCGGACTCGGCGTTGCTCAGCCGGATGGAGTTGTTGCGGAAGATCGTGCCGGTCACCGGGCCGTTCTGGTCGCCGGCGTCGCGCGTCACGATGCCGCCGCGGGTCTTGGCACCGAAGACGGCGTTGTACTCGTAGACGTTGTTGCGGGACACGCCGTCCGGGTCGTCGGAGTAGGTGCCCAGCTCGGTGAAGGACTCGTTGTCCTCGGAAATGTTGTGGTGGATGACGTTGTCCGAGCCGTAGAAGAGCTCGACGGCCGCGCCGTCCAGCCCGCCGAAGTCGTCGCTCACCGCGATCGACCCGCTGATCCGGTTCCAGCCGATGTCGGACCCGTTGCCCTGCACCAGGATCCCGAACGCGCCCGAGTCGTCGCTGCCGCCCGGGGTCACCCTGGTCATGTGGTTGTTGTCGACGAGGTCGTTCTGCGTGACCTCGGTGCCGTCGGCCGACGGCGCGATGTAGACGCCCGCGCCGGCACCGGTGATGTAGTTCGAGAGCACCTTGTCGTGGTCGCCGCCGACCTCGACGCCGGCCCAGGAGCAGCGCCCGGCGTCGGCCGCGACGCCGACCTGAAGGTCCTGCACCCAGACGTAGTTGCCGGGTAGGTTGACGCAGGCTTCGTCGTTGCCCTGCACGACCGGACGGGCGCCGTCGCCGTAGGCGCCGATCTTCACCGGCGCCGACGCGCTGCCCGATCCCTTGACCGATAGCCCGCCGGTCCAGGTCCGGCCGCGGCGCAGCAGCACGGTTTCCCCGGCCTTCAGTTCCGTCGCGGCGACCTTGGCGAGGGACTTCCACGGCGCGGCCTGCGTCCCGGCCGCGTTGTCGTTGCCGAGGGCCTGGTCGACGTAGTAGGTGGTCGGCGCCGCGGCGGCCTCGGTCGCGGTGACCGCGGTGACCGTGGTGGCTGTGGTGGCCGTGAGGGCGGCGAACACGCCGAGCGAGAGCAGTTTCCACTGGTTCGACATGGCCCGCGACGTTAACCCGGGCCCGTACACGGGCCGTACAAACTCAAGCGTTCGCCCGGCGAAGTCGTTCGGCCGCCTGGGCGCGGATGGCCTCTCCGCACACCGGGCGGTCGCCGTGGAGGGCTTCCCAGCGAGCGTTGTGCAGGGCGGGCCACAGACTGGCCGCCCACGCGACCTCCAGTTCCTCGTCGGTGAACCGGCGTCCGCGCAGGTCCTGGTACGTCGTCAGGAACGCGGCCGAACTCTCGATCGGCGCCAGCGTCGGCGGCGAGACACTGGCGAACGTCCCGCACGCCGCTCCCACCAGCGCCGCTTCCGGCTGCCACGCCAGGCTGTCCCAGTCGTCCACCGACCGGATCTCGCCGTCGCGCCAGCGGAGGTTCTGGGCTTCGAAGTCGGCGTGGCCCAGCACGCACGGCAGTTCCGCCGCCAGCAGTCGCTTTCGTGCCCGCGTCGCCGTCTCGACGACGTACTCGGGCACGACGCTCTGGTCCCGTTCGTCGAGGAAGCCGATCGACGGCCACAGTCCCGGATCCGCGTGGTCCCACCGGGCCCAGCGCGGGTTCGGCAGCGGCGGCGGGACGGTCACGCCGGTCAGTCCGGCCATCAGGCGGGTGAAGACCTCCGCGCAGCGCACGGCGACGTCCGGGGTGTCGCCCGGCAGCGGGGCTCCGCCGGGGCGGAACTCCTCGGCGTGCACGGCCAGCGCGCCGACGGCGATCACGGGGGTGAGCGGCCGTGGGCACGGGAACCCCCGTTCCGCCAACCGGCCCTGCGCGGTGACGCACGCCGCGGCGCGGCCCTCGTCCTCGCGCGCCTTCACGACCACCTCCCGCCCGTCGGCCAGCCGCAGCCCGGCCACCGCCGACAGCGACCGCCGTTCGAACAGCACGGCCGTGGGCGCGGCGCCCAGGTGCTCCGCGCACCACGACGCGAGCCACTCCACTCAGCGGTCCCTGGCCACGAGCGCCGCCTGGGTGCGGCTGGTGACGCCGAGCTTGGCCAGCACGTTGCCGACGTGCACCTTCACCGTCCGCTCGGCCAGCCGGAGCCGGGCCGCGATGTCCTTATTGGACAGTCCGTCGCCGAGCACCCGCGGCGACGCGGGCCCGAGCCGGCGCAGGACTTCGAGGCCGTCCATCCCGGGCAGGTAGAGGTCGAGCAGCACGACATCGGCCTCGACGGACGAGCCGAGCAGCTCCGGCCCGCTCGCGTACTGCCCGACGACGTCGAGGTCCGGCCGCGCGCCCTGGATCAGCGCGATCCCCTCGCGCACCAGCGCGTGGTCGTCGACGACCTGAACCCGGATCATGCCCGGTACTCTACTGTCGGCGCATGCGTCAGTCTCTCGTCACGACGGCCGTGCTGACCCACGGCGCGCGGGACGGCGACTGGGTCGTCAGTGTCGAGCTGCCAGCAGCCGGCAGGGCGAAGAGCTTCTTGCCGTTCGGCGGCCGGAAAAGGATCTCGCCGGTGTAGCCGGTCGTGCGGATGAGCGCGTCGGTCGCCTCCACCTCGTCGGCGACCCAGCCGGGCGTCACGCCGATCATGCGGTCGTGCGAGAAGCTGTGGTTGCCGATTTCGTGTCCCGCGGCGGCAATGTCGTGCGCCAGGTCGGGGTGCGCGGCGATGTCGCGGCCGATGAGGAAGAAGGTGGCCGGAACCTCACGGCTGCGAAGCGTGTCCAGGATCGCGTGGGTGCCCGCGGGATCGGGTCCGTCATCCAAGGTGAGGGCGACGACCTTCTCGCCGGTCTCGACGCGGTTCACGAGGATGCCGAAGAACTGGAAGGTCCGCGACTTCGCCACCTCGAACAGCGTGAACGCGGCAGCGAGGACGACGACCAGCACGCTCGCCACGACGATCGTCCACGTCCGGGCCCGGCGGGATTTCAAGATCATGCGGCTCACCCTGGCTCCCGGCCACGCGCGGAGGAAGCCGCTTAGGTACTAGTACCAAAGTTCGTGAAGGCCACCTTGAGGAACTTCAAGTTCCTCAAGGTGGCCTTCACGAAACGTCAGAGCGGGTTGAAGACGCCCAGGGGAGCGGTGCAGAACGGGCCGCCGACGTACTCGGCCGCCGCACCCGTCGGGGCAGGCTTCGAAGCAAGCTGTTCGGCGTACACCTCGGCGTCGTCCAGGGACTTGTAGCCCAGCGCTTCGGCTTCCGCGAGGGAGTAGATCCGGCGCGTGTTGTCCGAGACGCCCCAGATCAGCCGGTACCCGGGCGACGGCGCCGAAAGACACGCCTCGAACAGCCGGGCCGCGTCGTCGGGGGAGAGCCACGTCGACAGGCCGCGCGGGCCCAGCGGCAACGGCGTCTCGAAGCACGAGCCGATCCGGATCACGATGACGTCCATGCCGAAACGGGAGTGGTACAGGCTGCCCAGCGCCTCGATCGCCGCCTTGCTGACGCCGTAGTAGGTGTCCGGGCGGGGTGACGAGTCGGCGGGAAGGTCCGAGTCGATCCGGCGGAACCCGACCGCGTGATTGCTCGATGCCAGGATGACGCGCTGGATGCCCGCGGACCGTGCCGCCTCCAGGACCGTCTGCGTCCCGTTGATGTTGACGTCCAGGGTCGCTTCCCACGTGTTTTCGCGGCTGTGCCCGCCGAGGTGGATCAGCGCGTCGACGCCTTCGCACGCCGCCGCCATCGCCGAAGCGTCGGTGACCGAAGCGGTCACGATCTCCTCGCTGTCGGAAGACGCCGTCTGCGGGGCCAGGTCGAGCAGGCGCAGCGCCCGGCCGGGGCGCCGCAGGCGGGGGCGCATCAGGGTGCCGACGACACCCGCCGACCCGGTGATGAGCACGCGCTGGTCCGTCATGGGGTTCCTTTCACCAGAAGGGATTAACGGATGCCGGCGCGGCGCAGCTGCTGCCCGAGCTCGGCGGTGGTCTCGGCGAGCAGCTCGCCGACGCGGCGGGCGTCGTCGTCGGTGACCTGGTTGATCGGCATCGAGCAGCTGATCGCGTCGGTGCCGGGGATGCGGTAGGGGATCACCGCGGCCACGCACCGGACGCCCAGCGTGCCCTCCTCGATCTCGGCGGCGTACCCGCGTTCGCGGGTCGCGGCGAACTCGGCGTGCAGGCCTTCGAGCGTGGTGATGGTGTTCGGGGTCAGTGCGGGCAGCGTGGCCGGCATCAGCGCCTCGATCTCGTCGTGCGTCAGCTCGGCCAGCAGCGCCTTGCCCAGCGCGGTCGCGTGCGCGGGCAGCGTGCGCCCGACGCGCGAGACGAGGTGTGTGGAGCGCTGCGACTCGCGCGTCTCCAGGTAGACGACCTCGGTGCCGTTGCGGCGCGCGAAGTGCGCGGTGAAGCCGGTCTTCTCCCGGATGCGCTCCAGTGCTTCGGTGGCGAACGGGACGACGGCGTCGCGGTCCAGGTACGCCGTGCCGCAGATCAGCGCGCGGACGCCGAGGCGGTAGCGGGCGGTGTTCGTGTCGGCTTCCAGCCAGCCGGCTTCCAGCAGTGTCCGCAGCAGGCCGTGCAGCGACGAGCGCGGGAACCCCGTGCGGGCGTGCAGGTCGGACAGCGACAGCCAGACGTCGTTCGCCGCGAAGGTCTCGATGAGGTCGACGGCCCGGCGCGCGGATTTCACGCCGGAGGTCTCGGCGGGGGCTGCACCGTCGGCGGCCGCCGGATTGCCCACCTTCTGCGGCATTTGTGCTCCTCCGTCCGGCCGTTGACTTGTGACTCCGGCCATATTAGCGTCCCGAACAACGTTCTTATAGATGAACATAATCACTATAACAGACTCCGTTCACGGATGTGAACGATCACCGCATCGCCGTGGACGCGGAAAGGAGCCTGCGGTGCACGCACTCGACTGGGCGATGGTCTGCGCGTACTTCGCGCTGATGATCGTGATCGGCTGGTGGTCGCACAAGAGAGTCAGCGACGTGAAGGACTTCTTCACGGCCGGCGGGAAGATGCCGTGGTGGCTGGCCGGCATCTCGCACCACATGTCCGGCTACAGCGCCGTGCTCTTCGTCGCGTACGCGGGCGTCGCGTACACCACCGGCATCACCGTGTACTTCTGGGGCTTCGCCAGCATCGGCATCGGCGTGGGCATCGGCAGCTGGCTGTTCGCCGCCCGCTGGAACCGGTTGCGCTCGAAGCTCGGCGTCGCTTCGCCGCTGGAGTACCTGGCCAAGCGGTACAACGTGCCGACGCAGCAGGCGCTGGCCTGGAGTGGCAGCCTGCTGAAGATCTTCGACATCGCGGCCAAGTGGTTCGCCGTCGCGACCCTGCTGCACGTCTTCGCCGGGCTGGACTACAACCTCGGCATCCTCATCACCGGCGCGGTCACCCTGGTCTACTGCACCATCGGCGGCCTGTGGGCCGACGCGCTCACCGACTTCGGCCAGTTCGTCATCCAGGCCATCGCCGCGATCGTGATGATCGTCGTGGTGCTGGGCAAGCTGGGCGGGATCTCCGCGCTCTGGACGATGTGGGACAAGCTGCCCGCGAGCCACGTCGACCCGGTGACGTCCAAGTACACCACCATCTTCCTGCTCGTCTACGTGCTCGTGAAGACGCTGGAGTACAACGGAGGCATGTGGAACCTGGCGCAGCGGTACATGGCCGCGCCGACCACCCAGGAAGCCAAGCGCGGGGCGCGGCTTTCGTCCGCGCTGTACCTGTTGTGGCCGCTGGTGCTGATGTTCCCGATGTTCGCGGCACCGCTGCTCATCCCCGGCGTCAAGGACCCGACGCAGTCCTACGCGATCATGACCACGACGTTCCTGCCGCCGGGCCTGGTCGGCCTGGTGCTGGCCGGCATCTTCTCGCACACCATGGCGATGGTCTCCTCCGACGCGAACGCGATCTCCGCGGTGATCACCCGCGACATGATCCCGGCGATGTTCCGCCGCACCCGGCAGTGGACCGACGTCCAGGGCCTGAAGGCGGCGCGGATCACCACGGTGATCTTTGTCGCGCTGACCATGGTCGTGGCCACCCAGGCGCAGAACCTCGGCGGCGTGCTGCAGATCGTCGTCAACTGGGTCGCCGCGCTGATGGGCCCGATCTCGATCCCGCTGCTGCTGGGCATGCTGCCGTGGTTCCGCAGGTGCGGCCCGCGCGCGGCGCTGATCTCCTGGGCGGGCGGCCTGATCGACTACGCGCTGGTGTACTACGTGTTCAAGGCGAACCAGACGGTGCTGGTCGCGACGCCGATCCTGGTCTCGCTCGCCCTGTACATCGGGCTCGGCCTGCTCGCCCCCGAGCGCAGTGCGGCCGCCGATGAGATCGTCGACACCGTGAACGCCGCCGACGACGACGTCGAGCGCAAGAAGGAAGGCACGACCGTGCCCGCCTGACGCCGGCCACACCCGGCCGACCCGAATAAAGGACGAGAGAGCAGAAACTGATGGCACAGAACGAGATCGAGCTGGACGGCCTGCTGGCGTTCCCCCTCACCCCGTTCACCGATGACCTCGAGGTCAACCTCGACGCGCTCGCGGAGAACGTGGAGAGCCACATCGCGGCGGGCGCCGGTGCGCTGTTCGTCGCGTGCGGCACCGGCGAGTTCAGCTCGCTCTCGCCCGCCGAGGTCGCCTCGGTGCTCGCCCGGTCCCGTGAGGCGGCCGCCGGCCGCGTCCCGGTCTGGGTGGGCGCCGGGGGCGGCGCGGCGTCGGCGCGGGCCGGCATCGCGGCGGCCCAGGCCGGGGGTGCGGACGGGGTGCTGCTGCTGCCGCCGTACCTCGTTTCCGGGCCGCAGGCGGGGCTGGTCGACTTCGTCCGCTACGCCGTCGGCGACTCGTCCGTGCCGGTGATCGTCTACCACCGCGGCACCGGCGTGTTCACCCCGCCGGCCGCGGCTTCGCTGCTGGAGATCCCCTCGGTCGTCGGGCTCAAGGACGGCTACGGCGACGTCGAGTGCATGACCCGGATCGTCACCACGATCCGGTCGCTGGACACCGAGCGGGCGCGGAACTTCCTGTTCTTCAACGGCTTGCCGACCGCGGAGGTCTCGGCCAAGGCGTACGCCGCGATCGGGGTCGCCCGGTACTCCTCGGCGGTGCACTGCTTTGCGCCGGAGATCGCGCACCGCTTCCACCGCGCGCTCGGCGAGGGTGACACGCGGGTGATGGACGCTCTGCTGGCCGGGTTCTACCTGCCGCTGGTGGCGTTGCGGGACGAGACGCCCGGGTTCGCCGTGTCGCTGGTGAAGGCCGCCGCCCGGCTGCGCGGTGACAAGGTCGGCCCGGTCCGGCCGCCGCTGATCGAGCCGACGCCGGAGCAGATCCGCCGGCTCGAGAAGGTCGTGGAGGACGGTTTCGTGACGCTGAAGGGGCTCGGCTGATGCAGATCCTCGACGTGGTGCTGACCCCGGTC
This sequence comes from Amycolatopsis balhimycina FH 1894, assembly GCF_000384295.1. Lineage (NCBI taxonomy): Bacteria > Bacillati > Actinomycetota > Actinomycetes > Pseudonocardiales > Pseudonocardiaceae > Amycolatopsis > Amycolatopsis balhimycina. The sequence continues at coordinate 2,686,470 of NZ_KB913037.1, read as the reverse complement.
GCGTTCGCCGACCCGCCGCTGCTCAACGTCATGGGCGTGCACGAGCCGTTCGCGCTGCGCAGCGTCGTGCAGGTGAAGTGCGAAGACGGCGTCGTCGGGCTCGGCGAGTCCTACGGCGACGAAGCCTTCCTCGGCGAGGTGCGCAAGGTGCTGCCGCGGCTGCGCGGCCACGACGTGTTCGACCTGCCCGGCCTGCAGCGGCTGGTCGCCGAAGCGCTGTCGGACACGGTGCTGACCGACGCGCACGGCCTGATCGGCGGCTTCTCCATCCGCAAGACCATCGCGAGCGTGTACTCGCTGTTCGAGGTCGCCTGCCTGGACGCGCAGGGCCACTACCTGGGCCGTCCGGTGACCGACCTGCTCGGCGGCAAGGCCCGTGACGCCGTCGAGTTCTCCGCCTACCTGTTCTACAAGTACGGCAAGCACATCGACGGCCGCGAGGACTCCTGGGGCGAGATCACCACGCCCGAGACGCTGGCCGGGTCCGCGAAGCGGATGTTCGACGAGTACGGCTTCCGGTCGATCAAGCTCAAGGGCGGGGTCTACGAGCCCGCGCAGGAGATCGAAGGGGTCCGCGCGCTGGCCGAAGCGTTCCCCGGGCACCCGCTGCGGATCGACCCGAACGGCGCGTGGACGGTCGAGACGAGCATCCGCGTGGCGTCCGAACTGGACGGTGTGCTCGAGTACCTGGAAGACCCGACGCCGGGTATCGAAGGCATGGCGCGGGTGGCCGAGCAGGCGTCGATGCCGCTGGCCACCAACATGTGCGTGGTCAACTTCGGCGACGTCGAGCCGGGCTTCCGGGCGCGCGCCATCGGCGTGCTGCTGTCGGACCACCACTTCTGGGGCGGGTTGCGCGCGACGCAGGCGTTGTCGGTGACGTGCGAGAGCTTCGGCGTCGGGCTGTCGATGCACTCCAACAGCCACCTAGGAATCAGCCTGGCCGCGATGGTGCAGGTCGCCGCCGCGACGCCGCACCTGACCTACGCCTGCGACACGCACTGGCCGTGGAAGGTCGAGGACGTCATCGAGCCGGGTGTGCTGGAGTTCACCGACGGCGCCGTCGCGGTGCCCACGACCCCCGGGCTCGGGATCACGCTCGACGAGGACGCGCTGGCGAAGCTGCACGAGAACTACGTCCGATGTGGACTGACCAAGCGGGACGACGTGACGTACATGCGCAAGTACGTGCCCGGGTTCGAGACGAACACGGCGAGGTGGTGAGCCGGTGAAGGTGACGGGATACGCCTACCCCTGGGACGTCCTGGCGGACGGGTTCGCCGCCCGCGCCCGCGACCTGGGTGTCGACGAGGTCGCCGTGGCGCTGTCGTACCACAGCGCCCGCGCGGCGACGCCGTGGTCGGCGTCGGCCACGGCCGTGGTCGCGCGGCACGCGGCGTTCTACCGGCCGGTTGCCGGCGGGTGGGGCGAGCTGCGTCCGTCCACTCCGGACTGGGTCGCCCCGGACTCCGGGGGAGACGCCGTCCGGTTGCTCAACGAGGCCGGGATCCCGGCCGCCGCCTGGATCGTCCTGACCCACAACTCCCAGCTGGGCTACGAGCACCCGGACGTCGTGGTGCGGAACTGCTTCGGCGAGGCGTACCCGTGGGCGCTGTGTCCTTCGCAGCCCGCCGTGCGCGAGTACGCCGCGAAGGTGACCGAGGAGGCCGTCGCCGGGCTGGACCTGTCGTCGGTGATCCTCGAAGCGTGCGGTCCGCTCGGCGCGGTGCACCAGCACCAGCACGAGAAGACCGACGGCGTGTGGGCGCCCGCGGTGGCCCGGCTGCTGTCGATCTGCTGCTGCGACGCCTGCGCTTCCGGGTGGGATCTCGACGCCGGCGCCGTCCGGGCGCAGCTGGCCAACGAGGTGCGGCGGCTGATCGCGACCGGCGACCTCGGCGTGACGGCGGACGGCTTGCCGCCGTCACTGACCCAGCAGCTTCTGGTGACCAGGCAGAAGGCCACCGACGAGCTGCGGGCCGCGGTTTTGGCCACGCTGCCGCCGGGCATCCGGATCGTGCTGCACGGCGCCCTCGACCCCTGGGTCACCGGCGCGCTGCCCGGGCTGACGCCGTCCGCGCCCGACGACGTCGACGCGGTCGTCTTGTTCGGGTGGGCCCCCGCCACGGGAGCCGAGGCCGTCGCGGCGGCCCGGGAGGCCCTGCCCGAACGCGTGGCGATCGCCAGTTACATCACCGCGGTCGCCGCCGCGCCGGTGCCGGACATCGCCGCCTACGTCGGCGAGCTGGCCAAGGCGGGCGCGGCCGAACTGCACCTGTACCACCTCGGCTTGGCCGGTCCGGGTCGCTGGCCCGACCTGGAAACGGCCACCGCCGCCGCCCACGAAACGCACTGAGGAGCTGTACCCGAAATGAGCCAGGCCACTGACGCCGCCACGCTCGAGAAGATCCTGGCGGGAGCCGCCGAAGCCGCCCGCCCCGCCGCCGAGGCCACCCCGCCCGAACGCGCCCGCTGGCTGACCGCGGTCGCCGACGCCCTCGACGCCGCCGCGGGCGAACTGGTCCCGCTGGCGCACGCCGAGACGCACCTGCCCGAGGCACCGCGGCTGCAGGGCGAGCTGAAGCGCACGACGTTCCAGCTGCGCCTGTTCGCCGAGGTCCTCGCGGACGGCGAGTACCTCGGCGCCACCGTCGACCACGCCGACCCGGACTGGCCGATGGGTCCCCGCCCGGACATCCGCCGGGTCAAGACCGCGATCGGCCCGGTGCTGGTGTTCGCCGCCAGTAACTTCCCGTTCGCGTTCAGCGTCGCCGGCGGTGACACCGCGTCCGCGCTGGCCGCGGGCTGCCCGGTGATCCTCAAGGCCCACTCCGGGCACCCGGAGCTGTCCGCGAAGACCGGCTCGATCGTGCGCGAGGCGCTGATCAAGGCGGGCGCTCCCGCCGCCCTGTTCACCGTGATCTTCGGCCAGGAGCAAGGGGCAAAGGCGCTGAAGGACCCGCGGATCGCCGCGGGGTCCTTCACCGGCTCGATCCCGGGCGGGCGCGCGCTGTTCGACATCGCGAACGCGCGGCCGCGGCCGATCCCGTTCTACGGCGAGCTCGGCAGCGTGAACCCGGTCGTGGTCACCGAGGCCGCGATCGCCGCGCGCGGGGAAGCCGTCGCCCAGGGCTACGCCGGGTCGTTCACCCTCGGCGCCGGCCAGTTCTGCACCAAGCCGGGCCTGCTGTTCCTGCCGGAAGACCACGGGCTGACCGACGCGCTGCGCTCGGCGCTGGCCGGCGCCGCGGCCCAGCCGATGCTCAACGACCGCATCGCCGGCGGGTACTCGTCGCAGCTTTCGAAGCTGCGCGAGGTCCCGGGCGTCGAGGTCGTCGCCGAGTCGCCGTCCGACTCGCCCGCCTTCACGCCGACGCTGCTCGCCACCACCGGCAAGCAGTTCCTCGAGGGCGGCGCCACCGTGCACGAGGAGTGCTTCGGCCCGGCGTCGCTGATCGTCACCTACGCCGACCAGGCGGAACTGCTGCGCCTGCTCGACGTCATCGAACCGGGGCTCACCGCCACGATCCACGGCGAAGAGTCCGATGTGGACTGGATCCGGCCGGTGTTGCCGGCTCTGGCCCGCATCGCCGGCCGGCTGCTGTGGAACGACTGGCCCACCGGCGTCACGGTGAGCTGGGCCCAGCAGCACGGCGGCCCGTACCCGGCCACGACGGCCCCGACCACGACGTCCGTGGGCACCGCCGCGATCGAGCGGTTCCTGCGCCCGGTCGCGTGGCAGGGCTTCCCGGACGCGCTGCTGCCCGAACCCCTGCAGGAGGCCAACCCCTGGCAGCTGCCCCGCCGCACCGACGGCACCCGCTGACCCGCCACTTTCACGTGAAAGCTCCCACCTTGCCCCGCCACTTTCACGTGAAAGTGGCGGGGTAGGGCCGCCGCCGCAGAACTGAATTTCCGTTCCCCCGCAAGCCAAGGACGTCTTGATCCTGGGAGGCATTGTCATGCCCGTGAACCGGAGAAATGCCCTGCGCGGCGGTGCCCTGGCGGCCGCTTCCACCGTGCTCCTGACCCGCCCGGCCTTCGGCGCCGGCCGGGTACCGATGGCCGCGGCCCCCGCCGCGAGCCCGGTGCCCGCCGCGACCGCGCCGATCGTCGCCGCCTACCGGCAGCTGCAGACCGGCATCAACCGGCCGTCGCCGGAACGTGCCGAGGCGCTGGCCAACCTCGGTCGCGTCGCCAAGGCCTACAACGCGAGCATGTCCGTGGCAGGCGGTGGCGCTCCACTGTGGACGGACCTGCCGCTCGGCCCGGGCAGCGACTACACGACGTCGATGTACGCCCGGCTGCGCGCGATCGCCGTCGACTGGGGCACACCGGGTGCTGCGTTGTCGGGTGACCCGGTCGTGCTCGACCGGATCACGTCGGCGCTGGAACTGATCCACACCAGCCAGTACAACGAGAACGTCGGCGAGATCGGCAACTGGTACACCTACGAGATCGGCATCCCGTACTACCTGCTGCACACGCTTTCGGTGGTCGCCGACCGGCTGACCGCGGACCAGCTGGCGCGGTACCTGGCGCCGGTCAAGCGGTTCGTCGGCGACCCGAACCGGCGCGCGAACAACGCGGCGGTGGTCGAAACCGGCGCCAACCGCGCGGACAAGGCGCTCATCTCGATCGTGTCCGGCGCGCTGCTCGGCGACACGGCGTGGATCAGGACCGGCATCGACGCGCTGACGGACGTCGCGGGCGGCGGCGCGGCGAGCGTCGTCGCGAAGCTGGATCGCGCGGCGGGGGACGGCTTCCACGTCGACGGCTCGTTTATCCAGCACGACACCATCCCGTACCCCGGGCACTACGGCATCGTGCTGCTGACCGCGCTCGCCGGGGCCATCCACGTCACCCGGGGCACCGAGTACGCGCTCCCGCAGCCGTTGAAGGACAAGATCTACGCGCTGGTCGCCGACAGCTACGCGCCATTCGTCTACGCGGGTGCGCTGATGGAGCCGGTGCGCGGGCGGATGCTGTCGCGGCAGGGGGAGACCGGCCACGACATCGGCCACCAGCTCACCGTCGCGACGCTGGTGCTGGCGAGGACGGCGTCCGGCAAGACGAAGTCGGACCTGAACTCCCTCGCCGCGAAGTGGATCAAGGAAGGCACGTACGCGCCTTTCCTGAAGATCCCGGACCCCGAGCGGTTCGCGCCCGGGCCGGACCTGGTGGCCACTCCGGGCATCGAGTTCGCGCAGGAGATGCTGGCTTCGGGAACGCGTCCGGCGCGGGCCGAGGCCACGCACCGGATCTTCGGCCAGCAGGACCGGATGGTGCACGTCACCGAGGACTGGTCGGCGTCCCTGGGCGTCAGCTCGACGCGGATTTCGCGCTACGAAGCCATCAACGGCCAGAACATGAAGGGCTACCACGTCGGCGACGGCGTGCTCTACACGTTCCTGCCGAACGCCAAGGGGCACTACACCGACGCCTACTGGCCGACGGTGGACCCGCTGCTGCTGCCGGGAACGACCGAGAACGACGGCCCGGCCGACCCGAAGTTCGGCGGGGTCCCGGTGGGCCCGAACGCGCACACCGGCGGGGTCGGCTGGGACGCGCGGCACGGCGCCTACGCGTTCGACTTCAAGTCTTGGGACGGGTCGTTGGCCGCGAAGAAGTCGTGGTTCTTCACGCCGTCCGGGATCGTGTGCCTCGGCGCCGGGATCACCGGCACGTCCGGGTACGCCGTGCGCACGACGATCGAAAACCGCAACCTCGGCGAAGGCGGCCGGGGCACGCTGCTCGCGGACGGCCAGCGCGTGCCTGCCGACCTCGGGAAAGCCGCCGCGCTGCGCAAGCCGCACTGGCTGCACCTGGAGAACGTCGGCGGTTACCTGGTCCTGGACGGCGACGCGGTGACCGCGCTGCGCGAGGACCGGACGGGTGCGTGGCGCGACATCGACACCGGCGCCAACACCAAGGGCACCACGACGCCGAACACGCGCCGGTACCAGAAGCTGATCCTGGAACACGGTGTCAAGCCCACGGACGCGAAGTACGCGTACGCGGTGCTGCCGGGCGCTTCGGTGATCGACACGCTCACAGCGTCGTGGGCGTGGCGCGTGCTGGCGAACACCCCGGTGGTCCAGGCGGTCCGGGTGGCCGACGGCACGGTCCTGGCGAACTTCTTCGCGGCGGGCTCGGTCGGCGACCTCGCGGTGTCCGGGCCGGTGTCGGTGGCGATCGGGCGGTGCGGCAGCCGGCGTCAGCTGGCGGTGTCGGACCCGACCCAGCTGCAGGACAGCGTGACGGTGACCGTCCGCGGCAAGTCCGTGAAGGTGCCGCTGAAGGGCACGTTCGGCGCGACGCAGGTGGTCCCGTTGTAAAGCAGGCCCCCCGCCGGGCCGGTGCCCCGACCCGGTCCGGCGGGGTCCCCACCTCGGTTAGGCTCCGGTGCATGACCGAACACGTGGACGTCCTGATCGTGGGCGCCGGCCTGTCGGGCATCGGCGCGGCCTGCCGGCTGCGGGAGCGGTTGCCGGGCAAGACCTACGCCGTGGTGGAGGCTCGTGACACGATCGGCGGGACTTGGGACCTCTTCCGGTACCCGGGCATCCGGTCCGATTCGGACATGTTCACCCTCGGTTACCCGTTCCGGCCGTGGAAGGACGCGAAGGCGATCGCCGACGGGCCGTCGATCCTGGCCTACATCCGCTCGACGGCCGAGGCTTTCGGGGTGACCGGACACATCCGCTTCGGGCACCGGGTCGTGCGCGCGTCGTGGTCGTCGTCCTCGGCGCTGTGGACGGTCTCGACGGCGCACGGGGCGACGTTCACCTGCCGGTTCCTGTACCTGTGCAGTGGTTACTACTCGTACGAGTCCGGGCACGTCGTCGACTTCCCGGGGCAGCCCGAGTTCCGGGGCGAGGTCGTGCACCCGCAGCACTGGCCCGCTTCGCTGGATTACACGGGGCGGCGCGTGGTCGTGATCGGCAGCGGCGCGACGGCGGTGACGCTGGTCCCGGCGCTCGCTTCGCGCGCTTCGCACGTGACGATGCTGCAGCGGTCACCGTCCTACGTCGTGGCGCGGCTCGGGCACGACGCGCTGGCCGACCGGATCCGCGCGCTGCTGCCGGAGAAGCTCGCCCACCGGCTGGTCCGCGGCAAGAACGTGGTGACGGGGACGCTGTACTTCCAGCTGATGCGCCCGGCGTGCCGAACCTCGCCTGGTGCGTCGGCTACACGAACAGCTCGTGGACGCTGCGCGCGGACCTGACGTCTCAGCATGTGTGCCGGCTGGTGGAGTACCTGGACCGCCGCGGTTTTTCGTCGTGCACCCCGGACGCCGCTTCGGCGTCGACGGCGGGCACGCCGCGCCCGATCGTGGACCTGGCGTCGGGGTACATCAAGAGAGCCGCCGCGGGCCTGCCGAAGCAGGGCGGGCGGCGGCCCTGGACGATCCGGCAGAACTACCTGCTGGACTTGGCGGACATGCGGTTCGGCCGGGTGGACGACGGAGTGCTGCGCTTCGGCCGCACTCCGGCCCCGGTTCCCGCGGCGCCCTGAATCCGTTCTCCTGGCTCAGCTTTCGTGTTCGCGCAGCAGCCGGCGGACGGCGTCCCGGTCGCCCTCGATCGTCAGCCGGCCGCCGTCGATGGCTTCGTCGAGGTGGGACGGCTGTTCCAACAGCGCGTTCAGCGTCGGCGGATCGGTCCGGATCGTGGCGTCCGGGCCGTCGGGCTCGCCCGGCTCGACCGTGAGGCGGCCAGGCTCGGTGCGGACCGTCCACACGCGAGAGTCGAGTTCGACGCGGTAGCAGGCGGTGCCGTGCGGGCGAGCTGACCCGCGGAGGTACAGCAGCACGGAGGTGACGCCGAGCGAAGCGGGCTGTGGGCGCGGGATGCGCGCGCCCCAGTCACCCAGCGTCAGCACGACCGGCTCCAGCTCGCGGCCCCATTCGGTGAGCTCGTAGACCGTCGACGCGGCCGGGGGTGGCAGCGGCCGGCGCGCGACGACGCCACGGCCCTCGAGCTCGCGGAGCCGGTCGGTGACCAGGTTCGAGCTGGCGCCCGGCAGCGCGCGGCGGACGTCGGAGAACCGCTGCGGCCCGAGCAGCAGCTCGCGCACCACGAGCAGGGCCCAGCGTTCCCCCACGACGTCCAGCGCGCGGGCGATCGTGCAGGCGTCCCCGTAACTGCGGCTCGTCGGCATGATGCGAATGTACAACTATGTGGTTGTTTTTAACAACTTCCTGTGGGTACGCTGGACCGCGTCCGGACGTCGACGGGAAGGAACAGTCATGGGCCAACCGGTCGTGCACTTCGAAATCATCGGCACCGACCCGGCGCGGCTGCGCGGGTACTACGGCGAACTGTTCGGCTGGCAGTTCGACACGTCCGGCCCGGTGTCGGACCAGGTGTCGGAGCCGGGTGGCTACGGGTTCGTGGAGACGGACGGCATCCCGGGCGGCGTCGGCGGTGGCGCGGGCTACGAGAGTCACGTGGTGTTCTACGTGGGCGTCCCGGACGTCGCGGCGGCGCTGGCGGAGGCCGAACGCCTCGGCGGCACCCGCCGGATGGGCCCGGACCGCGCACCGGGGCGGGACCTGGTGGTCGCTCACTTCACCGACCCGGAGGGCAACCTCGTCGGCCTCGCGGGCCCGGCCTGATGGCCGTCGGCACGCGACCGGGCCCCGGAACCCTGCGGTTCCGGGGCCCGGTCAGCCTTGGCTCGTGGGGTGCGCGCTTACCTCGTCGAGGCGCTTTGCCTCAGCCTTGACGGGCCTTGGAGCGCGGGTTGTCCTTGTTGATCACGAAGACGCGGTTGCCGCGCCGGATGACCTGGGCTCCGGACTGGCGGGCGAGCGAACGGATCGAGCTGCGGACCTTCATGGTGAGCCGTCCTTCCCGTGGGAGCAGTCCCACACCCTGCTCAACAGCGCGCGGGTCGGTTTGATTCCACAACTCAGCTGGTCTCCCGGGCTACCCAGGCCTGAAGGTCGTCGCCGCGGATGGCGGCGGCCATCAGGTCCGGGAACTGGTCCGGGGTGCACGCGAACGCCGGGATGCCCAGCTGGGCCAGCGCCGCCGCGTTCTCGTGGTCGTACGACGGGGCGCCCGAGTCCGACAGCGCCAGCAGCGTGACCACCTGGACGCCCGCGCCGGCCAGCTCGGCGATCCGGTGCAGCAGTTCGTCCTCGTCGCCGCCCTCGTAGAGGTCGCTGATCAGCACCAGCAGCGTCCGCTCGGGGCGTTCGACCAGGCCCTGGCAGTAGGCGATCGCCCGGTTGATGTCGGTGCCGCCGCCCAGCTGGGTGCCGAACAGGACGTCGACCGGGTCGGCGAGGTGCTCGGTCAGGTCCGCGACCTCGGTGTCGAACGCGACGAACGACGTCTTCAACGCCCGCATCGAGGCCAGGACCGCGCCGAACAACCCGGAGTACACCACCGACTCCGCCATCGAGCCCGACTGGTCGACGGCCAGGATCACGTCCCGCTGCACCGCCTGCTGCCGCCTGCCGAAGCCGATCAGCTTCTCCGGCACGATCGTGCGCAGCTGGGGGGAGTAGTGCTTGAGGTTCGCGTGGATCGTCCGGGACCAGTCGACGTCGCCGGGCCGCGGCCGGCGGGTGCGTGACGCCTTGTCCAGCGCGCCCCGGATCGCCGCGCGGGTGCGTTCGGCGAGCCGTTCCTCCAGCTCGCCGACCACCTTCCGGACGACCTCGCGGGCGGTCTCCTTGGTCTCCTCGGGCAGCACACTGTTCAGCGACAGCAGCGTGCCGACCAGGTGGACGTCCGGCTCGACCGCCGACAGCAGCTCCTTCTCCAGCAGCATCCGGGTCAGCCCCAGCCGGTCGACCGCGTCGCGCTGCATCACCTGCACGACGGTGCTCGGGAAGTACCGCCGGATGTCGCCCAGCCAGCGGGCGACCCGTGGCGCCGACGCGCCCAGGTTCGCGCTGCGCGGCCCGCCCGCGGCCTCTTCGTCGGGCCTGTCGTAGAGGGCGGCCAGCACGGCGTCCACCCCGCTGTCCTCTTCGGACAGTTGCGCCTCGGCCAGCCCCGAGCCGGGTCCCGCCCCGTCGCCGCCGAGGACCAGCCGCCAGCGCCGGACCCGGTCCGTGGCGGTATTCGATGCCGCCTCCGCGGGAGGGAGTGCGCCGGCGGTCATGCCCCCACCCCCAGCAGGGTCGCCAGGACCGGCAGCACGCGCTCGGCCCGGTCCTCGTCCAGTTCATCGGCCGCCGCCACGACGCGGGCGGTGCCAGTGAGACCGGCCGCGCGCTGCCCGATCGCCCGCTTCTCGGGACCGCTGAACGCCCCGAAAGTGCGGCGCAGCAACGGAAGTACCTCGGTGAAGACGTCGGCGGGGATCGCCGACAGCCACGCGTCGATCACCCGCAGCAGGCTTTCGTCGTGCACCAGCAGCAGCGCGCCGCCGTCGAAGAAACCCTCGACGTACGCCGCGCCCGCCGTGGGCGCGACCCCCGGCGTCAGCGCCCGGCCCAGCCGCAGTTCGATGTCGAGCGCGTCGAGCAGCCCGGCGTCGTGCAGGATGCGGGTGAGCCGGCCGGCCAGCAGCGGGGGCAGCGACGGCCGTTCGGCCAGCCGGGCCAGCGCCGCCAGCCAGCGCTCCTTCGCGTCGTCACCCAGCAGGGACGTCGCGTCGTGCACGCCGTCGACCAGCTTGGCCAGCCGGGCCGCCGCGTCGTCGTCGATCCCGTGGGCGGCCGGCGGCAGCCCGGCGCAGATCCGGTCGAGCATGCGGTCGGCGACCGCCCGCAGCGCGCCGGTGTCGGTGCCGCGGACGTTGCCGTAGCGGGTCGCCCTGGCCAGCGCGGGCAGCGCCGACATCAGCCGCGCGACGTCCGCGTCCGCCGCCGCCCGGGCGTCGAGCGCCGCGAGCGCTTCGGGCAGCGCCTCCGGCAGGTCGGCGAGCAGGCAGTTCTCGACGGCCGTGGTGACCTCGTCGAGCGGGGGCGTGCCCTCGACGGTGCCGCGGACCGCGGCGGTGGCCGCCGACGGCACGGTGGTGCCGTGCACGGCCGCCGCGACCAGGTCGACTTCGAACGACGGTTCCCAGCACAGCGCCCACGTCTCGCGGAACGTGCCCTTGTTCCGCCGCGCCGACGCCTCGCGGCTGCCCCACTCGATGCCGAGGATCCGCAGCCGGTGCAGCAGCTTCGACCGGTCGAGCCCGCCGGGCGTCCGCAGGTCGAGGTCGAGTTCCTTGACGATCGGATCCTTCTTGAGCCGCAGGCGTTTCGCGGTCGCGGTCAGGTCCGCGGCCAGCGGGGGCTGCGGTACCCGGTCCGGCACCTCGCCGAGCCGTTCGCCGACCACCAGCCGCCGCGTGACGAGCTCGACCTGCACCTCGTCGCCGCCGCACAGCACGGATCGCGTCGCTTCGGTGACTTCGGCGAGCCCGGCGGACGACCGGCCCCGCAGTGTCGCCAGGGTTTCGGCCAGCCGGACCGCCTCGATGACGTGCGCGGTCGAGACGGGCAGGTCCTCCTCCCGCAGCACCGCGGCGACGCCGGCCAGCCAGCGCGTGGTGACGTCTTCGGCCGTGGTGAAGAGGTGGTGGTACCAGCCCGGCGAGCGCACGCCCGCGCCGTAGCCACTGGCCGTGGCCAGGCGCCCGTGCGTCCACGGCACCCAGGTGCACGCGACCTTCCGCTTCGGGAGTCCTTTGAGGACGGCCTGGTCGTGCGACGCCGGCGGCAGCGGGTCCGCCAGCGCGGGCACGTGCCAGGCGCCGCAGACCACGGCGATGTTGTCGAAGCCGTCCTTGCGGGTGCGGCGCAGCACCGAGCGCATGTACGCCTCGCGCCGGGCTTCGTTGCCCTGCGGGGGTTTTTCGTCCTCCCGCACCGCGGTCATCGCCTCGGCGATCACCTCGAACGGGCTTTCGGTGTTCCGCCGCGACTCGACGACGTCGTCCCACCAGCGTTCCGGGTCGTCGTAGCCCCCGGCCGAGGCCAGCAGGGCCAGGGGATCGACCGGCGGGCCGGTGTGCTCGTCCGGGCCCGCGGCGAACGTGTGCGCGGCCGGGAGGTCGCAGAACCGCACCGGGATCCCGGCCTCGCGGGCGTAGGCGAGCGCCTGCCACTCCGGGCTGAAGACGGCGAACGGCCAGAACGCGGCGCGCGAGACGTCGTCGGTCGCGTAGGCCAGCAACGCCACCGGCGGCGCCATCGCCGGATCTTCGGCGAGCTCGACCAGCGCGTCGGCTTCGGGCGGGCCCTCGATCAGCACGACGTCGGGTTCGAGTTCGGCCAGCCGCGTCGCCACGGCGCGGGCGGACCCCGGGCCGTGGTGGCGGATGCCGAGCAGGTGGGTGGTCACGAAAGCTCCTGGCCCGCCCGGTAGAAGTCGGCCCAGCCGTCGCGTTCGCGCACGACCGTCTCCAGGTACTCGATCCAGATCGCGCGGTCGGCCACCGGGTCCTTGACCACCGCGCCGTGGATGCCGGCCGCGACGTCGTGCGGACGCAGCACGCCGTCGCCGAAGTGGGTCGCCAGGGCGAGACCGCCGGTGAGCACGCTGATCGCCTCCGCGGTCGAGAGCGTGCCCGACGGCGACTTCACCGCCGTGCGGCCGTCCTCTGTGCGGCCCGAGCGCAGCTCGCGGAACACCGTGACGACCCGGCGGATCTCGGCCAGCTCGGCGGCCTCGATGGGCAGCTTCAGCGACGCGCCCAGCTCGGCGACGCGCCGGCTGACGATCTCGACCTCCGCCTCGGCACTGTCCGGCAGCGGCAGCACCACCGTGTTGAACCGCCGCCGCAGCGCGCTCGACAGCTCGTTGACGCCCTTGTCGCGGTTGTTCGCCGTCGCGATCAGGTTGAAGCCGGGCCGCGCCTGGACCTCGGTGCCCAGCTCGGGGACCGGCAGCGTCTTCTCGGACAGGATGGTGATCAGCGAGTCCTGGACGTCGGCCGGGATGCGGGTCAGCTCCTCGAGCCGCGCCAGCTTGCCGTCCCGCATCGCGCGCAGCACCGGGCTTTCGACGAGCGCGGCGGTGCTCGGGCCCTCGGCGATCAGCCGGGCGTAGTTCCAGCCGTAGCGGATCGACTCCTCGGACGTGCCCGCGGTGCCCTGCACCAGCAGCGTCGAATCGCCGCTGATCGCGGCGGACAAGTGCTCGGACACCCAGGTCTTCGCCGTGCCGGGCACGCCGAGCAGCAGCAGCGCGCGGTCGGTGGCCAGCGTCGCGACGGCGACCTCGATCAGCCGCCGCGGGCCGACGTACTTCGGGGTGATCACGGTGCCGTCGGCCAGGGTGCCGCCGAGCAGGTACTCGACGACCGCCCAGGGCGAAAGGTTCCAGTTCGGCGGCTTGGCCCGCTCGTCGGCGGCGGCCAGCGCGGCCAGCTCGGCGGCGTGGTCCTGCTCGGCGTGCGGCCGGAGGACGGTGGCGGGGGCGGTCATGCGAGCTCCTCGTACATTTCTCGGCGGAAGTTCAGCGTCTCGGTGAGCGCCCGGCGCCATGGCCCGGCGTCCATGGTCAGGCGGGTGGTGGCCAGCGGGTGGCGCAGCAGGCACTCCGGCGGGACCGCGCGGGCGATCACGACGGCGGCGTGCGAAACCAGGCGGTGGTCGTCCTGGCGGGCGATCCAGTCGAGCAACGCGGTGCCGAGCTCCTTCGTCCACGGCCGGGGCAGTTCGTGCACCAGCCGGGCGAACGACTCGACGGGCAGCCGGCCCACCAGGTGCCCGACGGTGGCGGCCTGGCTCGCCGGGCTCAGCACGCCGAGCAGCGGTGGCGTGGTGCGCCCGCCGGGGTCGGCGCCGATCAGGGTCTGCGCCCAGGTGGCGTCGTGCTGGCGGAGGGCGGCGGTGGCCCAGGAGTCGCGCAGCACGCCGGGCGGGCAGCCCTCGACGGTCATCCGCACGACCTCGGCGGGCGGGCCGAACTCGCTCCAGAACGCCAGGGGAGCGGCCGCGACGAGGGTGCGCAGCCGGACGGTGCCGTCGCCGCGTTCGCCTTGCGGGATGGAGATTTCGAGGACCCGGCCCCGGCGGCGGACCAGCGGCCGCAGCCGTTCGGCCATGCCCTGTCCGTAGCGCGTCCCCGGCAGCCGGCCGAGCAGGTCGGCGGCTTGTTCGCGGACCGCGGCCGCGCGGTCGGTCAGCGCGGCTTCGAGGAACTCTTCGTCCGCGGCCCGGACGTGCCCGGCGAGCACGCCGAGGAAGTCCGCCCGGACGTCCGCGGGTTCGCTCTTCCACGACGTGGTGAGGGCGTCCCGGGCGGCCTCCGGGTCCTCGGCCAGCTTCGTGGCGAGCCAGCGGCGCCGCTGGGCGAGGCTGCCGTACTGCCAGACGTCGCCGGACTCTTCGGGAGGGGCCGAGAGGAAGGCCCAGTCGGGGTTACGCTGCCCCAGCCACGCCCCGACCGGACCGGCGACCGCGACCAGCGGGCCGCGCAGCGCGGCCTTGGTCCGGGCGGCCTCGGCCAGCAGCGGCAGGGTTTCCGGCGGGATGCGGTAGGCCGTGCCCGCGACGATGCCCAGCCACTCCAGCAGCAGGTCCGGGTGACTGGCGGCCAGCAGCCGGGCCAGCCGTTCCCGCGCGAGCGGCGGCACGAACGGCCGCTCGTCGGGAGCGGCGACCGGCAGCGGCCGGACGTCGTGCAGCGGCCGCCGTCCGGCCCGGCGGTAAGTGGTCAGCGCGGCCGCGGCCGCGAGGAGCTGTTCGGCCGGGTCGGCGCGGTCCGCGGCGAGTTCCTGGACGGCGGCGGGCTGGGCCGCGAGGTCGAGCGTGCGCCGGCGCGTGCCGAGGAGGGCGGTGCCGACGAGGTCTTCCCAAGCTTTCACAGCCGCACCGCCCGGTCCTCGTGCCAGCAGGTCAGCGGCCGCAGGCCGGACGGACTCCACTCGCCGGCCACCGTCAGCGGGTTGCCCGCCGACATCGCCAGCAACGACCATGGGAAGGCGTACGGCACCAGCGGCAGCGCGGTACCGTCCTTTTCGGACAGACACCAGCCGCCGGCGTGTTCGGCCGGGGTGACGCGCGAGAGCAGGACCGGCCAGCGTTCCAGCCACGGGTCCGCCGCGAGCGCCCGCGCGTACGCCGCCAGCACGTCCTCGATCGAGCCGCCGTCGGCCGCCGGCGCGGGCGACGGGATGCCGCGTTCCGCCACCAGGGCCCGCAGCGGTGCCGCGCCCGGATAGAACGCCAGTTCCGCCGTCAGCAGATGGCCGGGCGGCAGCGACACGTCCAGCGGACGGCCCGGCGGCGCGAACGACAGCACCAGCGCGTCCCGCCCGGAGTGGCGGCCGCGCAGCCAGGTGCGCCGGGTGAGCAGCCGGTCGTTCTCCTCGTCGGCCGCGCCGGTGATCAGCCACTCGTCGGCGACGCGCTTGCCGCTCTCCAAGACCCTGGCCGTCTCCACCGAGAACCCGAGCCGCGTGCGGACGGTCTCCGCCAACGGAGCCGGCAGGGCCTCCAGCCGGCTCGCCGCGTCCGCCAGCAAGTACGACAGGGACAGTTCGGCGAGCAGCGCCTCCGGCCAGTCGCGGCGGCCGACGATCCCGGCCGCCTTCCGCAGCCCGCCCGCGAGGCCGGACGCCTGGGCGTCGACCATCCGCGCGGCGACCGTGCGCAGCTCTTCGCCGCCGTTGCGGTCGAAGCCCGCGAACCCGGCGCCGATCCGGTCGGTGAGCCAGATCTTGAGCTCCGCGACACCGCCTTCGACGCGCGCGGCACGTTCACCGGCGCGGCGCGCGGCGGCCTCCTCGTCCTTCGGCCCGGACGCTTCCGCGCGTTGCTCCGCCCGCCGCGCCCGGTCGGCGCGTTCGGCCAGCCACGTGTGCACCCACTCCGGCGCCTCCGCCGTGTCGAGCCGGCCGGCCGCCCAGAGCAGCAGCAACCCGAGCGCGTGCTTGCACGGGAACTTCCGGCTGGGACAGGAACACCGGAACGCGGGCTCGGCGAACTCGACGCACGTCTGGTACGGCTTCTTGCCGCTGCCCTGGCAGAAGCCCCACACGGCGTCTTCGGACGCGCCCGCGCCCGACCACTTCGCGGGCGTGGCGAGCGCCCGGCCCGCCTTCTCCGAAGCGGGATCCGGCGCCAGCCCGGCCACGCGTTCCGCGGTCCACGGCACTGCCGTCACCACCTGTCCCCCCACTGTGCTCCCTTGCTTTCCGGTACGAGCTGAAGCATGCCAGCACCCACCGACATTTTTTGGGGGGCTCGGGTGGCGGAGCCCCCGACCTGGGGCGAAGCCCCAGATGTCACCGACAATTTCCGGTGGCCGACTATTCTAGTGCTAGAGTACCGCCGTGCTGACCGACGCGGAGCTGACGGTGCTGGGCCTGGTGGCCGAGCGGCCGAGGCACGGCTACGAGCTGGACGAAGTCGTCGCGGAACGCGGCATGCGCGACTGGACCGCGCTCGGCTTCAGCTCGATCTACTACGTGCTGGGCAAACTCCGCGACCGCGGCCTGGTCGCCGAAGTCCAGGGGGAACGCGCGCACCCGAAGGCCAAAAAGACGTTCACGGCCACCGAAGCGGGCCGGAAGGCGTGCGCGGCCGCCGCGGAGGCGGCCATCGCCCAGCTGCGTCCGGTGCACCCGCCGGTGCTGGTGGGGCTGGCCACCAGCCCGGCCATCCCGCCCGGACGGCTGGCCGCGGCGCTGGCCAAACGCGCCGAAGCGGTTGAGGAACGCCTGGCGGAGGTCCGCTGCGCCGCCGAGGCCCAGCCGGACGTCCCGCCGTTCGTCCGGGCGATCTTCGCCTACTCCATCGCGCAGCTCGAGGCGGAAGCCGGGTGGCTGGAAGGGATGACCTGATGCCGTACGACATCAAGAAAGAGCTGAAGCAGCTCTACGCGCCCAAGAACACCGGCTGGGCTTTGGTGGACGTGCCCGAGCAGCGGTTCCTCGCGATCGACGGCCGCGGCAACCCGAACACGGCGGAGAGCTACCAGAGCGCCGTCGAAGCGCTCTACACGTTCGCCTACACGATCAAGATGGCGGCGAAGCGCCGGGGCGAGGACTTCGTCGTGGGTCCGCTGGAAGGCCTGTGGTGGGCGGACGAATACGCGGCTTTCACCGTGCGGGCGAAGGATTCCTGGCAGTGGACGATGCTCGTCGCGCAGCCGCCGTGGATCGGCGAGGACGCCGTCGAGGAAGCCCGGGAAGCGGTGCGGCGCAAGAAGAAGCTCGACGCGCCGGTCCGGCTGGAGAAGCTGCACGAGGGCCGCTGCGCGCAGGCGCTCCACGTCGGCTCGTACGATGACGAAGGCCCGCTGCTGGCCCGCCTGCACGACGAATTCCTTGCCACGCAAGGCCTCCGGCCGACCGGCCTGCACCACGAGATCTACCTCGGCGACCCGAGACGCGTGGACCCCGCGCGGCTCCGAACGGTCCTGCGCCAGCCGGTCGAAAGTCCGTGAATGGCACATTGAGGGACGTAGAGTCCCTCAATGTGCCATTCACGGACTTGCGCTCAGTATTCGCTGGTGGCGGGCCAGGTGTCGTCGTGCAACAGGCGCTTGAGGATCTTGCCCGTCGCGTTGCGGGGGAGGTCCGGCACGAAGTACACGTCCCGCGGTACCGCGAACCGGGCCAGGCGCTGGTGGATGTAGGCCCGGATGTCCTCCGCGTGCAGCGAAGCCCCGCGCCGCGGGACGACGTACGCCGCCAGGCGCTGGCCCCACTCCGCGTCCGCCACCCCGACCACCGCCGCGTCGTGCACGCCCGGCAGGGCCACCAGGGCTTCTTCGACCGGGCGGGGGAACACGTTCTCGCCGCCCGAGACGATCATCTCGTCGGCCCGGCCGGTGACGAACAGCCGGCCCGCCGCGTCGAGGTAGCCGACGTCGCCGGTCGCCATCATGTCCGCCGCGCGCGCCGGGTCGCTGCCGCTCGTGTAGCCCTCGAACAGCATGTCGTTGCCGACGAAGATCTGGCCTTCGCCGCCCGGCGGCACCGGGGTGCGGTCCTCGTCGAGGATCGCCAGCCGCGTGCCGAGCGGGCAGCGGCCGGCCGTGGTCGGCGCGGCGCGCAGGTCGGCGGGGGTGGCGATGCTCGCCCAGGACACCTCGGTCGAGCCGTAGAAGTTGTAGAGAATGTCGCCGAAGGTGTCCATGAACTGCGTGACGAAGGATCCGGACAACGCCGAGCCGCTGCTGGCCACGATCCGCAGCGACGAGAGGTCGTAGCGCGCGCGGACGCGCTCGGGCAGGTCCATGATGCGCTGCAGCATGATCGGCACGGCGAACAGCGCGTCGCACCGCTGCTCGGCGATCGTCCGCAGTGTCTCTTCGGCGTCGAACTTGCGGGTCAGCGCGAGCGACGCCCGCAGCGCCATGCCGAGCTGCATCGCGGCGAGGCCCCAGGTGTGGAACAGCGGCGCCGCCACGAGGAGCCGGTCGCTTGCGCGCAGCGGGATCCGCTCGAGGATCGCCGCGGCGGTGCCCAGCCCCTTCGGCGTGGGACGGCGCGCGCCCTTCGGCGTGCCGGTGGTGCCGGAGGTGAGCACGATCAGCCGGCCCGGCCGCTCGGCCGGCTTCGGCGGGTCGGCGGGCGCGGCGTGGATCAGCTCGTCGACGGTCGGGTAGCCGGCGTCGGCGTCCGCCCAGGTGCTGATCCGGGCGAAGTCGCCCGGCACGTTCGCGATGGTCTGCGCGAACTCGTCGTCGGCCAGCACGGCGGACGGCTCGTGCTCGGCGAGCACGTCCTTGACCGAGGCCGCGGACAGGCCGGTGTTGAGCAGGATGACGTCGGCGCCGAGCTTGCTGGCGGCCACGAACGACTCGATCATCGCGGAGTGGTTGCGGCACATCAGCGCGATCCGGTCGCGTTCGACGACGCCGAGTTCGCTCAGCGCGTTGGCGAGCCGGTCGCTGCGCTCCTGGACCTGGCGGAAGGTGCGGAGGCTGCGCTCGTCGTGCAGGGCGGGCTCGTCCGGGACGCGGGCCGCGGCGGCCTGGTAGCCGCCCGCGACCGTGGCGCCCCACTGTGCCAGGGAACTCAGCTGGCGGGCCAGCTTGTCGGGCCGGGCCGCGCTGAGCACGCCGGCGCGCAGCAGGACGCTCGTGGTGCGCAGCTTGGTGGCCTTGTTGAGGTCGTCGGTCTCGGGATCGGGCTCACCGGCCAGGTGCAGGTCGAGGCGCCGGGCGACGGCGCGGACGTCCTTCTTGATCGACGACACCAGCTCGGTCTGCGACGGCGGCAGCATCATCCGGACGAACAGCTCGGTCTTCCCGCCCGCCAGCGCTCTGAGCTCCAGGGAGACCCAGGTACCTTCGTCGGGGACGCCGCACCACACGACGTGCTCGCCCGGCCGGTAGACGACGGCCTGCATCTGCGTCTGGAGCATCGGTCCCCGCTCGGGAACGATCCGGACCATCCCCTTCGGCCCGCGTCCGCGCCCGGCCGGCTCCTGGACCTCGCACCAGCTGATCTCCGGCACGAACCGCGAATACCACTCCGGCGATCCGACGATCTGCCACACCACATCGGGGGAGTGCCCGATAACCGCACTCGCCTCGACCACATCGTCACGCATCTGTCAGTCCCTCGCCGCCGCCAAGCCTTCAGGGGTCCGGGTGGCGGAGCCCCCGGCCCGGAGCGGAGCTCCGGTTGTCTCAGTGTCACCGAACGCACGTTCAGGTCACGGAGACGTCACATTAGCAGCAAATGGGTGATCCCGGATACTCCGAACGGCCAGATACCGGCGGGTAACGGACACCAGTAGTGGGCGCTCCGGATGTCCATTGTAGATCGATTAACGGCGTTCACCCAGCATAGCGAGCCACCAGTTCCGCACCCAGCCGCGCCAGCTCGGCCCGGACGGACATCGGACCTTCCACGTCGACCAGCGCACCCCAGCCCGCCAGCTCCTGCGCGATCATGATCGGCGCGGGCGCCGCGACCCTCGCCCGGACCCGATCGCCGGGCAGTTCGGCGACGAGTTCGCAGTGCCGCCCGAACCGGTCCCGCAGCACCCCGAAGTACCGTCGGTCGAGCACCACGTCCGCGCTGAGCAGCGAGCGCCGCTTCTCGACCTCCTCGACGACTTCCTCCCACACCCGGGCCAGTTCCAGGTCCGATGGCCGGTCCGCGGCCTCTTCGGTCGGGACGGCCGCGACGATCCGGTCGACCCGGAAGGTCCGGCGGCCCTTCCCGGTCCCGGCGACCAGGTACCAGACGTCGTCCTTGTCGACCAGGCCCCACGGGTCGACGAGCCGCTCCGATCGCTCGCGGCCGCCGTAGGTCAGGTGGACCTTCCGGCGGGCGATGACGGCGTCGCGCAGCAGCTCGACCATCGGCGGCCGGTCCTTCGGACGCTCGCCCCAGCCCGCCTGGTCGACGACGACCGCCGCCGCGGCGGCCTCGGCATCGGCCCGGAACGTGCCGGGCAGCGCGCCCATCAGCTTCCGCAGCGCGGATTTGACCTCCGGTGTGGTGGCCGCGGCCGGTCCGCCCAGGAGGAACAGTGCCTGCGCTTCGCGCGCGCTCAGGCCGGAGAGGTCTGTGCGCGCCCCGCCGACGAGCTGCCAGCCGCCGCCGCGGCCCGGCTGCGGGTAGACGGGCACCCCGGCGGCCGAGAGCGCTTCGAGGTCACGGCGGGCCGTCGCGACGGAGATCTCCAGCTCCCGGGCGAGTTCCCCGGCGGTGACGCGGCCGCGGGACTGCATCAGCAGGAGGGTGGCCACGAGGCGGTCGGCGCGCATGGGAGAAGTCTCGCAAACAAAGTGCTCACTCGGTGAGCACTTTCGCTCGGCATGATGGCTCCACACCGCTTGGAGAGGAACAAGACATGCTGCGAGGAATGACCACCGTGACGTACTACGCCGAGGACCACGAAGCCGCGAAGGCCTGGTACACGGAGTTCCTGGGGATGGAGCCGTACTTCACCGTCCCGGGGTACTTCGAGTTCCGGATCGGCGACTACCAGCACGAACTCGGCGTCGCCGACCGCAAGTACGCGCCCAGCACGCAGGCCGAGCCGGGTGGCCAGATCGTCAGCTGGCACGTCGACGACCTCGAAGCGACCCTCGCGCGCCTGCTGGAGCTGGGCGCGAAGGAGTTCGAGCCGATCACCGTACGCGGGGAGGGGTTCGTGACGGCGTCCGTCGTCGACCCGTTCGGCAACGTCCTCGGGATCATGACGAACGTGCACTATCTCGCGGTGCTGGCGGAACGCTCATGAGGCGGTACGCCTCCTTGACGCACTTCTCGCACCGCTCGTGCCGCTCGGTCTTCCCGGCCGCGTCGGTGGCGTAGAAGGGGAAGCAGCCCGCGCCGCAGCTCGCGAAGTAGATCAGGCCGAGCCGGACCTCGCCGCGGCCGACGTAGTGGGCGAGCCGCCGGCGCGGATCGGGGCCGCATTCGGGGATCCAGCCGTGGGAGGGCAGGCGGGCGGCGGCGATCTCGTCGAGGACGCCCGCGCGGGTGATCAGGTCACCGCCGAGGCAGCAGAGGCGCTCGCCGAGGTCGCGCAGGCCGTCCGCGCGCAGGGGTGGGCCGGTGAGCCAGGCGAGGTCGCCGGGCAGCGTTCCGGCGAGGTCGCGGAGACGGGTCAGGAGTGCGTGGTCCGGGTCCATGAGCGGTAGGAAATCCGACGCGAATTCGCGACACCAGCCGACGTGCGGAGGGCGGAAATGTCGGACCCCGGTGACAGAATGCGCTCATGGCGACACCCTTCGCGACACCACGGGCGAGAGCGCTCGGCTTCGGGCTGCGCAGATGCCGGGAAGCCCGGGACTTCGGCGTGCGGCAGCTGGCCCGGTTGATCGGGGTGCACGCGCAGGAACTGTCCAACTGGGAGTACGGGAAGCGGATTCCCAAGGTGGAGCAGGTGGCTTTGCTGATGGGGGTGCTCGTCGTGGAGCCGGCGGAGCGGAAGAGGCTGCTGGAGCTGGCCCGCTCGGCCCACGAGCCGAGCTGGCTCGAGAAGATGGTGCCCGGCGTTGCGCCGAGTGTTTCCAACTATGCCGAGCATGAGCGAGCGGCGACCGCGATCTTCGACTGGGAACCGACGGTGATCCCGGGACTTCTCCAGACCCCGGACTACGTGCGGGCGTTGCTGGCCGGTCGCGGTTCCCCGCCGGAGCGGATCGAGCAAGTGGTGCAATCGCGGCTGGCGCGGCGCCAGGTGCTTACGGGCTACGACCCGCTCGACTATCACGTGCTGGTGGGGGAGATCGCCGTGCGTGCGGAGGTCGGTAGCGCGCAGGTGATGACCGAGCAACTCCAGCACCTGCTCAAAGCTGCCGTGCGCGGGAACATCAGGCTCCAGGTGATGCCGGTGCAGTTCAAACCGTCAGAGGGACCGTTCCACAACTTCGCCTTGCTCGACTACTACGCCTTACCGTCGATCGTCTTCGTCGAACTCCATCACGCGAGCGCCTACCTCTACGATGAGGATCAGGTGGCCAGCTACCGCGCGGCAGCGAAAACCATGGCGGCATCGGCGATGGACGAGCGCGAGAGTGCCCGGTTCATCGGGGAGGTGATCGCCGAACTCGGAGGCTCGGATGGGTGAGTGGCGGACTTCCCGCTATTCAGAGCGTGAGAACTGTGTCGAAGTTGCGCTCGGACCTGCGGCAAAAATCCGCGACACCAAGGACCGATCCGGCGGCACCCTCGAAATTTCCACCCGATCGTGGGATGCCTTACTCTCCGCATTGTGTCGTCCGGCACCACCGGATCTTCCTGAGGTGTAGCTCCCGCACACATAGCTAGCGACCGGGGTCACGCTTACCGTTCCCGTCCATGACCAGCGATTTGGACGGGCGCACGGCCCTCGTCACCGGCGGTGCGAGCGGCATCGGCCTCGCCTGCGTCCGCGCCCTCGCCGCGGCCGGGGCCAAGGTGCACGTCGTCGACTTGGACTCCGGCCGGGCCGAGGCCGCCGCCACCGAGGCCGGGGGGTGGGCGCACGCCGCCGACCTCACCGACTCGACCGCCATCGACCGGCTGCCCGCCGAAGTCGACATCCTCGTCAACAACGCCGGGATCCAGCACGTCGCGCCGATCGAGGACTTCCCGCCGGACGTCTTCGCCCGGATCCAGGCGCTGATGGTCACCGCTCCCTTCCTGCTCATCCGGCACACGCTGCCGTCGATGTACGCGCGGGGCTGGGGCCGGATCGTCAACATGTCGAGCGTCCACGGGCTGCGCGCCTCCCCCTACAAGGCCGCGTACGTCGCCGCGAAGCACGGCCTCGAAGGCCTCTCGAAGGTCGCCGCGCTCGAAGGGGCCGAACACGGCGTCACCAGCAACTGCGTGAACCCCGGTTACGTCCGCACCCCGCTGGTCGACGGCCAGATCGACGCGCAGGCCGCCGAGCACGACATCCCGCGTGAGGACGTCGTCGCCGAGGTCCTCCTCAAGCGGGCCGCGATCAAGAAGCTCATCGAACCCGGGGACGTCGCTTCCCTCGTGGTGTGGCTGTGCTCGCCGCACGCCAGTCACATCACCGGGGCGTCCATCCCGCTCGACGGCGGCTGGACCGCCGCCTAAATCCCGTACCCCACAAGGAAGTGGAGCCCGCAGTGAGCCAACCCCAGCGGTCGGCGATCGCCAAGATCGTCGGCGCGAGCCTGATCGGCACCACCATCGAGTGGTACGACTTCTTCCTCTACACCTCGGCCGCCGCCCTCGTCTTCAACAAGCTGTTCTTCCCGACGGCGAACCCGCTCACCGGCACACTGCTGGCGTTCCTGACCTACGCCGTCGGATTCCTCGCCCGCCCGGTCGGCGGCCTGGTCTTCGGCCACTTCGGCGACCGGCTCGGCCGCAAGAAGCTGCTGGTCGTCAGCCTCGTCCTGATGGGCGGCTCGACCTGCCTGATGGGCGTGCTGCCGACGTACGCCACCGCGGGCGTCCTGGCCCCGCTGCTGCTCACGCTGCTTCGGCTCGTGCAGGGCTTCGCGCTCGGTGGTGAATGGGGTGGCGCTGTCCTGATCGTCTCCGAACACGGCGACGACCGCCGCCGCGGCTTCTGGGCGAGCTGGCCGCAGTGCGGCGCGCCCGGCGGGAACCTCCTGGCCACCGCCGTCCTGGCGATCCTGTCCGCGACGCAGTCCGACGCGACGTTCATGGCCTGGGGCTGGCGCGTGCCGTTCCTGCTCTCGGGCGTGCTGCTGCTGATCGGGCTGTGGATCCGGCTGGCCGTCGCGGAGTCGCCGGTGTTCCTGGCCGCGCAGCGCCAGGCCGAGGCGCGCGTCGAAAAGCACGTGCCGGTCGTCGACGTCTTCCGCAACAGCCGGCGTCAGGTGCTGATCACGATCGGCGCGCGGATGGCCGAGAACGTCTCGTACTACGTGATCACCGCGTTCATCCTGGTGTACGTCACGACCGGGCTGCACCTGCCGAAGGGCGTCGGCCTGACCGCGGTGCTCATCGGCTCGGCGATCCACTTCGTGACGATCCCGGTGTGGGGCGCGTTGTCCGACCGCGTCGGCCGCCGTCCGGTCTACCTGTTCGGCGCGATCGGGATGGCCTTCTGGGGCTTCGCGTTCTTCGCTCTTCTCGACACGAAGTCGACGGCGGTGATCGTGCTGGCCACGACCGTCGGGCTGGTGCTGCACGGCGCGATGTACGGGCCGCAGGCCGCGTTCTTCGCCGAGCAGTTCCCGACCCGCGTCCGCTACACCGGGCTCTCGGTCGGCGGCCAGCTGTCGTCGATCGCGGCCGGGGCCGTCGCGCCACTGATCGCGGTGGCGCTGTTCTCGGCCTGGGGCAGCACCGTGCCGGTGTCGCTGTACGTCGCCGCGATGTGCCTGATCACGGTGATCGCGCTGCTCGCCGCCCGCGAAACCCGCGGCACCTCGCTGCGCGACCAGGACGACGAGGACGTCGAGGCGGAGACGGCGGCCGTTTCGCCCTAGCATGACGGCCGTGACCGCACCCACGGACGCGTTGCGCCGGCTGCTCGACCTGCTCGCCTCGGGGGCGAGCAGCGAGCAGCTGGCGCACGTCGTCGTCGCGGCCCGCGCCGAAGGCGGCCTCGACGCGGCCGGCCTCGCCGCGCTGGCCGGCGCGGGGGAGCAGGCGCTGCGGATCCGCGAGACGCTGGCCGAGCACCGGCGGCGTGAGGCGCAGCTCGCCGCGCTGTTCGACACCGCGAGCGAGCTCGCCGCGCTGTCCGACCCGGACACCGTGCTGCGTTCGATCGTCCGGCGGGCGCGGGCGCTGCTCGGCGTCGACGTCTCGTACCTGTCGCTCAACAACGAGGCCGAGGGCAAGACCTACATCCGCGTCAGCGACGGCTCGGTGTCGGCGGAGTTCCAGCAGATCGTGCTCGGCATGGGCGAGGGCCTCGGCGGGCTGGTCGCGCAGACCGCGCGGCCGTACGCGACCGCGGACTACTTCAACGACGACCGGTTCAAGCACACCCGGCACATCGACTCCGGCGTCGAGGACGAGGGCCTGACCGCGATCCTCGGCGTTCCGCTGGCCATCGGCCCGAAGGTGCTCGGCGTACTCTTCGCGTCCGACCGCGCCACGCGGGAGTTCTCGGCGGACGAGGTCGCGCTGCTGTCGTCACTCGCCGACCACGCGGCGATCGCCCTGGACAGCGCGAACCTCCTCGACCAGACGCGCCGCGCCGTCGCCGAGCTCAACGACGCCAACGCGACGATGGAACGCGCCGAGGACGCGCACGACCGGCTCACCGATCTCGTGCTGCGCGGCGGCGACCTCCCAGACGTCGCCGACGCGGTCGCCGGCGTGCTGCACGGAGACCTCACGGTGTACGACGCCGACGGCACGCTCCTGGCGAGTTCGGCGGACCCGGTGGCACTCGACCCGGACGCGCTCGCCGCGGCGCGCACCACCGGGCGCGCCGTGTCCACAAAGGACAACTGGGTCTGCGCGGTGCAGGCCGGTCCCGAGCTGCTCGGCAGCCTGGTGCTGGCCGGCCGCCCGGGGCTCACCGACCCCGACCGGCGGCTGTTCGAACGCGCCGGCGTCGTGACGGCGTTGCTGCTGATGCTGCGGCGGTCGGTGGTGCGCGCGGAGGACGAGGTCCGCGGCGAGCTGCTGACCGACCTGCTCACCGCACCGGACCGCAACCCCCGCGCGTTGCTGGCGCGCGGCCGCAGGCTGGGAATCGACCTGTCCGCACCACACGCGGTCCTGGTCGCGCACGCGGACGGCGGCTCACGGCGGCGCCTGGCGAGCGCGGCCGCCCGGCACGCGACGCTGGTCGGCGTGCACGCGGAGGAAGTCGTGCTGCTCGGCACCGGCGACCCGGACGAGCTGGCCCGCCGCGTGGCCGCCGACCTCGGCTCGGTGACCGGCCGCCCGGTCACCGTGGGCGCGGCGGGCCCGGCGAGCGGCCCGTCGGCGATCGCGGACGCCCACGCGGAAGCGGCCCGCTGCGTCCGCGCCCTGCTGGCCCTGGGCCGCGCGGGCGAAGGCGCGGCGATGGCGGGCCTGGGTTTCCTCGGCCAGCTGCTCGGCGACCGTGCGGACCTGGACGCGTTCGTCCGCCAGACATTGGGCCCGGTCCTCGACTACGACGAGCGCCGCGGCACCGAGCTGGTGGCGACGTTGCGGGCGTACTTCGCGAACGGATCCCAGCTGGCGCGCACGAAGGACGTGTTGCACGTCCACGTGAACACGGTGGTGCAACGGCTGGAGCGCGTGGCGTCGCTGCTGGGGGAGGACTGGCAGGCGCCGGACCGGGCCTTGGAAATCCAGCTGGCCCTGCGCCTGCACCGCCTTCGCGACGCCTGAGCCCCGGAAGTTCGTGAAGGCCACCTTGAGGAACTTCAAGTTCCTCAAGGTGGCCTTCACGAACATCGGGATCAGTCGGGCTGCTAGCACTGGCCGTCGGCGAGCACCCAGTAACCCGGTGACGTCTCCCGCAACGCGTGGATCGTGAAGGTGTTCCACAGGCCCATGGCCTGGTTCGAACCATTCGCATACGTCTGACCACTGCTCTGGTGTGCGCGGCCCGCTTGGGTGTGGGCGTAGTTGCTCGCACTCACGCAGGTTCCCGCCTGAGCCGAAGTGGTGGCGGCCGTCGTTGTGGCCGGAGATCCCTTGTCCAGCCCGAAGAACACGCCGGTGTAGTAGCTGGAGCAGATCCCGGCGAGGAAGTACGCGCCGGTGCTGCCGCACTGCGCCGGGCCGGTGCCCGGGTCGACCGCCGTGCCGTGGCCCATCCCGGCGATCGAATACAACCGGACCTTGCCGTCGTAGTCCGTCACCGTCGTGCTGCCGGGCAGGGACTGCGTGCTCGTCGGCGACTGCGAGACGCCGTGCACCGCGGTCCACTGGTCACGCAGCTCCGTGCCGTTGACCGGGTAGACCGTGTAGTCGCCGGTGCCCTGCCAGATCGCGACGCGCGGCCACGGCCCGCTGTAGCCGGGGTACTGCGCCTTCACCCGCGACGCCCACTGCGCCGGGGTCAGGTGCTGGTCGTTCTGCTGGCAGTTCGTCGCTTCGGTGACGCTCGTGGCGCACTGCGCGGGCAGCCCGGCGTTGATGCTGCCGGCGGTGAAGACGTCCGGGTACGTGGCGAGCAGGTCGGCGGTCATCCCGCCGCCGGCCGACAAACCGGTGACGAACACCCGGGAGGAGTCCGAGCCGTGGTCGGCGATCGCCTTGTCCACCATGGACTTGACGGACGCGGCTTCGCCGTTGCCGCGGGTGTCGTCGGCGGTGGAGAACCAGTTGAAGCACTTCAGCGAGTTGTTCGCGGTCGGCTGCTGCGGGAACACCACTTCGAAGCGCCAGCGGTCTGCCAGCGCCGGCCAGCCGGAATGGGCGTAGTAGTCCGCGGCGCCCTGCGTGCAGCCGTGCAGCGCGACGACCACCGGGCGGCCGGTTTCGAGCCTGGACGGCGTGTAGGTGTACATGGCCAGCGCGCCGGGATTGGCGCCGAACGAAGAAACCTGGACGAGGGACGACGCCGGCGGGTCGGCGGAGGCCACCCCGACAGTGGTGAGCACGGCGGCGGTGATCGCGGCGAGTCCGGCGAGGGCGAGTTTGCGCATCGTGAGTTCCTTCTCGTCGTTGAGAGGGTTCCCGGCGACGCTAAAACGGCTCGGCGGTTCGGACCATGTGCCCGGCCACCACATCGCCGCGCGGATTCATGGTGGCCGTCCGGGTGGCCCTCGAACGCCGCACGCGCTTGGGTTCAGGACATCCGAGACCGGAGGTGAACCGTGCGCAGGTGGCTGGCTTTGGTTCTGGCGGGAGCACTCGCGTCGGCGTTGCCCGCCTCGGCGTCGGCGTCGCCCGGGCAGTGCGAGGTGGACGTGCCCGGCGCGCAACGGCAGGTCGCCGTCTGCCTGGACGACCTGACGACGACCGGCACCCTCGCGTCGGGCCACACCGTTCAGGCCGACTGGGCCGGCCTGACGTCGGCGGAGCTGCCCACGTTCCGCGGTGTCCCCGGCGTGCAGGTCGACGGGTACTTCCCCGACACGTCGACGTCGAACGCCAACCACGGCTGGAACCACGACGCGCAGTTCGTGCTGCGCCTGCCGGACCGGTGGAACGGCGGCCTGGTCGTCTCCGGCTCGCCCGGGGTGCGGCGGCAGTACGCGAACGACCGCGCGATCGGCGACCAGGCGCTGGCCGAAGGCTACGCGTTCGCCGCGACGGACAAGGGAAACACCGGCGCGGCGTTCTTCGCCGACGGCGTCCGGCCCGGCGATGCCCTGGCAGAGTGGAACT
Organism: Amycolatopsis balhimycina FH 1894; assembly: GCF_000384295.1. Classification (NCBI taxonomy): domain Bacteria; kingdom Bacillati; phylum Actinomycetota; class Actinomycetes; order Pseudonocardiales; family Pseudonocardiaceae; genus Amycolatopsis; species Amycolatopsis balhimycina. The sequence continues at coordinate 2,657,865 of NZ_KB913037.1, read as the reverse complement.
CGCGCGTCACCCAGCTGACGCTGGGCGCCCGGTCGGCGGTGGCGCGGCACTACGGGCGTCCGCCCGCGCGGACCCTGGCGGCCGGGCTGTCCAACGGCGGGTACCTCGTGCGGTGGCAGCTGGAAAACCGGCCGTGGCTCTACGACGGCGGTGTCGACTGGGAGGGAACGCTGTGGCGTGCCGATGGGCCGAACCTGCTCACGTTCCTGCCGCCGGCCCTGCGCGCTTACCCGGCCTACGCGGCGGGTTCGGCACCGGCCCATCAGTCCATTTTGGACGCCGGGTTCGCGCCGGGGTCGGAGTTCCTCTGGGACTACCACTACCGCGTCTACTGGGACCTGACCCAGCGGATCTACCGCGAGGAAGTCGACCCGTCGTTCGACGGCTCGCTCGAGGCCGGGATCCCTTTCTGTGCTTCGGGAACGCCGTCTTGTGACGCCGACTACGCGTATTCCTCCCGGCCGCCTTCCGTGGCGCGGGCGGTCGAGCGGATCTCCTTGACCGGGCGGATCGGCAAGCCGCTGCTGACGCTGCACGGCACGCTCGACACGCTGCTGCCGATCACGCGCGACTCCGACGTCTACGACCGGATGATCACTTCGGCCGGCCGCGGGGCGCTGCACCGGTATTACCGGATCGAAGGCGGCAACCACGTCGACGGCCTGGTCGACACCTACCCGGACCAGCTCCGTCCGCTGGGCCCGTGCTTCCGGACGGCGTTCGACGCGCTGGCGGGCTGGCTGCGCGGAGCACGTCCGCCGGCCTCTGCGACGATCGCCCGCCCCGCCGGATCGACCCCGGCGGAGCTGGCGACGTCGTGCTCCCTGGGCTGAGCCTCAGGCGTTTCGGGTGATCCGGCGGCGCTCGGTCAAATAGCCGAGCAGGACCAGCCCGAGGCTGGGCAGGGTGTACTTGAGCTGCGGCCAGTTGTCTTCGCGGGGCGGGTCGACGCTGGCGGTTCCCGGATAGAGCACGGCGGAGAGCTGGGTGAGCCCGTACATGCCGGCGATGGTCGCCGCACTCCCCAGCGACGCATGCGACGAGCCCGGTTTCCACAAGTGGTACAGGGTCGCCAGGCCCAGCGCGACGCCCATGCTCATGGTTTGGGCGTTGTGAAACTTCGCGTGGGGCGGCCACGTCGGATTGTGAATATGCGTTTCGTTCCAGTCGGCGGCGTAAGCGCCGACCATGGTCCCGGCGGCGGACAACGAGATGAGAACCTTGCCGAACGGGAACTTCTTGAAACTGAGATTCGTCATGCCATTCTCTCCTTCAGATGGGCTCACGACTGCGCCCGGTGGGCGGCCTCCGCTGCGTCCGGGGGCGTGGTCGGGTAGACGTCGGCGTCGAAGAACCGGCCGAAAGGCAGGGTTGCCAGCGTCTCCGCCACTTGCTCCTCGTCGGCGGCGATGACCTCGATGAACGTCGCCCGCCGGGCGGGGGAAACGTAGTGGGCGCCGATGCGCCCGTCCGAGCGCAGCACTTCCAGCTGCTTGTGTTCGTCCTCTCGCAGCGCGGCGAATTCCGTGAAGTCCGTGTCGTCGCGGAGGGTCGCGAACACCATGAACGTCTGTGCTGCGGCGGGATTCGGGGTTGTCGGCATGATCTTTCCTTTCGCTATACGGGCGCTGCATTCACGGGATTCGGACGACGCGGTCGTCACTCGGTCGTGAAGACGAGCTTCCCGCCCTTGGGTGTGCCGTCGCGTTCGAGTTCGGTGAGCGCCGCGATCGCCTTGCCGAGCGGCACAGTGCGGGCCACCGGCAGGCGCAGTGTCCGCTTCCCGGCAGCTTGGGCGACCGCTTCGAGGTCCGCCGTGACGGCTTTCCCGATCATCACCCGGAACGGGCCCGGCAGGGCACTTCTCAGGAACTTCGCCGGCGTGGGGGTGATGTCGATGATGCGCCCACCGGGCTTCAGCAACGTCCGTGCGGCTTTGATCGGCAGTGTGCCGGGAGTGTCGAAGACGACGTCGAACCGCCCGGCGAGGGTGCTCGCCTCGAAGTCGAATGCGGTGATCGGGGATATCCCGAGGTCGCGCGCTTCGTGCCAGGCGGTGCCACGGCAGCTGCCGCCCACGGAGGCGCCCTGCGCCAGGGCGATCTGTGCGGCGGATCGGCCGACTCCGCCGAGGCAGCCGTGGATGAAGACGGCTTGGCCGGCCCGCAGCCTGCTCTTGCCGACCATGGCTTGGAAGGCGGTGAGCCCGACGGTGGGGAGCGCGGCGGCCTCCTCCCAGGAGAGCTCCGCGGGCTTCTTCACGACCGCCTTCTCTTCGGCGACGACCATTTCGGCGAACGCTCCCGCAGCCGAGATGCCGGCCCCGCCGAGCACTTCGTCGCCGGCGGCGAGCCGGGTGACGCCGGTGCCGACCGCAGCCACGACGCCCGCGAAGTCGTGTCCCAGGCCGCGCGGGAACTTCCGGCCGGTCATGATCTTCATCTCGCCGGCGCGGATCTTCCAGTCCATCGGGTTCGCGGCCGCCGCCTTGACGCGGACCAGAACCTCGCCGGGGCCGGGCTGGGCCGGCTCGAAATCCTCCCACCGCAGCACCTCCGGGCCGCCGTACCGGTGGTACTGGATGCGCTTCATCGTCGTCATGGCGAACCTCCGCTGCTGATGTCATCTGATGACATCAACCTAGCACAGTGATGTCATCAGGTGACATCACTGGGCGCGGCTCTACACTCGACGCATGGGACGATGGGAGCCTGGAGCCGGTGACCGGCTGCGTGAGGCCGCACTGGCCCTGTATCTCGAACGCGGCTTCGAGCAGACCATGGTGGCCGACATCGCCGACCGGGCCGGCGTCACCGCCCGCACCTTCTTCCGCTACTTCGCCGACAAACGTGAGGTCCTCTTCGACCAGGCGGCCGAGATCGCGGAGAAGTCGCTGGCCGCACTGGAAGCGGCGCCCGCCTCGGCGTCGACGCTGGAGGTCGTCGCGGCCGCGCTGGACGCCGTGGTCGACCTGATCGGATCCGACCGTGAGCTCGCGCGGAAGCGGCAAGCGGTGATCATGGCCAATGCCGAGCTCCGTGAACGCGAGTTGATCAAGCTCGCCCAGATGTCGGCCGAGTTGGCCGACGGGCTTCGACGGCGGGGCGCCGGCGACACCGAGGCCGGCCTGGCCGCCGAGACCGGTGCCGCGGTGTACCGGGTCGCCTTCCAGCGGTGGGTCGACGCCGCCGACGACCTCGACCTGCACGAAGCCGTTCGCCAGGCGTTCGCTCAGCTGCGAACCCTTACTGCCTCCCGTTGATCGCCCTCCGGGTCAGTCGCCCCTGATGAGGTGGCCGGCCAGGTCCGGGCTGAACGTGCCCGCCGGGACGCCCGGGTTGCCCGAGCCGTAGCCGCAGCTGCCGTCGGAGTCGCCGGGGACCTTGATCCACAGCTGCATCTCCGGGCCGCCGCCGAGCTGGGACGACGCGCCGAGCTTGCGCTTCGGCGGGTTGCACCACAGCTGGTCGTCGGGGGTGCCGTGGCCGTTGCCGTTGCGGCTGGTGTCGACCACGAACGGGGCCGCGTAGCCCAGGGCCGCGTCGACCGCCTTGCCGTAGGTCGTCGACTCCGCCGTGGTGTAGAAGTTGGACACGTTCAGCACGAACCCGTGGATGGACTGGACGCCCACCGACTGCAGCCGTGAAGCCATCGTCGCGGCCGGGATCCAGGTGGCGTTGCCGCCGTCCAGATAGGCCCACGTGTTCGGGGCCTTCTGCGCGAACTGCGTCGCGGCGTACTTCAGCAGGTCGACCCGGGTCTGCCGGGCGTCGCCCGGCAGGCAGTCGAGCTGGGCGAGCGCGTCCGGCTCGATGATCACGATCGCCGGCTTGCCGCCGATGCCGTCGGCGAACGCGGAGATCCAGTCGCGGTAGGCCTGCGGGCTGCCCGCGCCGCCGGTCGACTCGCCGCCGCAGTCGCGGCCGGGGACGTTGTAGGCGACCAGGAGCGGCAGCTTGTCGGCGACATCGGCGGCGTAGGTGTACTTGTCGACCGCCGCGCGGATGTCGCCGCTCCAGTTGCCGAACCAGCGGGCACCCGGCTTGGTGGCGATCGACGTCCGGATCGGGCTCGCGCGACTGTCGTCCGGGTGGTCGCGGACCCAAGTCGCCGGGTTCGAGTCCGGGTCGGCGTAGAAGCCGTTGGTCTTCTCGAGCGGGTTGCCGTCGGCGGCGACGGCCGGGGACGCGGAGGCGAAGCCGGTGAGCGCCAGCGCGGCGGCCACGAGCCAGGTCGAAATGCGCATTCGGTGAGTGTGCCGTGACGCGATACACGAATCGTACAAAAAAAGAGGTGAACCGAAACGAACCAGCGTCCGTATCACTGGGTGAGGGGCGCGGTATACCCGCCGCGAAACCCGCCCTGAGCTGCACTTTTGACGCCCGGATGGTCGACCACGTTCGGCCGCTTGCGAGAGTGCTGCCCGTCGTTCATGATGGGGATCGGGGTCCGCGAAAATTCGTTAATGTCGAATATCCAGGTGTCGGCCATGCTGCGGAAGAACCGTCCGTCCGGAAGTGAACGTCATGCTGCTACCTGCCCTCGGGGCCCACTGATGGCCGTGGACCTGCCCGGCCTCGCCATCGTCGCCGGGCTGCTGCTGCCGGCGCTCGCCGCCGCGGCCTGGGCGATCGCCCTGGAACGGCGTCCGCGCCGGTCTCCGGCCGGGGACGCGTCCGTGCTCGTCCCGGAGCCCGAGCCGGACTTCACCGTGGCCGGCATCCGGTCGCGCATCCGGCAGGAGCACGCCGTGAGGCAGCTGGCCGAAGCCAGGACGGTCGCCCTGCCGACGCTGCCGATCCCCGCGCAGACGCGGCGAGAGCCCGCACCGGAGCCGCTGCCGTTGCGGGTGGTGGGCAGCCTCCTGCCGCGGGGACCGGCGGCCGCCAGGGTGCCGGCTTCCCGGTTCGCCTTCGCGTCCCCGGACACGGACCTGATGCAGCGCATCCTCGACGGCTTGCGCAAAATGGACTGATCCCTCACGAACCCAGGGCGGCGGGGGACTCCGCCTCCGGGATGAGCAGCCGGGCCGGGCCCGAACCGTCGGCCGGGACCGACCAGACGTCCGCGTGACCCGGCCCGCGCGGCACGCCGTAGCCGATCGTGTGGTCGTCGAGCCAGGCTGGCTGGTCGTCGACGCTGCGGGTCTCGGCCAGCGGCGTCACCTTCGACATCGCCAGGTCGAGCACCGACAGCTGCCAGCCGCGGGCCGGGTCACCGTCCACAGCGGACTTGAACGCCACCCGTGTCCCGTCCGGGGACAAGGACGGGCATTCGACGTTCTCGCGCAGCGTGCGGACTATATGCGCGGCGAAGTCGCCGGCGACCAGGTAGCGGCGCCCGGCCGTCGACATCGTCGCGTAGAAGTGGCGGTCGTCGCGGGTGAACGTGACGCCCCAGAAGTTGAGGTCGGCCGCCCGATACGGCTTCCCGTCGAGCGTGACGGCGAAGTCCTCCAGCGTCCCGGCCAGGTCACCGGTCGCCGTGTCGAGGATCCCGGCGCGGGTGGAGAACATCCCGCCGTTGTACGAATCGCCGGTGACGAACACCGTCCACGCGAGCATCCGGCCGCTCGCCGACACCCGGGCCCGGTTCGGCAGGCCGACCAGCGGGATCTCCCGCTTCGCCGTCAGCCGGTCGTCGAGCTGCGCCAGCTGGTAGGTGGTCAGGTCGCCGTCTTGGCGCAGGCAGAGGCCGGTGCCGCCGGCGGCGTACACCCGCGCGCACGACAGCGGCGAGACCGTCCGCGGGCCCGCGGGGTCCACGGCGGACACGGTGGCGACGTGCCCGCGGTCGGCGTCGGCGGTGCTGCGGAACAGCAGCCGCGGGCCGGGGGAGAGGCTGACCACGCCGGTCGCGGCGACGTCGTGGCTCCGGGCGCTCGCGAACCCGACGTACGCGACCGCCGCCCCGGCGAGCACGAGCACCCCGGCGACGGCGATGAGAATCCTCGTCCTCACGCCGTCACCTTCCGCGGGGAGAGGACGACGAACGTCACGGCGATCGCGACCACGGCCCCGCCCGCGGCGACCACGATCGCCCGGTCCGGACCCCAGAACTGCCACGCCAGTCCGAAAAGGACGGACGAGGCGAAGTACGCGAGCGCCTGCGCGGTCTGCACGAGCGAGATCCCCGTGGTGCGCAACGACTCCGGCAGCAGCGGACCGGCCAGTGCCATGAGGACGCCGTCGGTCGCCGCGTAGAACGCGCCGTACAACGCCAGTGCCGCCGCGAACAGCGGCCAGCCGGACACCGGCCCGGCCAGCAGCAGGTAGACGAGCGCGAGCGCGCCGTAGCCGCCGAGCACGACCGGCAGCCGCCCGACCCGGTCGGCCAGCGCGCCCAGCGGCGCGGCGAGCAGCAGGTAGCTGAGGTTGGTGCCGACCGCGAGCAGCGGGAACCAGCCGGTGGCGATGTCCTCCTTGTGCTGCAGCAGCAGGTAGACGAACCCGTCGCCGACCGTGGCCAGCCCGAGCACGCACGCCGCGGCCAGCAGCCGCCGCACGCCGCTGCCGCGCAGCAGGGCCGCCGCCGCGCGCGGCGAAACCGGGTTCGCGGTGGCTTTCGGCGTCCGGCGGTCGCGGACGAACAGCACCAGCAGCAGCACGCCGATGGCGGCGATGCAGAAGCTGACGACGAACACGGCGTTGAACGCCTCGGGGTCGGTGGCGCCGACCGCGGCCAGCACGGCGAGTGCGACCAGCGGCCCGGCGAAGGCACCCATGCTGTCCATCGCGCGGTGGATGCCGAACGCCCGCCCGAGCAGCGGTTCGGGCGCCGACAGCGTGATGAGCGCGTCGCGTGGCGCGGTCCGCAGGCCCTTGCCGGTGCGGTCCAGCGTGATCACGGCGCCGATCGCGGCCGCCGACGCCCCGGCCGCGAGCAGGCCGAGCTTCGCCACCGCGGACAGCGCGTAACCGGCTGCGGCGACGACCTTGCGGCGCCGGACGCGGTCGGCGACGTACCCGCCGACGATGCGCAGCAGCGCCGTCGCCCCGGTGTAGAGGCCGTCGACCAAGCCGTACGCGGCCGGGCTCAGGTGCAGGCCGAGCACCAGGTAGACGGGCAGGACGGCGGTGACCATCTCGGAGGAGACGTCCGTGACCAGGCTGACGGCGCCGAGGGCGAAGACGTTCGCGCCGACCGCCGAGAGCTTGGTCCGGGACATCGCCCCAGCATGCTCTCGGCGGCCGATGGTGGACAGGTACACGTGGTTACTGCCAGGCGTCGAGGATCGGCGACTTGCTCGCGGCGCCGCCGATGCCCGGCAGGCCGTAGGACGCCTCGATCGTGCGCAGCACGGTGTAGTGGTTGATCGACTCGCTGTAGCTGCCGACCTTGACTCCCGCACCGGTGAACGTCGTGAAGATCTGGTTGACCGACGTGCCGCTGTCCTCGTCGAAGGTGACGATCAGCAGGCTGTTGTGCGTCTTGGCCCACTGGGCGTAGGCGTCGAGGTGGTTCTTCAGCCAGGTGTCGCCGGTGCCGATGCTGCAGTCGTGCATGTCGTTGCACATATCGGGCGTAACGAACGAAACGGTCGGCAGCTGGGTGAAGTCGCCGGGGAAGCTCGAGTAGCGGAGGTTGCTCGCCGCCGGGACGTTCGAGAAGTCGACCCAGCTGTTGTGCTTGCGCCGGTAGGTGCCGCTGGAGCAGCCGGTGTAGCCGTCCGACGGCATGGCCTCGGAGTAGCCCGTGAAGGTCTTGCCGGCGTCGATCAGCTGCCGGCCGAGGTTGGCCTTCGCGCCGAGGTTGGCCGGGCAGCTGTCGTCGGTGACGCCCTGCGTCGCGCCGGAGAAGAGGGCGACGTAGTTGGGCTGGCTCGGGTGGGTGATCGCGAAGGAGTTCGTGAACTTCGCGCTCTGCGAGGCGAGGGAGTTGAAGTAGGGGGCGCTGGAACTGCCGTTGATCGAGGAGTACTTCTTGTTCTCGAACATCACCAGGACGATGTGGTCGAACGCCGGCACGGTCGAAGCGGTCGGCTGGATCGCGGTGGACTCGTCCGTTCCGGTGACGACGGCGGCGGTGACCGCACCGGCGGTGACCAGGGCGGCGGTGAAGGCGGCGAAGATCCGCTTGCGGATCATGGGTCCTCCAGCGTGGGCGGGATGGGGACGCCTCATGGTGCCCAGGGCAGGGGGCCGGTGCGTGCCGTGTCGTGGTCCGGCTCGTGAACACCAGGAAACCTCCCGCGGACAACGGAAAGAGTGGGTGAATGGCTGCCCGCTGTCAACCTTCTTTGGTAGGTGTCCACAATGGCCGGTCGGAGGGCAGGTGAACGGGGCTGCCTCCGCCGACGAACCGGCTGATCCGGGTGACGGGACGGGCATCTCGTGTGATTGAAGGGGCAGCACGCGTGATTGGAGGGACGACACGCGTGATTGGAGGGACGACACGGGGTCTTGGGTGGTCATCCTGCCTCCCCACCTGGCCGGCGGCGGAGGCCGGCAGCGGCGTGTCCCGCGTTGGCGTTGCGGCTGCGGGCCCGGTAATCCCGTGGTGCGGCCGTGGGTGAGCCGTTGGCCTCCGCCACCATGGACGGCAAGCTCATCGACCGGATCCGCGGCGCCAAGCGGATCGCCGCGCTGACCGGCGCGGGCATCTCCACCGCCGCCGGGATCCCGGCTACCGCGGGATCCTGAAGCTCGACGTCGTCCTGTTTGGACAGATGCCGGACGGCGAGGTCATCGGGCACGCCCGGAACATCGCGGCGGCCGGCGGGCTGTTCCTGGCCATCGGCAGTTCGCTGGAGGTGGAACCGGCGCGCGCCGGAGCGACGCTGGTGATCGTCGACCGCGACCCGACACCGTACGACGAGGACGCCGCTTTCGTGCTCCGGGACGACATCGAGGCCACCGTCCCGGAACTCTGCGCCGCCGTGACCCGATGATCCGCGAAGCCCGCGACGGCGACTGGCTGGACCTGCGGCCCGACGAACCGGACCCGGCCAGGTAACTCGCGTTGCCGGGGCGCCGTTCACCACATCGGCGAACAGCGCCCCGGCGCCTCAGGCGGACGTCAGCGGCGCCGTGGCCAGCAGGTGACGGGCGGCGACGCTCGCCCCGTCCGGCCGGACCTTGGCCGCGAACGCCCGCGCGCGGGCCGCCACCTCCGGCCGCAGTGCGACCTCCAGCGCCGCCGTCAGCGCTTCGGCCGTCGGCACGCCCGGCTCGGTCGCCGCGCCGATGCCCAGGTCGCGGACCCGGCTCGCGAAGTAGTGCTGGTCGTACATCTGCGGTACCACCACCTGCGGTGCGCCGGCGCCGGCCGCGGTCGTCGTCGTGCCCGCGCCGCCGTGGTGGACGACCGCCGCGACGTGCTTGAACAGCTGCTGCTGGTTGATTTCGCCGATGCCGAAGCAGTCCGGGTGCCCGTCCGCCGCCGCGAGGTCCGCCCACCCGCGCGCGATGATCGCCCGCCGTCCGTGGGCCCGCGCCGACGCGAGCATCACTTCGGCGACCTCTGCCGGGGCGTGCATGCTGCCGAACCCGAAGTACAGCGGCGGCTCGCCCGTGTCGAGGAACTCCACCAGATCGGGTGGCAGCGGCCGCTCGTCCGGCCAGATCCAGGCACCCGTCCGGATCACGTCCGGGTCATCCTGATCGGGCCACGGGGCCAGCGCCGCGTCGGCGGCGAGCCAGGGCCGGCCGCCGAAGACGTGGCTCTGGAGATCGTCCACCGGTGCCAGCCCGTTCGCCGCGCGGCACGCGTTGACCCGGCCGCCGAACAGCTGGTTCCAGCGGTGCGCGTCCTCCTGCCACAGGGCCCGGTTGTCGGTCGTCCCCGGTGACCGCCACGGCATCGGCGGCGGCGCGTGGCGGTCCGACGGGAGCGTGATGGGGCAGAAGCTCGCGTAGACATAACCGGCGCCCGCCCGTTCGGCGACCGAACGGGCGGCGAACTGCAGCGCCCCGGCCGCCACGACGACATCGCAGCCCTCGGCCGCTACCGTGACCGTCTCGAACTGGGTCGACACGGTGTCTTCGGCCGACTTTCGCAGTTCTTCGGCGCTGGGGCGGACCCGGCTCGCCGAGCCGAACCGGCGCAGCTCGGGACCGATGGGTACGACGTCGAACCCGAGGTCGTCGAGCCATTCGCGGAAGTCCGGCGGCACGCACACGCGGACGTCCTGACCCAGCGCCCGCAGCTCCGACGCCAGCGCCACCACCGGCTGCACCTCGCCCCTCGAGCCGATCGTGGACAGCAGCACACGCATCAAGGAATCCCCTCGCCCGGAAAATGGTGAGCCCGCATTGTGGACCCGCACCGGGGTCTTGCCACAAGTCCCGGGGTCGGCTATATCTTTAAGTGGGGAGAGGGAACCTCAGGGGATCGGCGACGTCCGCTGCTCAGCTCGCGACGCGCTCGGCGGCTTCGGGAACTGCGTCCCGCCCGGTCAGTTCGTCCGCGAAGATGCTGTCGATCTTTCCGGCCGCGGTCCGCAGTTTCGCGGCGCTCGCGACGACCAGCAGGAGCGCGGCGGCGGGCACCACGAGCAGCACCGGCGGCCACCCGGCGCCGACGACCGCCACGCCCGCGATCAGTGCGGAAAGCAGGAAGACTGCCCGGCCGGCGACCCGCGGCCACGCGGGACGGGGCTTGGCGTGCCTGCCGCGCGATGTGCCGATCGGCCGCGCGAGGGCAGCGTGGACACTCATCCAGACCTCCGGAAATGTCGTCGGACCGCCCGGGACGGGATTCCCGGCGGCGGCGCCGGCGCCGAAGAGGCGCGGACGGCACGTGGAGTGTGTCGGGCCGAACCGGGCTCCGGTTACCGCTCGTTATTGCTTCGAGGCCGAATTCACGAAATCGAATGAATGTGCGTCCGCGCCTATTTCGGAGAGTTTTCCCGCACCAGGGCCGTTGGACCCGGATCCGCCCGCCGGAGGTCCCCACTCACGGGTTCAGGAGTCGTGGCCCTTGCCTTTGCCCTTGCCGGGCGGCTCGGTCTTCTCGGGCTTGCCCGTCTTCGACGTCTGTTCCGGCGACGACGGGGTTTCGTGCGTCACCGCGACGGGTTCCGGCGAAGCCGAGGCACTCCCGCGCGGTTGCGGCACGACGTTCACGGACCCGGTTCGCGGCGCCGGGTTCCCGGATTCGGCAGGGGGAGCGGACGACGAAGGCGGGGAAGTGGCCGCCGGCGAGTTCGCCGCCGGAGGCTGGGCCGGGGTGCCGGTCCCGGTTTCCTGCTCGACCAGCAGCATCGCGGAAACGACGGCGACCGCGGCGGCGGTCAACCCGGCAGCGGCGGCGAGCCGGCGGCGTGCCGGATTGCCGGCGGGCGCTGCGAGGGAGCCTGCCGGGCCGGGGACCGCAAACGTTTTCGTCGCCGGAGCGTGGTCGTGCGCCCGGTCCGCGGCGAGCCCGCCGCGGGGCATGGGACTGGGGCTCGAGGGGACGCCGGCTGCGGGGTGGCGGGGGTGCGCGCTGTTGGCGGCGGCTGCCCGGTCACCGGGCAGCGCGGCGCCCGGGCCGTTCGCCGGGTCGCGGGGGTGTGCGACGCCGGCGGCTGCCGGATCGCGGGGGTGTGCGGTGTTGGGTGCGGCTGCCGGGTCGTGACGGAATGCGGTGTCGGCGGCTGCCAGGTCGCGAGGGAGTGCGGCGCCGGCTGCCGCTGCCGGGTCGGGGGGAAGCGCGCCATCGGCGGCCTGGCGACGCCACACCGGGCGAAGCTCGGGTGCGTCCGGCGGCGGCGAGTCGAGCAGCCCGGCCACTTCCGCGGCGGTGGGCCGATCGGCGGGTTCCCGTTGCGTCATCCGGCGCAGGGCGTGCGCGAGGGACGGGGGCACGTCCTCCGGGATCCGGGGCGGGCGGGTCAGCCGCGCCATGGCCGCCTCGACCATCGTGCCCGGGTACTCCCGTTCGCCGGTCAGGCACTCCAGCAGGATCAGGCCGAGGGCGTAGACGTCCGCGGGCGGGCCCGCCGGCTCGCCGGAAACCTGCTCCGGCGCCAGGTAGGCGGCGGTGCCCGGGATCAGGCCCGTGCCGGTGATGTGGGTGGCGTCGAGGGCGTGCGCGATGCCGAAGTCGCCGATCAGGGGACCGTCCGCGGACAGGAACACGTTGGCGGGCTTCAGGTCCCGGTGCACGACCCGCAGCGCGTGCACGTGGGCCAGCGCCTCGGCGAGCCCGCCGGCCAGCGCCGTCACCTCCGCCAGCGGCATCGGCCCGCCGAGCAGCCGCTCCGCCACGTTCTCGCCCTCGACGAGCTGCATGACCAGGTAGGTCCGGCCGCTTTCGGTGCCGCTGTCGAGCAGCGCCACCACGCCGGGGTGGCTGATGCTGCCCTGGATGGTCATCTCGCGCAGCCGGCGGCGCTGGTCGAGGGCCACCGCGTCCCGGTCGTAGATCTTGACGGCGACCTCGCGGGCGAGCCGCACGTCGAAAGCCCGGTAGACGCGGGCCGTGGCGCCGCTGCCGATCAGGCGCCCGACCTCGTACCGCCCGGCCAGCAACCCGGGCGGCCGCTCGTCGTCGAGGGCCCGGCGCGGCGTGATCGTGAACTCGCCCAAGGCGTAGCGCCCGCAGGTGACGTCGTCCGTCGGCGGGCGCTCCGTTCTACCGGCTTCGTCGGCCACGGGCGCCAAGTACCCCGGCCCCGTGAACGGCAAACGTCGGAAGATCACGAAAAGAGTATCGTCCGGACACCCAACGATGTGACATCCAGGGCGCGATCACCGCCCGGCGAACGCGTCCACGCCGGTGAGCTGCGCCGACAGTGTCCACAGGCGCGCGGCCTCCTCGCGGTCGACGGCGTACCGGCGGACACCGGAGGCGGCGAGGCCCTCGGCGTCGGCCGGCGCGAGCTCGGCGACGTCACAGTCCTCCAGGTACAGCCCGCCGAGCCCGGCCAGCTGCGGCGACGTCGCCGCCCAGACCGTGGTCGCGGCGCCCTGCTCGGGGGTCTTGAACTCCACCAGGTAGTTCCCGGCTTCGTCGATCCAGCCGCGTTCGATCATTTCCTCCCGCGGCAGGTGCCGCTGCAGCGGCGTCATGATGCCGCCGGGGTGCAGCGCGAACGCGTGGACGCCCTTTTCGGCGCCGAGTTCGTCCAGGCGGACGGCGAAGAGCGCGTTGGCGGTCTTGGCCTGTCCGTAGGCCTGCCACTTTTCGTAGCCGTTCTCGAACTGGACGTCGTCCCAGCGGATCGGTGCGTAGTGGTGGCCGCGTGAGGACAGCGAAACCACGCGCGCACCGTCGGCGACCGCCGGCCACAGCCGGTTCACCAGCGCGAAGTGGCCGAGGTGGTTGGTGGCGAACTGGGCCTCCCAGCCCGGGCCCACGCGGGTTTCGGGGCAGGGCCATGATGCCCGCGTTGGCGATGAGGAGGTCGATCCGCCGTCCGGTCGCCAGGAAGCGCTCGGCGAAGGCGCGGACACTTTCGAGGTCACCGAGGTCCAGCTCGTCCACCTCGACGTTCTCGAGGCCGGCCAGCGCTTCTTCGGCCGTCGCGCGGCGGCGGGCCGGGACGACGACGTGGGCGCCGGCGCCGATGAGCGCGCGGGTGGTTTCGAGGCCGATCCCGGAGTAGCCGCCGGTGACGACGGCGAGCTTGCCGGTGAGGTCGATGCCCGCGACGGCTTCGGCGGCCGTGGTGGTGGCGCCGAAACCCGAGCCGATCTTGTGCTGTGCGGAAGTCATGTCCCCGACGTTACGAGCTGGAGTGCACTCCAGCGCAAATCGCGGCCGGGGCCGAAACGGGGGACAATCGGGGGGAGAGGCGCAGCCGACCTAGGGAAGGCTCTGATGGCCGACTATTACGGGAACCAGCCCCCGGACGTCCGCCCGGGGATCGACGCGCGCCGGCTGTGGGCGGGCGGCGTGGCGACGGCGGTGGTCGCGGCCCTGCTCGCGGTGGTCGGGCTGCTGATCGCCCGCGGGATCTTCGAGGTCGAAGTGCTCGCCCCAAAAGGCGAGGGCGTCTGGGGCAACGCGAGCACCACGACGTACGCGCTGGTCGCCGCCGCGGTGGCCCTGCTCGCCACCGGGCTGATGCACCTGCTCAGCGTCGCCACGCCGGCGCCGTCCCAGTTCTTCGGCTGGATCATGGTGCTCGTCACACTCATCGCGGTGGTGCTGCCGCTGACCCTCACGGTCGCGCCGAGCGCGAAGATCGCGACGGCCGTGATCAACCTGGTGATCGGGCTGGTCATCGCCGCGGTCGTGAACAGCATGGCGGCCAGCGCCCGGACGCTGCACCGCCGTCGCAGCCGGCAGAACACCGCGCCGCCGCCGACCCGGCAGTACCCGCAACAGCAGGACCCGCCGACGCGTTACTACGACCGGTGACCATGGACGTCCAGGAGACCAACCGCCGGGTGATCGAGCAGTTCCGCGCGGGCGGCGAGGTGGACGGCATGCACCGGGAGCGGCTGGTGCTGCTCACCACGACGGGCCGGACCACGGGCGAGCCGCGCACGGTCCCGATGATGGTCCACCGCGACGGCGACCGGCTGCTGGTGGTGGCCTCGAACATCGGCGCGCCGAAGCACCCGGACTGGTACCTGAACCTCGAGGCCGATCCGCGGGTCACCGTGGAGGTGGCCGACCGGAAGTTCGAGGCCGAGGCATTGCCGCTGCTGGGCGCGGACTACGTGCGGACGTGGACGGAGCTGGAGGAGCACTACCCGTTCCTGGCCGACCACCTGGCCAAAGCGCGCCAAGCCAAACGCGTGATCCCGATCGTGGAACTGTCCGAAGAGGACTGACGCGTTCCCGGGTCCGTGAATGGCACATTGAGGGACTTAGAGTCCCTCAATGTGCCATTCACGGACCCGAGCTGGTGGTGTGCTACTTGCTCGCCACGCGGCGGTAGCGGGCCGTGGCGAGCGGGGCGAAGATCGCGATGATCGCCAGGCAGCACAGGATCGCGTACAGCGCCGCGTTCTCCGCCGGCCAGCCCGTCGGCGGCGCCCCGAACCGGTTGCCGAACAGGTCACGCGTCGCGTTGATCACCGCGGTGAACGGGTTCCAGTCCGCGATCGCCTTGAGGAACGGCGGCAGCGTCTGGGTCGGGACGAACGCCGAGGAGATGAAGCTCAGCGGGAACATCCAGATCAGCCCGGCGCTCTGGGCGACCTCGACACTGCGCGCCGCGAGGCCGATCAGCGCGCCGACCCACGACAGCGCCCAGGCGAACATCAGCATCACCAGGTAGCCGAGCACCGCGTCCGCGAAGCTGCCGCGGATCCGCCAGCCGACGAGCAGCCCGCACAACGACATCACGATCAGCGCCACGACGCTGACGACCAGGTCCGACGTCGTGCGGCCGAGGACCACCGCGATCCGGGACATCGGCAGCGAGCGGAACCGGTCGATGATGCCCTTCTGCAGGTCGTTGGCGAAGCCGATGACGGTGAACGCCGAGTTGAACGCCACCGTCTGGGCGAAGATCCCGGCGATGAGGAACTCGCGGTAGGCCGCGCCGCCCGCTTCGCCGCCGATCGCGTTGCCGAAGACGTAGGCGAACAGCAGCACGAACATGATCGGCTGCAGGGTCGCCGCCATCAGCCAGTCCGGGTTGCGGCGGACGTTCATCAGGTTGCGCCACGTGACGACGCTGCCGTCCGAGATGCCCTTCGCGAACGCGTTCACTTCGCAGCCTCCTCGGTGGACTCGGCGCCGTGGCCGGTCAGGGACAGGAAGACGTCGTCGAGCGTGGGCCGGTGCAGCCCGACGTCCTGGACCGTGATGCCCTGGCCGTCGAGCCGGCGCAGCGCCTCGATGAGCGCTTTCGGGCCGGTGTCGACGAGGATCTCGGCGCGGCGCGTGTGGTCGTCGCCGGACGGCTCGCCGGTGCCGACCTCGCGCAGCACCTCCAGGGTGGCCGGCAGGTCGGCGGCCGAGGCGACGACCAGCTCCAGGCGCTCGCCGCCGGTTTGGGCCTTGAGCTCGTCGGCGGTGCCGCGGGCGATCACCCGGCCGTGGTCGATCACCACGATCGAGTCGGCGAGCTGGTCGGCCTCTTCGAGGTACTGGGTGGTCAGCAGCACGGTCGTGCCGTCGGCGACGAGCTCCTTGATGACCTCCCAGGTGTCGAGCCGCCCACCCGGGTCGAGGCCGGTGGTGGGCTCGTCGAGCACGACGACGGTCGGCTCGGCGACCAGCGCGCCGGCCAGGTCGAGACGCCGTCGCATGCCGCCGGAGTACCCCTTCGCGGGCCGGTCGGCGGCCTCCTCGAGCTGGAACCGCGCGAGCAGCTCCCTGGCCCGCGACCGCGCCGCGGCCTTCCGCCTGCCGTAGAGCCGCCCGACCATGTAGAGGTTCTCGAACCCGGTGAGGTTCTCGTCGACGGCCGCGTACTGGCCGGACAGCCCGATCCGGCGCCGCACCTGGTCCGGCTCGGCGAGCACGTCGTACCCCGCGACGCGCGCCGACCCGGAATCCGGCCGCAGCAGCGTCGTCAGGATGCGGACGGTGGTGGTCTTCCCGGCGCCGTTCGGGCCGAGCAGGCCGAGTACCCGCCCGGCCGGGATGTCGAGGTCGACACCGTCGAGCGCGCGGGTGGATCCGTAGGTCTTCACGAGCCCGCGTACGTGGACGGCGACGTCCGGTTCCGGCTGCGGCATGTCGGCTCCCCTTCCGATGACACCCGACAAGCTAGGCCACGGCGTCCGGTTTGTCTTCCGGGTTTATCCCTGAGCCGCGTCAGTTCGCTGAAAGCGTGACGGCGACCTCCGGTGGCGTCCGCAGTGTCTGGAACACGACGCAGTAGCGCTCGGTCAGTTTCTTGAGTGTGGCGAGCTGCTCTTCGGCGGCGTCGGTGTCCAGCTCGAAGGAAAGCCGGATCGCGCGGAAGCCGACCGGCGCGTCCTTCGCGACGGCGAGGGTGCCGCGGAAGTCGAGGTCGCCTTCGGCGCGGACCCGGCCGCCACGCACTTCCAGGCCCAGTGACGTCGCCACCGCCCGCAGCGTCACGCCGGCGCACGCGACGAGCGCTTCGAGCAGCATGTCACCCGAACAGGCGAGAGTGCCGTCGCCGCCGGTCGCCGGGTGCAGCCCGGCTTCGACGACCGCACGGCCGGTCTCGACCTTGCAGGAGATGCCGAGCCCGTCGAGTTCGGCGTCGGCGTGCAGCGTGACGAGTGCGGTTTCGGGCCGCTCCCGATACTGCTCCTTCAACGGCGTTTGGGTCGCGCGCAGCGTTTCGGCATCCATGCGCCGATTCTGCTCCGGAAAACGAAGAAACGGGGAGACCGGTCGCCCGGTCTCCCCGCCTCAACGGTTCAGCTTCAGCTCAGGGTGACGGCCACGTCGTCGATGACGAACGAGGTCTGCAGCGAGCTGTCTTCGGTGCCGGTGAAGTTCAGCGCCAGGGTGCCGCCGGCCGCCGACGAGACGTCGATGGTCTTGAGCGCGTACCCGGACGCCTTGTTCAGGTTGGAGTAGCTGCCCAGCGTCGTGCTGCCGTTGGTGACGGTCAGCTTGTCGTAGGCGGTGGTGGTGGTCGTTTCCGCGGTGTCGATGTGCAGGTAGAACGTCAGGCTGGCGTGGCAGCCCGCCGGGATGCTCACCGACTGCGCGATCGACTCGGTGTGCGTGGAGCCGTAGCCGTCGAGCCAGGACGAGTAGGTGCCGCCGTGCGCGGCCTCACCCTGAGAGCTCCACTGGCCGATGCTGCCGGTGGTGCCCGTCCAGCTGCCGCTGCCGGATTCGAAGCCGCCGTTGACGATCTTCTGGCCGGTGCAGCCGCCGGTGGTGCCGACGGTCCACGTGAACGACGCCGTGCCGGTCTTGGCAGCCGCGTCCTTCGCCGTCACCGTGACGTTCGAGGTGCCCGCGGTGGTCGCGGTGCCCGAGATCGTGCCGGTGGAGGCGTTGATCGACAGCCCGGCCGGCAGGCCGGTGGCGGACCAGGTGTACGGCGCGGTGCCGCCCGAGGCCGACAGCGGCAGGCTGACCGAAGCGCCGGTCACGGTCGACTGGTTGCCCGGGTTGGACACGGTGACCGTGCCGGTCGCCGAGCACGTCGGGTCACCCGACTGCGCCGGCACGCTGATCGCGTCCCACGCCGCCTTGACCGTGTTGAACTCGGTGCAGCTGCCCGGGAAGAGGTTCTTCGCCGCGGTCAGCGTCCAGGTGCGGTACTTCAGGTACGAGCTGCCGGAGGTCTTGAGCAGCATCGCGTTGTAGAAGATCTTCACCGCGTTCTGGACACCGAGGCCGGTGATCGTGGTGTTGTTGCACGTGGTGCTGGTCGGCTGCCCGTTGGCCGGGTTGGTGCCTTCGGCCAGCAGGTAGAACCAGTGGTTGCCGGGGCCGGCGGCCGCGTGCACCTCACCGTTGGGGACCGAGCTGTCGTAGCAGTTCTTGTCGCCCAGCGCCGACGGGTTGTACATGTTGCGGATCGGGCCGGAGCCGACGAGGTTGACCTGCTCGCCGACCAGGAAGTCCGGCACGTCGTACGGCGACGGCTCGTTCGCGAACCACTCGGTCGAGGCGCCGAAGACGTCCGCGACGAACTCCTGCGTGCCGTTGCCCGAGATGCCGCCCGGGGTGTGGTCGTCGATGCCGTGCCCGTGCTCGTGGGCGACGACGTCGATCGAGCCGATCCAGCCGCCGGCGGTGTTCTTGCCGATCTGGACCTGGCTGCCGTCGTAGTAGGCGTTCTGGTCGTTCAGGCCGACGCGGATCGGCCAGCCGCCGCCGTTGCCGTCGAAGCCGTTGCGGCCCAGCCACTGCGAGAGCATCTTGTTCTCGGTCTGCGCGGCGAACAGGGCGTCGACGCAGCCGGTCTCGCGGTTGCTGGCGGTGCCGTTGCCCCACAGGTCGTCCGGCCCGCTGAACGTGGTGTTGTTGGCCGCGTCCTGGCAGGACGTGTTGGTGATGGTGGGGTCCTTCAAGGAGTACGTGCTGCCCGAGTGCGTGGTGTCCAGGTGGACCGGGTTCGGCCCGTTCCACGCGCTGGTGCCGTCGCCGTGCAGGACGTGTTCCTGGGTGTGCAGCACCTTTCCGGTGGCCGCGTCGACGACGACGTCGAGCTTGCTCGGCCCCTCGGCGTCCCGGCCGATGACGGTGCTCTTCCACGCGAGTTTCGGCGTGCCGAGCGCGAAGACGACCTGCTGGGCGGGGCTCACGCTGTCCACGGCGGACAGCTGCTGCCGCGCGGTCGCCTCGGCCGCGGCCTTCGACACACTCGGGGTGGTCGAGGCGAGGTCGATGGTCTGGTCCTGGGCGACGGAGGTGCCGAGCACCTGGCCCGTCGAGTTGGTCGCCACCACGAAGTCGCCGCCCACCACGGACAGGCCCTTGTAGGTGCGCTCGTAGGGGATGTACTTCAGCCCGTTGCTCGCGGAAATCGCTTTCTGGGCCACGAAAACATCGTCGGTGCCGGCGTGCAGCGCGGCGGGCCTGCTCGCCACGAGACCGGCCGCCGCGGTCGCGGCCAGGGTCTGGGCGTCCGGGACGGCGTTCGGGGTGGCGGGCTGGGCCTGGGCGGTGGTGGTCGTGCACATCGCGGCGATCAGCGCGCCGCTCGCGGCCAAGACGAGTGGACGTCTCAGTTGCATCGAAGGATCTCCTCCGGGCAGGGCGAACCGGCCCGGTGACAGGCCGGGCCGAGAACGGGGACGATGGGGAAAAACGGTGCGGCTTAGCGAAAATCAGGATCCGGTGCCGAAGGCTCGTGAACAAGCGACGAACGTACGGACTTATGGGGAATTCGCAATACTTCCCAAAAAGGACATTTGCCCCTATTGGGATCCGCTTGCTGACCGTCCACTCAGGACTCGAGCGGGATCACCGCCGTTCGGTCGATCTTCGTTGCGTCCGAAACGACGAAGGCCCCTTCGCCGCAAACCGGCGAAGGGGCCTTCGGTGGTACTGAGGGTCAGGCGGTCTTCTCGCGCTTCGGGAGCTTCCAGCCCGGGCGCACGAAGTGGCACGTGTACCCGTTCGGGATGCGCTGCAGGTAGTCCTGGTGCTCCGGCTCGGCTTCCCAGAAGTCACCCACGGGGGTGACTTCGGTGACGACCTTGCCCGGCCACAGCCCCGACGCCTCGACGTCGGCGATCGTGTCCTCGGCGACCCGCTTCTGTTCGTCGTTCTCGAAGAAGATCGCCGAGCGGTAGCTCAGGCCGATGTCGTTGCCCTGCCGGTCCTTCGTGGTCGGGTCGTGCACCTGGAAGAAGAACTCGAGCAGGTCGCGGAACGTCGTCCGCGTGGGGTCGTAGACCACCTCGATGGCCTCGGCGTGCGTGCCGTGGTTGCGGTAGGTGGCGTTCGGGACGTCGCCGCCGCTGTAACCGACCCGGGTCGAGATCACCCCGGGCTGACGGCGGAACAGCTCCTGCATGCCCCAGAAGCAACCGCCGGCCAGGACGGCCCTTTCGGTTGACGTGGTCACGGCGTCACTCCTTCTCCTCGTGCGGTGCTACTGCCCGTTACAACTGCTTCCGGCCCTCGATGATTCCACGCGGGGATTACGGAAGCCTGACGTCCGGCGCCCCGGTTTCGCCATCGCTTCGCGCGGTCCGGCGTGGCACGATGGTCCCGGGACGGGACGGCTCCAGGAGGCGCGATGCGCTACGGAATCGCCTCGGAACAGTCCGGCGGAGTGCTGGTCCTCGAGGTGTGCGGCGAGCCGGGCATCACGACGGTGCTGCGCTGGGCGACGGTGCTCGAGACCGCCGTCTGCGAACTGCCGTGTCCCCGGCGGCTGGTGATCGACCTCGGCCGGCTGGACTTCCTCTCCGAGCGCGGCGCCCGCGGCCTGCTCGAGGCGTTCGGGCACTGCCGCGCCCGCGGCCTCCCGGGCTGCCTGGTCGCCCCGCCCGGCACCGGCGTCGACCGGGTGGTCCGCCACGCCGGCCTCGGCGACCACGTGCCGGTCTTCCCGGACCGCCTGGCGACGGTCGCCGCGTACCAGCCCGTGGAGGTGCGGTGGCTGGCGTGCTAGCTCGCGACGGCGACCGGGGACCTTTTCGAGGAGCGCGAGGACGCTGTCACGTTCAGCCGAGCCCGTAGGTTTGCGGATAGTCCACTGTGCCCACGAGCGCCTCACGGTGTGCGCGACGGCCGGGTGGGGCGATCAGCGGGCCGGCGGTGTGCGCGAACCGGGCGTCCTCGAAAACGATGAGCTGCCCGGGTTCCAGCCGCTGCGTGTGGACGGGCGTGTCCGGGTCGTCGGCGCGGAACAGCGCCGTCTCCGCGCCGGTGCGATCTCGGGGTGCTCGGTGAGTGTCGGGACGTCGCCATTCCACGCGTATTCGACGACGTCACGGGCTCGCTCGCGGTCGACGGGGATGTCGGCGGGGTAGCGGCGCAGGACGTCCGCGGTGAAGTACGTGTGCGGGAGAAGGTGCATCGGCGCCGGCGCCCTCTTGTCTCGAACGGCGTAGCGAATCTTCTTGTCTCGTGGATATCTCTGCTGGTGTCGATCGGCGCTGTGGGGGCGGCGATCTGGGTGACTCGTCGGAACGGTGTTTCCTTGCTGAAAGCCAATTCGCTTCGCGTGACGACCGAAGTCTTCCAGCAAGTCCGCTCGGTGGAGTTCGGTGACCACCTGGCCAAGGTTTTCGCCGGGATCGGTGAGGAACCTTCCGAGGAGGGAGGAATTGATCATCTTTCGGGAAAATATCGTGGCAGTGTGTACGCGGTATGCTACTTCTTCGATTACCTGGGAGTGTTGTTGGCTTTTGGGATGATAGAAAAAGATGTCATTTTGAGCGCCCTGGGAACGCACACCATGCGGGCCTGCGGCGGCTGGGACTGCCCGGGTTCGACATGTCCGCGGTCGGTGGCGCGAGCGAGGCGGCGAACGGCCGACCCTTGAGTTGGTGAACCGTGTTCACAGCTCGTAGGGGTTCAGGTCACTCGCCGCGCATCGAGCGGCGGATCTCGGCCAGCCGGTCCTTGGCCGCCTGGTCGCGGTCGGCGATCTTCTTGTCGAGGGTCTCGGCCGTGTTCTCGGTGCCGAGGCCGGCGACGTCGACCGAGCCGAGCGACGTCGTGTAGCGGTTCTCGATCTTGTCGCGGACGAAGTCGAAGCTCGGCACGCCGCCCTCGCTGTAGTCCGGATCCGGCAGCGATTGCGGCAGTGGCGGCGACGGGATCGCCAGTGCGGCGGTCGGTGTCTCGTCGACGATCTCGCCGTCGACCACGTCCGGGTCGCCGTGGGGTTCGCTCATCACCCGACTGTAGCGCCGGTGTGGGCAGTCCTGCCGGGACCAGTGGGTAATTCGGCCGTGGAGCGGGGCGGTGCGGTCCGGAATTCTCGGGTGCGCACAGCCGATGTCCGGAGGGAGCAGACCATGAGTGCCGGGGCCTACCACGCCGAAACGGCGGAGATGGGGACGGTCGCCAGGGCGGTCGAAGACGTCGGATCGGCCTTCCTGTCGGTGACGCGGGACCTGGAGGGCCTGGTGCTGGACGCGGTGTCCTTCGCCGGGATCGGCAGCGGGGTCGCCGCGGCGAACGCGGCCCTGCACTCGACGCTGGGCCACGCCCTCCAGAAGTTCCTCAGCCTGATCACGAACGTCAACCAGAACGTCCAGGCGGCCGCGGATGCCTACCGCGCGGCCGACTCCGACGTCGCCCGCGCCTACGGCGGCGGTCAGGACGCCGCTCACGGCGGGGGCGGCGCGGCCGCGGCGGCCCCGCCGCAGCAGCTCGACCCGCGCGTCGTCGACTCGATCATGCGGTCCGAAGGCGCGACGGGGGAGCAGGGCGGAGTGCCCGAGGCGTACGGCTTCCGGCAGAACATGCACAACGGCTACGACCGGATCATCGCCGCGCGCGAGCTGTACGGGCAGGGCAGCGCCGAGGAACGCGCGGTCGTCGCCGACCTCATGACCGCCGGCGCGCGCCGGGCGGGCGCGCTCAACTTCACCGACCCCGGCACCCAGGCCGCGATCATGTCGGGCGCCCACATGCGCGGCGCCGGCGGCGTCCGCGCGATCCTGAACCACATGGCGGGCGAGGACGTCGTGCGGAGCTCGCGCACCCTCGGAGACGCGACGATCCAGCACGTCCAAGGCCTGACGCCCGAGCAGTTCCAGCAGGAGTTCCGCGACGCTCGCATCGAATACGACCGCCAGATCTACGGCGGGACGAACACCACCCAGGGCGGCCACACGCAGAACTGGTGGGACCGCTACGGCACCGGCCTGACCCGGCGCTACGACCGCGAACAGGCCGAGTTCCTCGGGCTTTCGCAACCGCAGAACTGATTGCCGGTTCGAAGATCGCCCGGGTGGGCACTCTCATGGTGTAGCCGAACGACAACGGGAGGCACACGATGAACCGGAGGATGATCGCACTACTGGGCGGGGTCGCCGCGATGGCGGGGACCATGGCGTTCGCGGGAACGGCCGAAGCGGCGTCGACGCCGTGCAGTGCCGAAGCGAAGGCCTGCGTCCAGCGCGGTTCGAATACCGCGTGGCTGACGGACGGCGCCGGGAACGTCACCTACGGCGGCGTCCCGATCACCGTCGGGCTGCCGAAATACCCGACCCCGCTCGGAAAGTTCCACGTGCAGTACAAGGACATCGACCACTACAGCAAGCAGTTCCACGGGCCGATGCCGTACTCGGTGTTCTTCACCACCACCGGGGTCGCGTTCCACCAGGGGAGCCTGAAGGTCAAGTCCCACGGGTGCGTGCACCTTTCGCACGGTGCCGCGGTGACGTTCTACAACTCGCTGCACCCCGGTGACGTCGTCGAGGTCGTGCCCTGATCCGTCCCTTGCGGACGGTCGAGGAGCGCGCCGGTGACGGCGCCGAACACCAGGTGGTCCAGGATCTGCGGCCCGCGCGGCAACGCCCGCACGGCGGGGTACGCGCGGGCCGCGATCCCGAGGTCCAGCGCCGCGATGGCCAGCCCGGCGACCGCGCCGCCGCCGGCACCCAGCCGGTGACGGCGCACGGCCGTGGCGAGCACGCACGTCCAGAAGGTCGAGACGGCGACGTGCGCGATCAGCCCGGTGGCGATGCCGGGCCGGTCGCGCCGGCCCGGCAGCAGAGTGCCCGCCGCGCGGGTCGCGGCCAGGACGTCCCCGCCGGTGAGAAGCGCGTGGACAGTCGACGGTATACCGCTCACCATCGCCGCGACGGTTCCGGCGCGTACGGCTTTCATGCGGCCAGGTAGGCCGCGACCCGGATCCGCAGGCCCCGGACGTGGGGGAGCGTGATGGTGAACGCCCGGGCCGGGCGGTAGCCGGGCCACGGGTGGCCGTGGGTGCACGGGCCGGCGAAGTACACGAAGCCGTCTTCGTCGTCGTAGCGGCCTGACGACCAGACCGCCGCTTCGCCCGCGTGACGATCTCCGCAGGCGGCTCGGGCGATCCAGTAGGCGTCGTCCTTCATGACGCGACGCAGCTGGGCGGCGAACCCGGCCAGTTCCGCTTCGGGTAGGCCGAGGCCTCGTCCGCTCCAGACCCGCGGCGCGCGTTCCGACGTGCGTGCGGGGCAGCCGAAGGTGACCGCGTCGTCGGCGTACTGCCGGGTCCAGCGGGTTTTTTCCGGTGCAGGCGCGGCGAATTCGGGTCCGCCGGTGAGGTCCAGCGTCATGGGGAAACGATAGTCGATCAAGTCGCTGCAGGTACCGCCGCGCGGGTATCGATCATTACTCACATAGTGTATACAGTCACCGACCCTGCGACGGGTGAGCTGGTGGAGGAGGTCCCGAACGCGACCGACGAGGAGATCGGGGCCGCGATCGCGCGGGTGCACCACGGGTACGCGGCCTGGCGGGCCCGGCCGGTCGCCGAGCGCGCCGCGATCGTGCTGCGGGCGGCGGAGCTGTTCGCCGAACGCGCCGACGAGCTGGCCGCGATCATGACGGGTGAGATGGGGAAGCGGATCAACGAAGGCCGCGGCGAAGTCGGCGTCGTCGTCGACATCTTCCGCTACTACGGCGAGCGCGGCCCGGACCTGCTGGCGGACGAACCCCTGTCGATCCGCGGCGGCGAAGCGGTGCTGACCAAGGAGCCGATCGGGCCGCTGCTCGGCGTCATGCCGTGGAACTTCCCGTGTTACCAGGTGGCCCGGTTCGTCGCGCCGAACCTGGTGCTGGGCAACACGATCCTGCTGAAGCACGCGTCGATCTGCCCGCGTTCGGCGGTGGCGATCGAGTCCGTGCTGCACGATGCCGGAGTGCCCTCGGACGCGTACGTGAACGTGTTCGCGTCGAGCCGCCAGGTCCCCGGGATCCTCGCCGACCCGCGCATCCACGGCGTGTCGCTCACCGGAAGCGAGCAGGCAGGCATCTCTGTGGCGGCCGACGCCGGCCGGAACCTCAAGAAGTGCGTGCTGGAGCTCGGCGGATCCGACCCGCTGATCGTGCTGGACACCGACGACCTGGACGAAACGGTCAAGATCACCGCGACGGCCCGCATGCGCAACTGCGGCCAGTCGTGCAACGCGCCTAAGCGGATCATCGTGCTGGGCGAGCTGTACGAGGAGTTCGCCGCCCGGTTCGCCAAGCGCGTCACGGAGTACTACGTCCCGGGCAATCCGGCGGACCCGGCGACGACGTTGCCCCCGTTGGCCTCGACCGCGGCGGCGGACGAGGTGGCGGCCCAGATCGAGACGGCGATCCGCGAAGGAGCAACCCTGCGAGCGGGCGGCCACCGCATCCCGGGCCCGGGCGCGTACCTGGAGGCGACGGTGCTCACGGAGGTGACACGCGAGATGGCGGCGTACCACGAGGAGATCTTCGGCCCGGTGGCGCTGGTGTTCCGCGCGGAGACGGAGGAAGAGGCGATCACCCTGGCCAACGACACACCATTCGGCCTGGGTGCGAGCGTGTTCGGCACGGACCGCGAGCGGATGCTGCGGGTGGCGCGCCGTCTTGAGGCGGGGATGGTTTACCTGAACAAGTCGGGTGGTTCGGAGGCGGACCTGCCGTTCGGTGGCATCAAGCGGTCGGGGATCGGACGTGAACTGGGGCCGCTGGGTATCGAGGAGTTCATGAACAAGAAACCGATCCGCCTCTGAACGGGGGTTATCCCCGACTCCGCCGTCTATGTGCGTCTGGTCGGTGGCTTGCCTTCCGTCTGGAGTTCGGCCGAGACCTCACCGGCCTTCCGTTCTTCGTAGCCGGCCCAGTACAGGGCTTCGTGGTGGTGGCCACGGTCGACGTCGGCGATCGCCTTGTACAGGCGTGCGTTGCCGAGCCGGAACGCCAGCCAGTCCGAGGGGTCCGCGTTCTTCGGCGGTCGGCGCTCCAGCACGACGTCGTGGGCTTCCTGCAGCGTCTTCAGCTCACGTATCGGCACGGTCAGGCCTCTCCGCGCGGGCTTCCAGCAGGGCTTCCAGCAGGGCGGCCAGTTCGTCCGCGTGGTCGCGGAGCCGGCGCAGGAACGCCGCGCATCCATTCCAGGCGTTCTGGTTCTCCGGCGGCCTCAGCGTCACTACGCAGTGTCGGCCGGCCAGAACCAGGACGGGTGGGCACGACGCGCCCGGCCCCGTCTCCTCCACGGTCACTTCGGTGTCCGAGCACACCGTCAACCGGAGCCCCAGCCCGTCCCTCGTTGCCGTCATGCTTTTCCCAATCTCGAGCCAGATCGGCGAACCCCTCAGCCGCCGACTCCAGCGCAGCCACGCACCACCACGGCAGTCCGCGCGACTGCGCAAGTTCGTGCCACGCCCGCGACACCCGCCGAGCGGCGTTGGCCGTGTTCGCCGCACTCACCGGCGACAGCACCGCGTGGCCGTGCTCCCACGCGGCTGTGTAGTCGCGATAGGCGTGCTCCCACGTCTCAACCCTTTCGCGGAAGCTCATGTCCCTCATGCCGCCTTCGGCTTGCCGGTCACCTCGTCGACCTGTTGCCACACCGGGTGGTGGGCGGTCCGGTCCTCCCGCGACTGGTCCTCGATAGCCATGCTTAATTCCCTTTACTGGTATGGGTTTCTTTGCGCTCAGTCGCGCACTTCCGACCACTGGTCGCCGACAGGAGAGGAGTCGGTACGTGTGCGGTTCTGCGTCTCGCACCACTCACCGAACTCGTTCGCGGCCTCGGCGAGGCTCCGCGCGAACCGCGCGGTGTCGATCAGACCGCCGATCCGAGCCGGTACCTGGATCATGATCGCGGTTTCATCGCCCCCGGCCACCAGTTGGCGGACTCCCGGGGAAGGTGACATGACGGCTGCGCCGTATCCGACGAGGGGCTGAATCACCACGTGAATGCCCATGTGCTCTCCCGATGTCTCGGCTTCGACGCGTCCGATTGGGCGCGCTGAGACCAGGAGACACCCGGGAGGGAGAGATCACCCGGACAAACTGTCCGGGTGGGTTCAGCGGTCGGCCGGAATCGCCTTCTCGATCGCGTCCAGCATGGCTGACCAGGGCAGTTCCCGGCCAGGAGCGGACCGCGGTTCGTGCAGCGGCCAGACGTCGTCACCGTAGAGCAGGTCTACGCCGACCCTCTTGAGGTTCTCGATGTGCATGGTCCAGAACGGCTGCCGCGCGTGGGCCGCGTTGACGCGCGGGAATACGATCACCGGCAAATTGAGGGTTCCGATTGCCTCGTTGACCTGTGTTAACGCCTGGTTGTCGGCGATGCCGAGGGACATCTTCGCGACGAAGTTCGCCGAGGCCGGCGCCACCAGGTAGCAGCTCGGGGCGGGGTGCGGGCTCTTCTGCGACGGCGAGCGGGGCTCGACCCGCACCGGGTAGCCGGTGGCCTGTTCGATCTCGTCGAGCTGCCCGGTCGCGGCCAGCCAGCGGCCGGCGGTGGGGGTCAAGGTAACCGCGACCGTCCAGCCTGCTTCCTGGGCAGGCTTGATCAGGCGCGGAAGCAGGTCTTCGACCCCGCCGGCCCCGGAGGCGACCAGCCCGAGAACTCGCGACATGCGGCTACCTAACCGCGCCGCAGCGCTCAGCCAGTGCGAGTAGCGCCGATGACTTGCCGGCCGTCGCCGGGGCACGCCGGTACATCGAACGTACGACCTCCCGGACCATGGTGTTGTGCCGGACGATGGACGGCGACTTCTGCTCGGCGTCCAAGAGGACCTGTAGGGCGTCGCCGTCCTTGGCGAGAAGGCTGAGTGCCCGGGCGAAGTCGACCAGGTGCGTGACCTGGCGTTCCACGGGCAGGTGATCGACGTTGACGCGCGGCGCGGTCTCGATGACCTGGCTGACGTCGCCGAGGTCGAGGGCGGCCGACAGCCGGTGGAGTTCCACGTTGGCCGGCCCGAACCCGGTCTGCCAGTAGTTCGCGTCCGCGCCCAGCTGGTCAGCGGCGGTTTTCGCGTGGCCGAGTAGGTCGTTCGCGGTGTTCCGGTCTTGGTGTCGCGCCGCCGCGACAGCGGTACGGAGGTAGAGCATCCCGTACAGGCTCAGCGCAGCCGGGTCGCCCTCGGCCATCCTCGGCAGCAGCCACTTCGCCGCGACGTCGCTCAGCTCAAGCGCGTCATCGAACCGCCCCATGGCCAGGAGCGCGTGCGTGCCGGAGCGGGCGGCCGAGGCCAGGACCAGTGGGTCATCGGAGTCGTCCGCCGCCTGCATCGCGCGCTCGGCCGCGATCCAGGCGAGGTCAGCCTCACCGATCTTGCTTAACGTCGTCGCGGCCAGATGGTGCACCCGTGCCGAGATCGCCGCGCAGGCCCGCTTGTACCCGGCATCATCAGCTGCGGCAGCCTCTATCGCCTGCGTCGTCTTGATCAGCCCGGGCAGTGCGGTCACGACCCGCCCCAGGTCACCCTTCTGGTAGCTCGACCAGGCACCCTCGACCAGTGACCGAACAGGCTGGGGGTCGATGTACTCGGGCGACATGGCCGAGGAGAACAGCGTCCGCGACAGCCGGCGGGGAGCCATCAGCGCGTCCCGGATCGCCGGAACGTCGTCGTGCTTGTCCTGCTCCTCCATCAGCACCGGTTCGCCGAGCAGGTCACCCAGCGTCACACGCAGCGCCCGCGCGAGATCAGCGAGCACGTCCAGCCTGCGGATGTCCCGCTCGCCGCGCTCGATCTTGCTCAACCAGTCCTCAGTACGGCCCACCAGGTCAGCAAGCACCGCCTGCGACAGCCCACGCCGCCGCCGGTAGAACGCGATCCGCTCACCAATGCTGAGCTGGTCACCCGCACCACGCATGTCCACAGGCTAGCAGCGCACCGAGAAGTGCCCGCTGTTCGGCAACTTCTTAGTCGTCATCTCGCTCGTGCAGCCGCGATGAGCTTTACCTTGATTTCCTCCGACAAGCCCACCTCGCCGGCTTTACCCTTCGGGCCGAGCAATCGACGCGCATCTTCGAGCGTCTCCCTAATCTTTCTCCGAACAACTCGGGCGGGGAGATCTGACAGCTTCGCGCGAAGTTCATCAGCAAGAGCAAGTAGGTCCTCCGGGACAGCATCGAGAACGGACATGTTCAACATGAGAGGAAGATTTGCCGTCTTCTGACCGGCCCGCTTGCGCACCGGACCAATCGCGAGATAGTTAAGCATAAAATCGGGGCTGATGGCAGGAGTGGCCGGAGCCTTTCCGTCGATCATTCCGGCGATTTTATCTCGGATCCTAAACGCTGTCCGGTCTAGCGTGAGCCACCAACTCTTATATCCGAAAGCCGATCGATTTTCACGGCGCTCTTGTCTTCTAACTACTATTCCCACGTAGTTCTCGACGTCGTGGTTAACCAGGCGGTCACGTGTCGTAGCGTCCATTGCCGGAATACCCAGTGCGGCTTGACGGCGCTCCTTATGCTCGCGGTTCTCATACCAAACTTCAGCAACAGCTGCGCGCAGCTCAATGGGTGCTCGGTTGACGTAATCTGTCAATGGCTCATTGTCTATGCCGTGTTCTTCTAGTAAGTATTCGGCAATATCGACCTCGGGATCGACTTTGCCGCAGAAGTTGTCTAGCCAATTCTCAAGATCCGAGTCATCTTTACCGGCGAGTCTATGCGAGTTAAAAAGGAACGGCATGGAGCCATGGGCACCCTCGCGCGACATTGCTCGGAGATACGAACGGCACCGGCGAACATGGGTTGCCAGTTCTTCGATTACTCCATCGGTAACACGCAAGGATAAACCGCACTCTCTGGCTGCGGCCAAGAGTTCCGAATGCGCTCGCTGGTCATCTTCCAAAAGTTCCTCTGCAAAAAGTGGTAGAACGACAGAAGTATCAAGCCAGATATCTCCTTCTGCGAAGATTTTTACTACAGCGGATTGAACATCTGGAGTTTCGCGCATAAAGGAAAAGAGTGTATAGGTATCCGCCAGACTTCTAAGGTATGCTCGAACGTCGGGAGGCGGTGAAACCAAAAGAGATTGAAGTGTTGCGGCGATCACGTGGACGGGCAATAAAGGTTGCTTCCCGGACTTGGTTACAACACTCGATACCACGGCCTCGATGTCAGCTGGCCGTACGTCGGTTCCCTGGTCGCGTGACACGGCTACGGCAAAGGCCTCTCCGCGGCTTAGGAGGACGCTCTCAATCATTGTTCGACAAGAATCAATGAGGGTGTCGAGTTGGCGCGAGTCAATTTCAATGCCAGATTCGGAAGCGGAAGTGGTCAACGCGGAAGTCAAGTGTTCACGAAGGGTGGCATCTTGCACTTCAAGATCGGTTAGTCGGTCGGCTAGTCGAACACGCTCTGCCCATGTGAGGCAAAACTCATCAACCTTCTGCCAATGGCGCAAGTACTTCTTATTTAGTCTGTTCAGTGCGCCGTCTACCTGTTCGCGCATA
Organism: Amycolatopsis balhimycina FH 1894; assembly: GCF_000384295.1. Taxonomy (NCBI): domain Bacteria; kingdom Bacillati; phylum Actinomycetota; class Actinomycetes; order Pseudonocardiales; family Pseudonocardiaceae; genus Amycolatopsis; species Amycolatopsis balhimycina. Next base: position 2,627,241 of record NZ_KB913037.1, on the reverse strand, counting down.
GTTCTCTCGTGATGGCCCGGCAAAAGCGAGGAAACCATCTCGTACACTTGACTTCGGGTCAGTCGATTGTCGCTATCCGTATCGCGTAGAACGGATCGCACTATCGCTTCGAAGCAAACCTTCGTTAACCCCTTTTCTCGGGTGTCATCCTGCCATTGTAGACCCAGGTAGACGAAAGCTGCCTTTGCCTCAGTGTCATCCAAGGCTTGTGCCTGTCGTTTAATAAGGTCATCTGGTTCTGCAATTAAGGGGTCTACTACCAATCTTGCCAGTTCTTCGGCTTCGGCCATAGTTGCTGAATTCATGTTGCGAACCGAGATAAGCCAGTCTATGCCGCGCGGATCAAGATGTATTCCGTGATTTGCGCGAGCGGATCGACGAAGCTCTACACTTTTTGAGTCGATCGGCTGATTGGTTACGTAGACCAAGACGTTGACGTCCGGAAAGGTTTCCTTGATTCTCTTGCAGGTCTCGGAGATTTTGGCTGAGACGTCCACGCGAACAGAATATTGAATAATGGTCGATGGGTCATCTTCCACCGAGAACAGGAGGGCGTCAGCACCGCCATCGCCGGATAATCCACTTACTGGACGTATGTTCGGGAATTCACTTTCAAGGAAAACCGTCGCCATTCGCTCGAAAGGGCGCCATTGAGTAGAGTCAAGGTTTTTTAGGGCGAGCGCGAAACGCTCGGTCGTGATACTCATCTGCGACGTCCTCACGAAGGTAATCTAGCGATCGCTTCTACATCAATGAAACAAGTTCACCCGGTCAGCGGCAAGTGGCCCCCAGACGTGTTGCCGAACTTAGCTCTATGGAATCAAGGCGCGCCGCCAGCGGCGGCGCGCACGTCACCACCCGTGCGGCGGGCCCGCTCTCATGCGACACGGACGGCCTGCCGCTCCGCTTCGGCCGCCGGTCGCCGGGCGGCCCGCCGGAGGGCCGGCCGCGTACGCGCGCCGCCGGGAGCTGGTTGATCCACTCGTCCCCATACGGCCAGAGACGTGACCGAGTCGATCTGTGTTACGCCGATCAGGTCACCATCTGATGACCGCTCCCTCGTCGGCGATCGTTTAACACCGGCCGACCGCCATCAAGGGCGCCTCCGGCGTCGCTGCGCGATGGACGCAAGCGCCCACCCTTGACGCCGGCCTTCCGGTGCTAACGGCAGCAGGGACGAGGAAGACGGGGGAGGGCTGCCACCAGGCCAGACGGGCACAGGGAGCAGCAGGAAGCCAGGCCGTCTACAGGCCGTCAGACGTCCAGACGGGCCCGGACGCGACCGGACCCAACAGTCACAAAAGAGCAGGTCAGAGGCAGTGCGCCCAAGAACATCCACAGGCCCGTTGACCGCCTGGATAGTTCATGAACAAGAAACCGATCCGCCTCTGACCCGCTCTTGGTGGCGCTCGACCCCGCCGGTCCGGCGGGGCCGTCGTCGGCTGACTATGCGGTCTTCAACGGCCCCGCGGCCCGGTAAGTCGTGAGGATGATGCCCGACGGCATGCCTTTCGTCTCCGCCACCTCGAATGCCTGTGCCGGAGTCCCCTCCGAGAAGAAGCGCTTGCCCGTCCCCAGCAGGACCGGATAGGCGAGCAGCAGAACCTCGTCCGCGAGCCCGTGTTCGACCAGTGTCGAGGTCAGCGTGGAACTGCCCGAGAGGACGAGATCCGGGCCGTCCTGGGACTTCACCCGGCGGATGCCCTCGATGATGTCCTCGCCGAGGCTCTCGCACGGGCCCCATTCGAGGCTGTCCGGACGGTGGGTCGCGACGAACTTCGTTGCCGCGTTGAGGCGGTCCACCATCGGGTTGCTTGGCGCCTTCGGCCAGAAACCCGACCAGATGTCGTACGTCCGGCGGCCGAGCAGGAGGTCGAAGCTGTCGCCGTGGGCGGCGAGCATCGCGTCTCGGCCTTCGGGGCTCCGGTAGGGCGCAGTCCAGTCCGGGTAAGGGAAATCGCCGTCGTCGGCGGAGTGCTGGATCACGCCGTCCAGCGAGATGTGTTCGATGATCTTGAGGTTTCTCATTCGGGCTCCCTGGTTGGCTTGCTGTCAGCCTCCCGCTGACAGTGTGAGTTGTCAAGACAAAAAAAGTTGTCGGTACCGCTGACGGCGACTTGGTTGTCAGGGATCTGATAATCCATCCGTGGACGGGAGCCACGGATGGCCGAACCCGTTCACCGGCGCGCCGTTGACCTGCGGCTTTTCCGGCGTTGCTCTGTTCGGTCGATTGCGGCACAGTCGATCACCGTGTCGAATAATCGCCTACAGGGATTAATCGCCGTGAGGAGTTGGCCGTGCATTGGGGGACCGCGCTCGATGACGGAGGGGCGGCGGGGCTCGTCCGTCCGTACTTCCGGACCCATGGCCGGACCCGGCCGACGCGTGACCTTCCCGTCGAAACGCTCGTCTCGACCACCGCGCGGGGGCGGGCCGTCGTGCGGGGGAGTTCGCAGGAAGAGTCGGAAATCTGCGTGCTGTGCCGCACTTCGCAGTCGGTCGCCGAGGTTGCCGCGCGGCGGCGGATTCCGCTGGGGGTTGCCCGGGTCCTGCTCTCCGACCTGGCCGACCGCGGACTGGTTGCCGTGCACACCGCGAAGATGGGGGCCGGCAACCGGCCGAGCGTCGACCTCATGAAGCGCATCCTGTACGGCCTCAGCCGGCTGTGACTGTGCCGATCGTTCCTAATCCGACCACAGTCACGGCCGAATGGCTTCGTAGCAACGGTTACGTGCCGCGTGGGGGTCGGCCTACTTTTGGCCGGATTAGGAACTCCCTGATCAGCCGCGCGAACTCCGCCGGCTGGTCCAGTGGCAGCAGCGTGTAGCTGTCGGCCACCTCGACGAGCTTTCCCTTGGGCAGCAACGCAGTCAGGCGCTTGCCGTGCTCCGGGGGCATCACGCGATCTTCGGTGGCCCAGACCACGAGCGCCGGCCGGTCGAAGCCCGGCAGCCGCTCGGCGGCCTCAAGCAGGATTCCCGGTGACGCCGCGGCCGCCCGCAGGAGGCGGACCGTGTCACGGCGGATGGCGGCCTGGCTCAGCAGTGGCCTGATCCAGTCGCGCGTGGCCGCGTCGCCGCGCTTCGTCAGCCAGCCGAACGCGATCGGGAGCCGTCGCACCGGCCGGAGGCGCATCTGCTGCATGAACAGCCCGAACAAACCCGGCGAGAGCTTCCCGGTGAGGAACAGCGTCTTGCCGGTGAGTCCCGGCGGGAAGTTGTCGAACGCGTCGCACGACGCGAGGATCACGCGGCTCACCCGGGAGGCGCCGTTCGCCATCAGCAGCTGCACCAGTGCGCCACCCGTGTCGACGCCGACGAGCGTGACGTCCAGCAGGTCGAGGCGCTCGAGGAACTCGGCGAGCAGGGACGCGATGCCCGGCAGCGACAGGTCGGCGTCCTCTCGCATCGGGTGCCGGTGCGCGCCCAGCGGGAGCGTCGGGACGACGCGGCGGAGGCCGTCGAGCTCCGCGACCGGGCCGTCCCACAGTGAGCCGTCCATCAGCAGGCCGTGGACGAAGACGACGACCGGACCCGGACCGCCGGTGTCGGTGTACTCGACGGTTCCCGCGGACAGCTCGACCTGCATCCCGGCCTCCCAGTGAAGTCCCCCGGCAGAAGTGAACCATGTGGTTCGCAACCTGTCGAGGCTCAGGGGGCCGCTTCCTCCCGTTCGACCGCTCGCAGCAACGCCTCGACGCCGGCTGTCGCGAAGTCGTCATCGATCAGCAGGCTCACCAGGAAACCGCGCAGCGCGGCGAGGATCATCGAGGCGACCTCCAGCTTCCGCCGCTCCGGCCAGTCCGCGGGGCAGAACCTCACGAGCGTCGGCAGGTACTGCTGCGACGCGCCCCGGCCGAGCGCCGCGTACCGGCCGGGGTCGTACATCGCCAGGCCCATCGCCTGGTCGAGCACGCGACGTAGCTGCGTCTCCTCGTCGCGCAGGCTTTCCCAAGCCGCGCGGACGCGGTCGGCTAGGGTCGACGACGAGCCGGCGACCGCCGCCAGCGCGTTGCCGACCCGCCGCTCGCGCAGGGCGGCGACCACCTGCCGCAGCAGGTCTTCGGTGCCTTCGAAGTGGTAGAGCAGCACCTTGTGCGTCGTCCCGGCCGCCCGCGCGGCGCGCCGCAGCGAGAAGTCCACCAGACCGTTCTCGGCGACGTCGTCGGTGATCTTCGCCAGCAGTTCCCGGCGCCGGGCCTCGCCGCGCGGCGAGCCGGCCGAGCGCCGGTAACCCGCCCCACCCGAGTCGGTAGCGTTGTCCACGGGGGACAGCTTGGCACGACGAGGGGAAGACGATGCGGGTCCTGGTGACCGGGGGCAATGCCGGAATCGGCTACTTCGCGGCCGAGCAGCTGGCCTCGGCGGGCGCGGACGTGGTGATCGGCAGCCGCGACCCGGCGAAAGCCGAAACCGCCGCCGCTTCGATCCGCTCCCGGGTCGCCGGCGCGCGGGTCGGACACGTCCGGATGGACCTGGCCGCCCTCGACGCGGTCGGCACCGGCGAGCTCGACGCCGTCGTGTGCAACGCCGGGGTGGCGCTCGACCACCCGCCGCGCCGGGAGACCCCGGACGGCCACGAGCTCATGTTCGGCACCAACCACCTCGGCCACTTCGCCCTGGTCGCCCGGCTGATGCCGGTGCTGACGGCGGAGGCGCGCATCGTCACCACCGGCAGCTTCGCGGCGAAGTCCGCGAGCCTGGATTTCGCCGACCTGCAAAGCGAAACCGATTACCACCCCAAGCGCGCCTACGAGCGGTCCAAGCTCGCGCAGATGCTGTTCGCGGTCGAACTCGACCGGCGGCTGCGGGCCGCGGGCTCGAAGCGGCTCAGCGTGCTTGCCCACCCCGGCGGCGCGCTCGACTCGCTGACGCCGTCGCGGCCGCCGGTCCACACGCGAACCGCCGGCCAGTGGCTGGGCGGGCTGCCGGCCCGTCTTCTGCTGCACGGCAAGGACGCCGGCGCGCGGCCCGCCGTCCGGGCGGTGCTCAGGCCGGACGTCGAAGGCGGGCAGCTGTGGGGGCCGCGGGTGTTCGGCCTGCGTGGCCGGCCGCGGCTCGAACCGTTGTGGGCCAACCTGACCGACGAAGCGGCCGCGGCGCGGCTGTGGACCGAAAGCGTCAAGCTGACCGGGCTGGACCCGCTGCCCTGACCGGCACTACCGAAAAGCTCGAGCGGCCTGTTCGATCTCCGCGTGCCGGTCCACCCAGAACGCCGCGTCGCGACGCCGGTCGGCGCCGTTCGTGCCGTCGAGCTGTTCCCGCAGGATGTCGGCGTGCCCGGCATGCCGGTTCGTCTCGGTGAGCACGTGCACGAGGATGTTGAACAGCATCACATCCGGCCGGGGCCACCACGGCACGTGACCCGGCGCGTCGACGGCGAGCGCGTCGATTGTCGCGTCGGAGTGGGCCCACGCCCGCCGGTAGCGGCTGATGATCTCCTCGCGCGGCTCGTGCTCGGTCGCCCACATGTCCGTGCCGCGCGCGGCGAGGTCGTCCCACCGGGGCAGCGGCTCGGGGAACGGCCTGCCGAAGATCTCGCCGAAGTACCGGGCTTCGGTCAGGGTCAGGTGCTTGACGAGACCGAGCAGGTTGGTGCCGGTCCCGGTCAGGGGACGGCGGACGTCGTATTCGCCGAGCCCGTCGAGCTTTCCGAGCAGCTCTTCGCGGATCTCCCGCAAATCGCCGTGCAGGTACTGTTTCGCGAACTCGTCGATCATGGCTCCCACCATGCCAGCTCAGCCCACGGGCACGCCACGCACCGCGACCGGCCCACGCGTGGGATCCAGCTCCAGCTTCTGGTCCACCCCGGCCGGCGTCAGCACGTCGAACGCCTTCGGCGCCGTCGCCGGGTCCGCGGTGCAGATCGGCGCCGTGCCCCCGGCCGCACAGAGGCCGAACGTGTACTGCCCCGCCGTCGGCGTGAACGGCCGGGCCTGGTCGGGGGAGTTGCCGTCCTGGCCGGTGAGCACCACGGCGAACGTCCAGCCCGGGCCCGGCGTCCCGAACGCCGCCTTCGCCACGCTGACCGTGATGTACCGCGTCGCCTGCGAAGCCTGCACCGACGGCGTCGCGAGCGAAGTGCCCGAAGCATCGACAAGCGCCGGTTCCGCGAAGCCCTGGACCTCGATGCGCCGGCTCCACGCGTCCTGCGGCGCGATCGTGTACGCCCGGCTCGGGAAGGGCGCCGCGGTCGACGTCGCCGTCGCGGCCGGGTCGTGCCCGTAGACCGTCAGCAACTGGGCACCCAGCGGCGAGCCGAACGTCGGCGACAGGTCGCGGAGCAGCGCCCGGAACACCAGGGTGGTGCCGGAATCGATGACCTGGAACCGCTGCAGGTCGAACGCGCCCGCGTGGAAGTCGCCGGCCGTCGGGTAGGTGTACGTGCCCGGGCCGTTGTCGTCGCCGTCCGGGTCCGTGGTGTCCAGCAGCACCGTGCCGGTGACGAAGTCCGAGCTGATCGTCTTCTGCGCGTACCCGGTGCCCGCACCCGTCGCGGCCGCCGTGACAACGTTCGCGCCGAGCGGCGTCGGCACGGTCGCGCTGAACGTCCCCGCCGCGGAAGCCCGGGTCGACAGCACCGAAGTCGTTCCCGCGTCGGTCGCGGAGACGGCCAGGTCGACGCGGCTGCCGGCGGGCGCGGTGCCGGTGACCACGGCGGTCGCGGTCGACACCGACGCGGGTGCGTCGAGCGTGACTGCCAAAGCGGGCGGCGCGTGGACGTACCGCGTGCGGACCTCGGCGGGCTGCTCGGGCAGCCGTCCGTCGTCGAGGGCCCTGGCCAGCCGCACCGACTGCGACTGCGCCCAGCTCAGCGGTGCGACCGAACCGACAGACTGTCCCGGCGTGAAGCCGATCGACGCCGTCCGCGGGTCCGTGCCGTACGGCGACGCGGGCACGGCCGGGTTTTCCCACACCTGCTCCGGAATCAGCCCCGTGCCGCCGGTCTGGGCCCGCATCGCGCGCAGCAGGGCCGCCGCGCCGGCGCGGTCCCCGGTCTGCACGGCCTGCTCGCCGCGTTCGCCGGCGAGCACCGGCCACAGGTGCCCGGACCCGGCGTTCGTCGACGGCCACGGCGCGCCGGTGGGCGCGCAGTCCGTCGGGTCCGGCTCGTAGCAGTCGCCGTAGCCGTCCTCGCTGCCCGGCGCCGACGTCCCGTAGCGGTACCAGCCCGGCCCGGCCGGGGTGTCCCGCTTGATCACGCGGTCGACGACCCCGAGCGACGCGGCGACGTCCGGGTCGTTCGCGGGCAGCACGCCGAGGCGCGTCAGCTCGAGGAACCCGGCGTCGACGACCGCGCGCTGGTCGGCATCGACCGAGCCGTTGCCCAGGTTGTAGATCCACTCCGAGTCCGGATCGCCGTTCTTGGTCAGCCGCAGGAAGTACCGGCCGCCGTACGGCCCGGTGGACGTCACCGTCCAGCCCTTGATGCTGCGCTGGAAGTGGTCGGCGGTGGCGCGGTAGACGTTCGCGCGCGCACTGTCGCCGTTGCGGTCGGCGATCACTCCGGCCGCGACCAGCCCGGCGATCTCGGCGGCGATCGTCGAGGGCGAGTAGCCGCCCTGTTCCTCCCAGCGCTCCGAGCCGAACGCCGGTCCGTGCGCGACGACGAAGTCGGCGGCCGCGCGGATGTGGCCGGTGTAGAGCGTGCGGTCGCGGTCGAGCCCGGCCTGCAACGCCATCAGGATCGGGTACGCGCTCTCGTCGAGCTGGTCACCGCCGGAGTCGGGCGCCTTCTTGCCGTTGAGCAGCGAGTTGCGCGGGAACCGGCCGTCCGGCTGCTGCTGGCGCGCGAACAGCCACCGGACGCTCGCCCGGGCCGTCTCGCGGTCACCCGCGGACAGCAGGCCGGAGAAGCTCTCGTAGAGGTCGCGGGCGAAGATCTCGCGGTAGGAACCGAAGTAGACCGGCTTGCCGCCGGGCGCGTCGCCCGCGGACACGGCCTGTCCCCACGGGCTGCCCAGCGAAGCGACCACCGCGCCCGGGAAAGTCTTGTCTTCACTGGCTTTGAGCACGTTGACGGACTGGTAGTACGCGTCAGAGTCCTTGCCCCGCACCGGGATCAGCCCGTTGTCGTAGTCACGCCACTGGCGCGCGTACTCGCGGTAGCTCTGGTCGAACGGCGTGCGCAGGCTCGCCCCGGCCGTGGCGACGGCGGTCCGCGCGTCCGCGCCGAACCCGAGCGCGAGCACGGCCGGGCGGCGCGGCTGGAGGTCCAGCTGGGCGGTCTGCACGACGTTGCCGTTCACCGCCGACGGCGTGGTGTCGGTGAGCCGGTGGTCCCGGTCGAGCTGGGCCAGCCCGTCGCCCGCGGTGCCGGCGAACCCGCTGCCGGTGGCCAGGAACCGCCGGTCGGCGCGCAGCGCGGCGGCCAGCGGCGTGCCGTAGTCGCGGGCCGGCGCGCTGGACACCGTGTTCGCGTCGGCGCTGACCAGCGCGGACGTCGCCGCGTCGACGGTGGCGGTGTCGCCGCCGCCGTTGGCCGGGCCACCCCCGCCGTTGCCGTTGACGCTCGCGTCGAACCGCACGTAGACCTTCAGGTCCCGGCCGGAACCCCGCAGCGGATCCAGCCGGGTGCGGATGAGCACGCCGGTCCGGGCCGGGTCGGCCAGGTACTCGGTGACCAGCCGGTAGGCGCCGCTGCGCGCGGTCGACGTCACCTCGCAGGCCATCCCGCCCGCGCTCGTGCGCACGGTGTAGGTCATGTCACGGGCTTGCAGGTCGGTGAAGCCGCGCCCGTCGGTGACGGCGAACTGCAGCGTCTCGACGTTCGTGTTGTCGATCACCGGCGCGTAGACGTCGGACAGCACGCCGCCGGCCACGGTGAACCACGCCTTGCTCGCCGTGTTCCGCGCGGTGCCCAGGCAGTCCTTGCGCGCCAGGCCGAAGTGCGAGACCACGCCCGGTCCCGGGGCCGCGGTGGCCGCGTCGGATGCGGGGGCGGGCAGGAGGGCGGCCGCGGCCAGCACCGCGCACAGCACCACGGACGACGTCGACCGAGTCATCCGCTCATCCGATCACGACCGCCCGGGTCGCACCAGGTCCGAACGGCGCCAGGGGAATCACTAGCGGTGATTGAGAATCCGAACTCGTGGGTAGCAAACCTGAAGCCCCCCGAGGAGGTGAACGTGGAAGAGCTGGGATCGGACGGCTGGCGGTACCGCGGCACGATTTCGCCACGGACGATGCCGAGCCTGCGGCGGCACCTGGTGTCGTGGCTGCGGCGGCGGGCCGGTGACGAAGTCGGGCGGCAGGCCGACGACGTCGTCCTGGCCTGCTGGGAAGCGATGGCCAACGTGCTCGGCCACGCCTACCACGGCCGTCCGGGGCTGATCGACATCCGTGCCCGGATCGACCAGGACGTGCTGATCGTCACCGTGGCCGACCAGGGTCGCTGGGAGTCGGTGGCGGAGCGCGCGGACGACGGCCGCGGCCTGCGCCTGATCCAGGCCCTGGTCGACGGGCTCGACCTCCGCTCGACCGACAACGGCACCGTCATCACGCTCACCTGGCCGTTCCCTGCCCGCCACAGCGCCTGAGCCCCACAGCGCCTGGGCCCTACATCGCCTGAGCCGGTCAGGCGGGCGAGTCCGCCGAGGACAGCTCGTCGACGAACCGCGCCGCGATGTCCCGCAGCTTCACGTTGGTGCGCTGCGATTCCGTGACCAGGAGCTTCATGGCGTCGTCCGCGCTGATCCGGTGCACGGCCATCAGGATGCCCTTGGCCTGCTCGATCACCGCGCGCGTCCGCATCGCCGCCTCGAGGTCGGACGCCCGCCGGCGGGCCTGGTGGTAGCGCCGCGTGGTGCGCAGCCCGAACGAGACGACCGTGGTGTAGAGCCTCAGCAGCTGCGAGTCGGTCTCGGCGAACCCGTGGTCGCCGTAGCCGAAGAGGTTGAGGGCACCGGAAAGGTGCTCGTCGACGCGCAGCGGCGCGGCCAGGTAGCTGCCGACCCCGAGCTCCCGGGCGCGGGCGGTGAACTCGGGCCACTCCGCCCCGGCCGTCGCGAGCGGCACGCGGACGACCTTGCCGGTCTCGGCGGCCTGCAGGCACGGGCCGGCGCCCGCCGCGTACTGGGCCCGGTCGATCTCGACGGCGCGGTCGTCGGTGGAGGCCGCGGTCGACGGTTCGCCGTCCCGGATCGCGGTGATGCTGGCCATGTCGGCGCCCGGCACGGCCCGGATGGCCTCGGCGCAGACGGCTTCGAGGATCTCGGCCTCGACGGGCTCGGTCTCCAGTGCGCCGGTGAGGTCCGCCATGGCGGCGGTCAGCTCGTCGAGGTGCTCGGGCAGGATCGGCTCACCGGTCACGTGGTCATCTCCGTCCCGGACAGATGCGGCAGATGTCGGACGGCTGTGGATTCAACGCCAACATCGAAACCTTACTCGCGTCCGTCGCGTCCTCCGCAACACCGACCGGGCGGTGGCTCCGGCCCGGCGCTCGCTGCTGAACGTCGTGGGTTGGGCGCCGGGGCCACCTGGCGACAGCCGGTAGCACAACCCATCGGGCGGCCGTCGCTGCCGGAGGCTTACCCCGTGGGCCGCCGGCCAACCGCTCAGCGGATCATCACCTTCGTCACCCGGGGCAGCCCGGAGATCCGCAGCACCCGGTCGAGCAGCCGCGGCGCCACCAGCCGCAGGTCGTGCCCGTCGGCCCGGTCGAAGAGCACCGCGATCCCGGCGCTGTCGAGGTAGGTCACCCCGGTCAGGTCCAGGGTGACGGCGGTCCGTGCCGCCAGCTCGCGGTCCAGGGCCGCGCCGAACTCCGCGGCGTTGCTCATGTCGATCTCCCCCGTGGCGGTCAGGACCCGGTTCCCGTCCTCGCCCGGGCCGGCGACCACCGTGAGTGCCGTCGTCACGAACCGATCCTCCATTCCAGCGTGACGGTGGTCCCGGTCGTGTCGTGCCGGAAGCTGACCGCGTCGGCCAGCGCCTCCATCATCGGCACGCCGCGCCCGCGCAGCACGTGGTTGTCCGGCGGCGGCCGCTTCCAGTGCCCGTGGTCGGTCACCGCGACGACCAGGTGCGCGCCGGTGAGCCGGGCCGCCAGGTGCGCGGCCGCCCCGGCGCCGCCGAAATAGGCATGCTCGACGGCGTTGGCGCAGGCCTCGCCCGCCGCGACGAGCACGTCCTGCGCGAGGTCCTCTCCGATCGCCGCGTCGGCCAGCCACGCGCGCAGCCGGCGGCGGGCGGCGGCAAGGCTGTCCGGGTGCGCCGGGAAGTCCATGGCCAGCGGCGGCACCGACCGGCGGTAGAGCAGCAGCGCGACGTCGTCCTCGTAGCCGTCCTCCGGCCGGAGCCTGCTCATGAGGGTGGCCGCCAGGTCGGGCAGGTCGGCGTCCCGCGCGTCGTGGGCGACCTCGGTGACCCGCCGGATGCCGTCGTCCAGCGACTCGCGGCGGCGTTCGACGAGCCCGTCGGTGTAGAGCATCAGCAGCGCGCCGATCGGCACGACCGCCGTGGCCTCCGGCCGCGGACCGTCGACGCGGACGGCGAGCGGCACGCTGCCGCCTTCGTCGAGGAACTGCGCCGCGCCGTCGCGGTGCACGAGGGTGCCTGGCGGGTGCCCGGCGCTGCTGTAGGTGAGCGTGCCGCTCGCCGGGTCGAGGACCCCGCAGAAGACGGTGGTGCACAAGGCACCCGGGAGCCGTCCGGCGAAGCGGTCGAGCGCGGTCAGCGTGTGCGCCGGGCTGCTGGCCTCCAGCAGCAACGCGCGGCAGGCGCTGCGCAGCTGGCCCATCACCGCGGCCGCCGCGAGCCCCCGGCCGACGCAGTCGCCGACGACGATGCCGATCCGCTCGCCGGCCAGCGCGACGACGTCGTACCAGTCGCCGCCGACCTCCAGCGGCGGGTTCGCCGGCTCGTAGCGCACCGCGAAGCCGTCGGGCAGCCGGGCCGGGCCGAGGATCGAGCGCTGCAGCGCGATCGCGACCTCCCGCTGCCGGTCGTCGCGGTGGGCGCGGCGCAGGGCGTGGGCGAGCGTTCCGGCGAGCAGCGCCAGCAGCGTCCGGTCCTCGGTGCCGAAGGGACGTCCCGGTGCGGGTTCGACCCAGAGCGTCAGCCGGCCGCCGGGGTGGTCGAGGGTGGTGCCCGCCCCGCCGTCGGCCGGGCTCGCGTGCAACGCCGGGAGCGAGCGGACGTCGTCGAGGGTCGCGCGCAGCGGCGCGGGGAGGTCCGTCCAGCGCCGGTCGACCGGATCGGTGGAGGCGATCCCCGGTTCGCCGTCGTGCGGCCAGCTCACCGCGAGGGCGCGCTCGGCCTGCCACAGCTCCCGCAGCAGCTCCAGCGCGGTGCGCAGCACCTCCGGAACCCCGCTGACCCCGGCCAGGCGCTGGTTCATCGAGGCGAGCGCGCTTTCGCGCTGCACGGCGTAGCGCTCGGCCGTGACGTCGCGGATCGTGCCGACGAGCCGGCGCCGGCCTTCGTCGTCGTGCAGTTCGTTGTAGGCGACCGCGGCCCACACCCGGTGGCCGTGCCGGTGCCGCAGCGGCAGCACGAAGCTGCCCGAAGGCTCGTCGCGCGCGTGGCCGAAGGCGTCGGCGACCTGCCGGTAGGCGACGGGATCGGTGTCGCGGCCCGGCCACCACGGATGCGGCGGCGCGTAGGGCAGCCCCTCGGGGCCGAACCCCAGCAGCTCGGTGCACGCGGCGTTGATCTCCACGACCTGCCCGCCGGCGTCGCAGACGAAGAACCCCTCCTGCAGGGAGTCGATCATCGCCGCGCGCCACCGCGAATGCTGGGTCCGCAGCCGGGCCAGCCGGATGGTGGTGCGGACGCGCGCCAGCAGCTCCCGCGCCGAGAACGGCTTCACGAGGTAGTCGTCGGCGCCGGCGGCCAGCCCGTCGACGGCGGCCTCCTGCCCGGCCCGCGCGGACAGCAGCAGCACGGGCACGGCGGCGGTGCGCGGGTCGCCCCGCAGCTTGGCGAGCAGGCCGAGGCCGTCCAGCCGCGGCATCATGACGTCGCTGATGATCAGCTCGGGCGGGTCGGCGGACGCGGCGGCGAACGCTTCGACGCCGTCGTGCACCGCCGTCACCGCGTAGTCGTCGCGCAGCAGCCGGGCGAGGTAGTCGCGCATGTCGGCGTTGTCGTCGGCGACCAGCACCCGGGCGCCCGCCGCCACCGCGGGCGCCGGGCCGGGCGCGGGCCGGCCGGCCGGCAGCCAGCGCAGGGCTTCCTGCACGTACGGTTCCGCGGTCTCCTCGGCGATCCCGCCGGCCGAGGGCTCGCTGACGACGTGCTCGGCGGGCAGGTGCCGGGTGCCCAGCGGCAGCCGGATCCGGAACGTCGTCCCGGCGCCCGGCGTGCTTTCCACCGCGACGCCGCCGCCGTGGATGCCGACCAGCTCGCGCACCAGCGCCAAGCCGATCCCGCTGCCCTCGTTCGAGCGCGCCCGCACCGACGGGATCCGGTGGAACCGCTCGAACAGCCGGGGCAGCTCCGCGGCGTCGATCCCGATCCCGGTGTCGGACACCGCGACGACGGCGTGCCCGCCGTCGCGGGCGGTGCTCACCCGGATCGTGCCGTCGAAGGTGAACTTGACCGCGTTGGACAGCAGGTTGAAGACGACCTTCTCCCACATCCCGCGGTCGACGTGCACCGGCTCGCCCACCGGGCCGCAGCCGACCTCGAAGGCCAGCCCGGCCCGCTCGACGGCGGCGCGGAAGACGCTCGCCAGCTCCGCGGTGAGCGCGGCGAGGTCCACCGGCTCGAACCGGGCCTGCATCCGGCCCGCTTCGATGCGGGAGAAGTCGAGCAGGGTGTTCACCAGCCGGCCCAGCCGCAGCGCGTTGCGGTGGATGACGTCGACCTCCTCCCGCACCCGCTCGCCGGCGTCGCCCAGCGCGTCCCGCAGCTCGGCCGCGGGGCCCAGGATCAGGGTGAGCGGGGTCCGGAACTCGTGGCTGATGTTGGCGAAGAACGTTGTTTTCGCCGCGTCGAGCGCGGTCAGCTCCTCGGCGCGCTGCTGCTGGACCTGGTAGGCGATCGCGCTGTTGACCAGCGCCGTCGTCTGCTGGGCGACGAGCCCGAGGAACGTCCGGTAGGACTCGTCGAGCGCGCGCCCGGCGCTCGCCGCCAGCACGATCACGCCGGTGGCCGCGTCACCGGCGTCGCCGGGCAGTGGCAGCACCATCGCCTCGGTGGGCGGTGTGGACCAGCCGCCCGGCGGCAGCTCGCCGAGAGCTCCGTCCGGCACCGTCCGCGCGACGCCGTCGCCGAGCACCTCCGCCAGCGGCCAGGCGGCCGGGTCCCCGGCGCCTTCGCCGCCGGGGGTGACGGCCGCGAGCGCCGGCCGGCCGTCGCCGTCGCCGTCGCGGACGTGGATCGCGGCGTACGGGACGTCGGCGCCGGCCCGTCCGAGCACCCCGGCGACCAGTTCGCAGGCCTCGCCGACGGTGCGGGCGACCCCGGCCTGGGCGCCGATCTCGCGCAGCGTCGCCAGGCGCCGCTCGCCGATGACGCGCTCGGTGGTGTCGGTGACCGCGGTGAACACCGCCCGCACGGTGCCCTCGTCGTCGTGCACCGGGCTGTAGGAGTAGGTCCAGTAGGTCTCTTCCCAGTAGCCGTGCCGGTTCATCGGCAGCAGCAGGTCCTCCGACCAGGTCGCCTCGCCGCCGGCCATCACCCCGGCCAGCATCGGGCCGATGATGTGCCAGATCTCGGCCCAGACCTCGGCGCCGGGCTTGTCCAGCGCCGGGTGCTTGGTGCCCAGCAGCGGCAGGTACGCGTCGTTGTAGAGGAACCGCAGTTCCGGGCCCCACCAGACGATCATCGGGAAGCGCGAGGTGAGGCAGATGCGGACCGCCGTGGTCAGGCAGGCCGGCCAGTCCCGCGGTTCGCCCAGCGGGGACGACGCCCAGTCGAAGTCCCGCATCCGGGCGGCCATCCGGCTGGTCCCGGGAAACGCGGCGCGGTGGCCGGATTCGCTCCCGACGCTCATCACACTCCCGGTTCACGCGGCCCCGAGCGAGCCTACCCGCCCGGGAACCGGCCTGCCGTCCGTGCGGGATTCACCCGTGCGGGAGGCACCGCCGAAGGAACGTCGTGAACGACTCTTTCCTGTCATCCGACGTCATGAACGAGTCGTTCACGGCGTTTCGCGGGTCAGTCCGCCGGAAGATCCTCGGTCAGCCAGGTCATCGTGACCGTCGTGCCGTCGTCGCGGTGCACCTGGGCGCAGTGGTCGGCGAGGCTGTCGATGAGCAGCAGGCCGCGTCCGCGTATCCCGTTCGTCTCCGCCGGTGGCTGCCAGGTGCCGTAGTCGCTGACCGTCACCGTCAGCCGCCCGGGCAGCGCTTCGGCCCGGACGTCGATCGGGCCCGGCTCGCGGTCGCGGTAGGCGTGCTCGGCCGAGTTCGCCATCGCCTCGTAGCCGGCGAGGACGACGTCTTCCTGCCGGTCGACGCTCAGGCCGAGCGTGTCCAGCCAGCGGCCCAGTGCTTCGCGCAGGTCCGGCAGCCGGTCGGCGACCGCGGCCGAGCGCCGGTGGAACGAGGCCGGGGGCGCGGGGGCGCCCGGCGGGAGCGGGTCCGTCATGTGCCGTCCTCTCCGCGGTGGCGCACGTGGATGACGGCGATGTCGTCGTCGTGCCGGCCGCGGGTCAGTTCCTCGACGAGCTTGTCCCATGCCGTGCCGAGGTCGGTGGCGGTCAGCAGCTCCGGGATACCCGCCAGCAGCCACTCGACACCGATCGTGAGGTCGCGGGTGCGGCTCTCGACCAGCCCGTCGGTGTACAGCACCAGGTCCGCGCCGGGCGGGAACGCCGTGGTGCGCTGGGGAAAGACCGAGCCGACGCCCAGCGGCTGCGCCAGCGCCTCGCCGATCTGGTCGAGCGAGCCGTCCGTGCGGACCAGGATCGCGGGGAGGTGGCCGGCGTTGGCGTAGGTCAGCGTGCCGTCGGCCGGCCGGTGGACCGCGTAGAAGCAGGTCACGAAGCTTTCGCCGAGCAGCCCGACGGTCAGTTCGGAGGCGTTGCGCAGGACCTCCGAAGGGGGCAGCTCCAGCAGGGCGTAGCTGCGGACGGCGGTCCGGACCTGGCCCATCACGGTCGCGGCCGTGACGCCGTGGCCGACGACGTCCCCGATGACGAACGCGGTGGCGCCCGAGGGCAGCCGGATCACGTCGAACCAGTCGCCGCCCACCTTGCTCCCGGTGGCCGCGGGCAGGTACCGGGTGAGCACGTCGAGGCCGGGGGTGGGCGGGGCGACCGGCAGCATGCCGCGGGCCAGTTCCGTGGCGAGGGTGCGCTCGCGTTCGTACAGGCGGGCGTTGTCCAGCGCGATGGCCGAGTAGCCGGCGATGCCCTCGGCGAGGTATTCGTGCCGCGCGGTGAACCGGTCCGGTTCCGGGTGGCCGAAGAAGAAGCCGCCCAGCACCTCCCCGCTCGTCGGGCCGAGCACGGACACGGCCAGGTAGCTGCACACGGGCAGGTGGCCTTCCGGCATCCCGTGGTACGGCGCGTTCTTCCCGAACCGCGGGTCCTTCGTGATGTCGGGACTGCGGACGGTGCCGGTGCCGTCGAAGGTCGGGCCGAACACCGCGGTGTTGCGCGGCATCGGGAACCGGGCGAACGCCTCGCGCGGCACGCCCGAAAGCGTGTAGAGCGTGTACGACTCGCCGAACTCGTCGACCAGGTTGTAGAAGAACGCGCCGAAACCGGCTCCGGTCGCCTTCGTGGCCGCGTCGGTCGCGTCCTGCACGATCCGGTCGATTTCGAGCTGGGCGGTCAGCTCGCGGCCGGTGGAGTGGAGGGCGTCGAGCACCGCGGCTTCGCTCTGCAGCCGCCGCACGGTACCGGCCAGGGGCGTGGTGACGGCGTCGATGGCGGTGGCGACGGCGGACGGCAGCTCACCGGTTTCGGCAGTGGTGTAGACCACTGCGCCGTGCTCCCTGCCGTCCGCGGCGACGGCGATCGCGTGGGTGATTTCCTTACCCGGCACCAAATCCGCCAGCAGCGCGGAGTCGGTCACGGCGACCGCGACGTGACAGCCGAGCACCGCGCGCGTTTCGGCCGGGCCGAGAGCCCGGACCGCGGTGGCCACCGGAGCACCGGCGTCGTCGACGAACGCCCGGCGCACGGCGTCGAGCACGGCGTCGAACCCCGGCGGGGACGTCATCAGGAGGCCAGCGCCTCGGACAGCGACGGGTAGATCGCGAGCTCGTCGGTCAGGCAGGTCAGTTCCAGCGGCCGCAAGGTGATCCGGCCGCTGGCCACCACGCGCAGCGGCACCGACGCGGCGGGCCCGCGGTGCGCCCGGACGAGTTCGGCCATCCCGGCCGAGGCCAGGAAAGTCACGCCGGTCAGGTCGATGACGACCATCGCGGGCCGCAGCCGCGCCGCGCGTTCGACCAGCTGCCGGAGCTTGGGCGCCAGCGCGAGGTCGAGGGCGCCGTCGACGTGCAGCACGGCCGTGCCGTTCCGGTCCTCCAGTGCCACCGACCCCGCGTCGCCGAGTCCGCCCCCGGTCACGTCTCTTTCGGCCATGGCGCCCATCCTGCCTGCTCGTGGGCCCGGCGGAAAGCGGAACGGGCGCTGACACGGCGGCGTGTCCCCCGGGCGGGCATGATGGGGAGCGGTTGAGCAAACAGCCTTCGTGATCACGCACGCCCACCGGACGTTCCGGTGGAGCTGCCGAAGGCGAGGAGAAACACCATGACCGAGCACACCCACACCGAGGGCTCGGCCACCGCTGTGCCGTTCGGGGAATTCCGGATCGGCCGGACGGAGCAGGACGGCGCGATCATCGTCGAGGTCGCCGGCGACGTCGACACGACGACCGCGCCGGCGCTCGTCCAGGCCGCCGACACCGCGCTGGCGGAGCAGCCGCCGGTGCTGGTGGTCGACCTCAGCCGCGTCGAGTTCCTCGCCTCACCCGGCCTGACGGCCTTGCTGACGATCCACCGGAACGCCAGACCGGGCACCGCGGTCCGGATCGTCGCGTCCGGCCGGGCGACCCTGCGCCCGATCCAGCTGACCGGGCTCGAGGAAAGCCTGTCGCTGTTCCCGACCCGCGAGGCGGCGCTGACCGGGTCCTGAACCTCGTCGTCCCGGTCGCGGCTCAGGACCCGGCCGGGACGGCCCGGCGCTGGATGGCCAGCAGCGCGACGTCGTCCTGGGCCGGCCGGTTGCCGATCATCGCGGCCATGATCCGCGCACAGACGCGCTCCGGCTCCCCGGCGTGGACCGCCGCCTCGAGCTGGTGCATGCCGGTGTCCACCGGACGGTCCCGCCGTTCGACCAGCCCGTCGGTGTAGAAGGCGAGTACCGCACCGGGCGGCAGGGCGATCACGTTGGTACGCCGTTCGGGCCGGCCGATGGTCAGCCCGATCGGCGGGTCCGGGGGAACGTCCACCAGCCGGCCCGCCTCGCCGGGCAGGGCCAGCACCGGGGGCAGGTGCCCCGCGAGGGACAGCGTCAGCGCCTCGCGGCTCGGGCCGATGATCCCGTACGCCACTGTGGCCATCGCGCCGTGCTCGAAGTGGTTGGCCTTCCGGTCGAGCTTGGCGAGCACCTCGGCCGGGCTTTCGCAGTCGAGTGCGTAGGCGCGCAGGGCGCTGCGCAGCCGTCCCATGATCACGGCCGCTTCGAGGCCGTGGCCGGAGACGTCGCCCATCACGACGCCGAGCCGGTCACCCGGCAGGGAGAACAGGTCGTACCAGTCGCCGCCGAGGCCGGTCTCCGCGCCGGGCACGTACCGGGCGCCGAAGGCCAGGCCGGGCACCTCGGGCAGGCTGCTCGGCAGCAGGCTGCGCTGCAGGGCCACGGTGGCGGTGCGGTTCTCCTCGAGCGCCTCCACCTGGATCGCCATCGCGAGGCGGTCGGCGAGCAGCTGCAGGGTGGCCACGTCGGGCTCACCGAAGAGCCGCGGCGCGACGGAACCGACGTGCAGCACGCCGACGAGCTCCGTCCCGGCCAGCATGGGGACGCCGAGCATGGAGTGCAGTCCCCGCTCCCAGAGCAGGGAGTTCACCACGGTGCTTTCGTCGACGTGGTCGATGATGACCGGTGCCCGTTCGAGCGCGACCTTGCCGGCGAACCCGCTGCCGACCGGCACCCGCACGCCCTGGTGGACCTCCTCCTCGATGCCCGCCGCCGCGAAGGCCACGAGCTGACGGCCGTTGGCCTGGTACCGCAGCACAGTCGCGGTGTCGACCGCCATGACCTCACGCAGGCGCCGCAGCGTTTCGGTGAGCAGCTCGGCCAGACCGAGGTGGTCGGCCGGCGCACCGATGATCGTCTCCAGCTGCTGCAGCCGGTCGTGGGCGTCGAGACTTCGCGACATGGAACGACCCTAGCCGCAGGTCCTTTGCCCGCCTAACCATCCCGGGTTTCGACGGCGGGTCCCCCGGGGTAATCAGCCGGGCGTGAGCGTCGACTTGGAATGGGTGGGCGTGCTTCGGCACGGACAGAGCGCCGGGAACGTGGCGCGGGAAGAGGCGGAGTCGGCGGGGGCGGACGTGATCGACATCGCCGAGCGCGATGCCGACGTGCCGCTCACGGAACTGGGGGAGGAGCAGGCGAAGGCCGCCGGGGAGTTTCTGTCCGGGCGCCCGCTGGACGTCGTGATCACCTCGACCTACCGCCGGGCCTGGGACACCGCCCGGCTGGCCGCGCCGGACGGCGTGGCGGTCGTCCCGGATGAACGGCTGCGCGACCGCGAGCTCGGCGTCCTGGACCTGCTCACCTCGCACGGCGTCCGCGAGCGGTGGCCCGACGAGCTGCGGCGCAAGCGGCGGCTGGGCAAGTTCTACTACCGGCCGCCGGGCGGCGAGTCCTGGGCCGACGTCGTGTTGCGGCTGCGGTCCCTGCTCGCCGAACTGAGTGTCCAGCGGCCCGGCGGCCGCGTGCTGCTGGCCGCGCACGAGATGACGATCTTCGGCCTGCGGTACCTGCTGGAAGGCCTGCCGGAACCCGACCTGATGCGGGCCGCGGACGCCACCGAGGTACCGAACGGCTCGGTGACGGCCTGGGAACGCGACCGCGACGGCGGGTTCACGATGGTCCTCGCCCAGGAGGTCGGCCACCTGCACGCCACCGGCACCCCACCGACGACGGACGACGATGCCGCGCAGCAGCTCTCCTGACCCGGTGCCGATCAGCCCGGCCCTGTTGCGGGACAGGCAGATCGGCACCGAAGACCGCGGAACCGTCCTCGTCGTCGGCGGGGCCCGGACCGTACCGGGGGCACCGGCGCTGTCCGGGACCGCCGCCCTGCGCGCCGGGGCCGGCACGCTGCAGCTGGCGGTCGCCGAACGGCACGCGACGGCCATCGGCGTTTCGGTACCCGAGTCGTCGGTGTTCGGCCTGCCCGAGACGGCGTCCGGCGCGATCGGCGGCGACGCCGTCGACCGGCTCGCCGACGTGCTGCCCGGGGCCGGCGCCGTCGTCGTCGGTCCCGGCCTCACCGGCGTCTCCGAGACCGAAGACCTGCTGCGGCGGCTGGTGCCCGCCATCGCCCCGGACGCGCGGGTGGTGCTCGACGCGTTCGCGCTCGGCGCGCTGAGCCGGGACCCGGCGCTTGCGGAACCCTTGGCGGGCCGGCTCCTGCTCACCCCGAACCGGGTCGAAGCCGCCTACCTCGACGGGTGCGAGGAGAAGGACGTCGACGACCTGGAGACCGCGGTGCGGATCGCCGGCCGCTACGGCGGCGTGGTGCTGCTCATGGGCGTGGTCGCCGAGCCGGGCGGGCGCACCTGGCGGGACGGGAGCGGCCACGTCGGGCTGGCGACGTCCGGCAGCGGCGACGTGCTGGCCGGGCTGACCGGCGGCTTCCTCGCCCGCGGCGCGGCCGTCGACCAGGCGGCCTGCTGGGCGACGCACGTCCACGCCGTGGCCGGCCGGCGGCTGATCCCCGGCACCGGGAGCACCGGGCTGCTGGCCCGGGAGCTGGTGGCGGAGATCCCGCGGGTCATCGCGGAGCTGGAACGCTGACTTCAGCGCCGTGTCGACTCTTCAATCACGCGTGATGCCCCTTCAATCACGCGTGATGCCTGGCTGATCACGCGTGATGCCGTGCGGGAACGGACGACACGCGTGACTGGAGGGACGACACGCGTGATTGAGCGGACGACACGGCGCTGAGCCGCTAGCGCTGGGCGGCCGGCCGCACGATGACCTCGTTCACGTCGACGCCGTCCGGCTGCCCGATGGCGTACGAGATCGCCGCGGCGATCGCGTCGGGCGGGAGGGTCACCGCGCGGTAGTCCCGCATCGCCGCCTTCGCCCCGGCCTCGGTGATGCTGTCCGCCAGTTCGGACTCGGTGACGCCCGGCGAAACGGTCGTGACGCGGAGGCCGGGCCCGGCCTCCAGCCGCAGGCCTTCGGTGATCGCCCGGGCCGCGTACTTGGTGCCGCAGTACACCGCGGCCGTCGGCACCACCTCGTGCGCGCCGGTGGAGGCCATCGTCACGAAGTGCCCGGAGCCCTGCCGCCGGAAGTGCGGCAGAGCCGCCGCGATCCCGTGCAGCAGGCCGCGGACGTTGACGTCGATCATCCGGTCCCATTCGTCGACCAGCAGGGAATCCAGGCGTGACAACGGCATCACGCCGGCGTTGGCGACGAAGACGTCGAGCCGCCCGTGCGCGGCCACGGCGGCGTCGGCGAACGCGGCGACGTCCGCGCGGTCGGTGACGTCGAGGCGGTGCACGTCCGCGGTGCCGCCGGCGTCGTGGATCTCCTTCGCCAGCGTCGTCAGCCGGTCTTCCCGGCGGGCGCCGAGGACGACGTGGTGGCCTTCGCGGGCCAGCCGCAGCGCGGTGGCGTACCCGATGCCGCTGCTGGCACCGGTGATGAGGACGGTCTTCACGGGGTTCCTTCCGGGAAGTCGGCGCCGAGGGTGGTCTCGCGCCAGGTGTCGAACGTGGATCGGAGGGTGTCGAGCCGGGCGGTGGCGATGTCGTAGGCGGCCTTGCCGAGGAGCAGGCGAAGCGGAGGCTCTTCGGCGCCGACGGCGTCGATGACCGCTTCGGCCGCGCGCACCGGGTCGCCCGGCTGGTGGCCGTACGTCGCGGTCGTCGCCGCCCGGCGGGCCCCCGCCGTCTCGGCGTAGTCGTCGATGCGGATCGCCGACTGCCGCATCGAGGGCCCGGACCAGTGGGTGCGGAACGCCGCGGGCTCGACGATGGTCACCTTGATGCCCAGCGGGGCCACCTCGGCGGCCAGTGACTCCGAAAGCCCTTCCACGGCGAACTTCGTCGCGTGGTAGTAGCCGGTGGCGCCGAAGGCGGCCAGGCCGCCGAGCGACGACACGGTGACGATGTGCCCGCTGCGGCGCGCCCGCATGCCCGGCAGCACCGCGCGGGTGACGTCGGCGAGGCCGAAGACGTTGGTGTCGAACAGCTTGCGGACCTCGTCGTCCTCGCCTTCTTCGACCGCGGCGAGGTAGCCGTAGCCGGCGTTGCCGACCAGGACGTCGATCCGGCCGAACGCCGCTTCGGCCTGCTTCACAGCGTCGACGACCTGTGCGTGGTCGGTGACGTCGAGCGGGAGGACCAGCGCGCGGTCGCCGTGGCCGGCGGCCAGGTCGGCCACCTGCTCCGGGTCGCGGGCGGTGACGACCGCCCGCAGTCCGCGGTCGAGCACGGCGGTCGCCAGTGCGCGGCCGAGGCCGGAAGAGCAGCCGGTGATGAACCAGACAGCGTTTTCGGGTACGGGGTTTTCGGGCATGACGAACTGCTCCGTCCATTGTGGAATGAAAGAAAAGAGGGTAATTACGCCCGGCGAGTGTTTTCCCGGGTTTCCGCTGTTTCGGCGGTGAGACTGCCCAGCAGCGACAGTGCCGCTTCCGACGGGCTGCCCGGCTCCGCCTGGTAGACGATCAGCTGCTGGCCGGGCGCGCTGTTCACGGTCAGCGCTTCGTAGCTCAGCACGAGCTCGCCGACCAGGCGGTGGTGGAACCGCTTGGTTTCGTGGGTCTTCTGCCGGATGTCGTGCCGGGCCCACAGCCGGCGGAACGCCTCGCTCTTGAGCGACAGCTCACCGACGGTCTCGACGAGCTGCGGGTCGTCCGGGTCGATCCCGGCCGCCGCGCGCAGGCCGCCGACGGTGTTGACCGCGACGCGCTCCCAGTCCGGGTAGAACTCGCGCGCGTCCGGGTCGAGGAACACCAGCCGGACCAGGTCTCCGCTGTGGGTGTGCCCGTCGAACAGGGCCTGGCCCAGCGCGTTGTGCGCCAGCACGGTCAGGCAGCGGTCCAGGACCACCGCGGGCGTGCCCGGCCAGCCGTCCATCAGGCGCAGCAGGTTCGGGCTGACCTGCTCCCGCCGCCGCGCGCGACGACGGGCCTTCGGGGCCGGGCGGGCCAGCCGGTGCAGGTGGGCGACGGCGTCGTCGTCCAGCGCCAGCCCGCGGGCCAGCGCGTCGACGACCTGCGCCGACGGGTTCCGCTCCCGGCCCTGCTCGAGCCGGATGTAGTAGTCGGTGCTGACCCCGGCCAGGAGCGCGATCTCCTCGCGCCGCAGCCCGGTCACCCGGCGCGAGCCGCCGGCGGGCAGGCCGAGGTCGGCGGGCCGCACCTGCGCGCGGCGGGCCCGGAGGAACTCTCCGAGCGCGTTCTCCTTGACCATGATCCGAGGCTAACCCGGATCCCGCCGGGACGGGTGGCCGTGCGGCACCCACCTTCGGGCCGGCCCGTTCGAAAGCTTCCGAAACATTGCGATAATCGTTGACCACCCGGACGCGGAGACGAACCATCGTCGCAGTTCCTCTCCTGCTCCGGAAAGGATGGCCTCGAGTGCGAAGGCTCCTCACTGCCCTCTCCGCCGCCATGCTGTCGATCGCCGCCGCGATCGTCTTGGTCGTGGCGGCGCAGCCGGCGTCCGCGGCCTCGCTGACGCGGGTGACCGACTTCGGCAGCAACCCCAGCAACCTCAACATGTACACCTACGTCCCGGACCGCGTCGCGAGCCGTCCGGCGCTGCTCGTCGCGGTCCACTACTGCACCGGTTCGGCGTCGGCGGTGTTCAACGGCTCCGCCCACGACTACGTCACCGCGGCCGACCAGTACGGGTACGTCATCGTGTTCCCGGAAGCCACGCGCAGCGGGCAGTGCTTCGACGTCTCCTCGCCGCAGGCTCTCACCCGCGGCGGCGGCAGCGACCCCGTCGGCATCCTTTCGATGGTCAACTGGGCCAAGCAGCGTTACAACGTCGACTCTTCCCGCGTGTACGTCACCGGGTTCTCCTCGGGCGCGATGATGACAAACGTGCTCGCCGCGGAGTACCCGGACGTGTTCGCCGCCGGTTCGGCGTTCATGGGCGTGCCCGCGGGCTGCTTCGGCACCACCGACGGGTCCAGCTGGAACAGCCAGTGTGCGAACGGCCAGATCACCAAGACCGCGCAGCAGTGGGGCGACCAGGCCCGGCAGATGAGCGGCGGGCGCAGCGGCCCGTTCCCGCGGATGCAGCTGTGGCACGGCACGGCCGACGACACCTTGCGCTACCCCAACTTCGGGGAAGAGATCAAGCAGTGGACGAACCTGCAGGGGGTGAGCCAGACGCCGTCGTCGAGTGACTCGCCCCAGTCCGGCTGGACGCGCACCCGCTACGGCGGCACCGGCACGCAGGCGCCGGTCGAGGGCATCAGCGTCCAGGGCGTGGGGCACGCGCTGCCGCAGAGCGGGATGGTGCAGTACGCGATCGCGTTCCTCGGCCTGAACAGCAGCGGCCCGGGCACCACGACGCCGGGCACGACGACGTCGTCCGCGCCGCCGGCCGGGACCACCTTGGGCAGCGCCGCGGCCAGGACAGGGCGTTACTTCGGCACGGCGGTTTCGGCGGGCAAGCTCTCGGACAGCGTCTACACCGGCATCCTGAGCCGCGAGTTCACCATGATCACGCCCGAAAACGAGATGAAGATCGACGCGACCGAGCCGAACCAGAACCAGTTCAGCTACGGCAACGCCGACCGGATCGTGAACCAGGCGGCGAGCCAGGGCGCCCGGATGCGCGGGCACACGCTGGCCTGGCACGGGCAGCAGCCCGGCTGGATGCAGAGCATGGAGGGCGCGGCGCTGCGGCAGGCGATGCTGAACCACATCACCCAGGTCGCGACCCACTACCGCGGCAAGATCTACGCGTGGGACGTGGTGAACGAGGCGTTCGCCGACGGCGGTTCCGGCGCCCGGCGCGACTCCAACCTCCAGCGCACCGGCAACGACTGGATCGAGGCGGCGTTCCGCGCCGCGCGGGCGGCCGACCCGGACGCGAAGCTCTGCTACAACGACTACAACACCGACGACTGGAACCAGGCGAAGACCCAGGCCGTGTACCGCATGGTGCAGGACTTCAAGTCCCGCGGCGTGCCGATCGACTGCGTCGGCTTCCAGTCGCACTTCAACAGCAACAGCCCGGTGCCGTCGAACTACCAGACGACGTTGCAGAACTTCACCGGCCTCGGCGTGGACGTGCAGCTCACCGAGCTGGACATCGAAGGGTCGGGGACCGCGCAGGCGAACAACTTCCGGACCGTCACACAGGCCTGCGTCGCGGTTTCGCGGTGCACCGGCATGACCGTGTGGGGAATCCGGGACACGGACTCCTGGCGGGCGTCGGGCACACCGCTGCTGTTCGACGGCAACGGGGCGAAGAAGGCGGCCTACACCGCGGTGCTCGACGCGTTGAACAACGGCGCGCCCCCGGACGGCGGCCCGACGACGACACCGACGACGCCAACCACCCCGACCACCACTACTCCGCAGCCGTGCACCGCGGTTTACGCCAAGACGGCGGAGTGGAACGTCGGCTTCAACGGCCAGGTGACGGTGTCGGGGACGAACAACTGGGTGCTCACGGTGACGTTCCACGCGCCCCAGAAGGTGATCGGGAGCTGGAACTACACGGGAACCTGGGACAGCACGGGATACGTGCTGACGGCGAGGCCCAACGGCAGCGGCAACGTCATCGGCTTCACCGTCGAGCACGGCGGGAACCTGACGGCTCCGACCGTGACCTGCGCGGTGGGCTAGTGGCTCACGGGCGGTTCCGCCAGGCGCGGAGGAACCGCCCGTGTCCCAGCCCGTGTCCGGCCCTGTCCACAGTGGAGGTGCTCGTCGTCACACCGGTGATCACCGGGTCCGGGCCGCGCGGAAACTGTCGGTGGTGGCGGCTAGCCTCAACGCATGAACACGGACGACGCGACGGTCCTGGCGTACCAGCTGACCAAGGGCCAGTGGTTCTGGCACGAGCCGGCGCCGGGGCTGCCCGCGTGGCAGCTGCAGGTGAATTCGGCGGAGCTGCTGGAGGATTCCGTCGAGATCTTCACGACGGACGAGGAACGGGAGCTGGTTTCGTACCCGCGCAACCGCTTGGTCCGTCTGGCCGGCGCGGCCTGAGGGGTGGCCGCGGCGTGGCCGGCGGGCCTTCGCGGCGTGACGGGGGAGAGGCGATGCTGCGATGAGTGACTGCGGCATGGCCGGGGGTGAGAGGACATCGTTGCCACACACTCAGGGTTGCCACGCGGCCAGGCCGCGGTCGAAAGCTGACCTGGCGTTTTGTGTCGCCGCGAGCCGGCTTCTCGTCGGCGCGGCGTCACCGCCGATCTAGGCCGCGCCGACGTCTCGGAGGGTGGCCGGGCGCCAGGTCATGCGGACCGTCGTCCCGTGGCTTCCGGAGTCGATGTCGGACTGGTCCGTCACCTTGTCGATCAGCAGCAGACCGCGGCCGCCGGAGGTGCGCAGCCCCGCGAGCCGGGGACGGGTCGCGGGGATACCGCGGCCGGTGTCGGTGACCGTGACTGTCACCGTGTCGCCGGTGCGCTCGGCCCCGAGGCGCGCCCAGCCGTGGCCGTCCGGGTAGGCGTGCGCCACCACGTTCGCCAATGCTTCATACGTGGCCAGCGTGATGTCGTGCGTGCTGCCCGGGTCGAGCGGGAGCTCGCCCAGCCAGCGGGTCAGCTTGCGGCGCAGGTCGGCCATCTCGTTGGGCAGCGCCGGCGCCAGTTCTTCGAACGTCGAGACGACCACGGTTCCGGAGGTGTGGCGTCCCGGGGCCGTGGTCCCGGCTTGGTCGGCGTCGGTGTTTTCGCCCGTATCGACGCCAGTTTGCGGGGTATGTCGATACACGATCCACTCCCATCGGTCAGCCGGGGTTTCCCCGTTTCGGCGGGCTTCTCCTGTGGGCTACCCAGCGCCACGGCGTCTTATCCGTTGTGTTTCGTGAGATGGCTCGCTACAGTGGAGGTGCTCCTCGCGGATGTCGGCCCGTCGGCCGCCCGGAGGAAGCTCCCCGGATCCAGGCCGATCGGCCTCTTTCCTCATCTACCGGCCCGCCGTCCGTGCGCGCCGGTCGTCATCATCAGGAGACACCCATGTCCTTTCACGGAATCCTTGACCTGTCCGGAAAAACGGCGTTCGTCCGGCCCGGCTACCGGCCGGAGCCCGACGACGTCGCCCTCCCGCTTTCCCTGGTCCGCAAGCACAAGCTGCGCCCCGGCGACGAAATCACCGGCACCACCGAGGAGATCACCAGCGTCAACGGCGCCGACCCGGGCGAGCCGCGCCCCTGCTTCGCCGACCTCGTCCCGATCCACCCCGAACGCCGGCTGTTGCTCGAAACGACGCCGACGCGGCTGCTGCCGCGCGTCATCGACCTCGTCACCCCGCTCGGCAGGGGACAGCGCGCCCTGGTCGTTTCGCCGCCGAAAGCGGGGAAAACCACGGTGCTGCAGGAAATCGGCCACGGCATCGCGGCCAACCACCCGGACTGCCGGCTGCTGGTGCTGCTCGCCGACGAACGACCCGAAGAGGTCACCGAGCTGAGCCGGACCGTGCGCGGCGAGGTGATCGCGTCCACATTCGACCGTCCGCCCGCCGAACACGTGGCGGTGGCGGAACTCGCCGTCGAGCGCGCGAAACGCTTGGTGGAGCGCGGCGAAGACGTCGTGCTGCTGCTCGATTCGCTGACCAGGCTGGGGCGCGCGTACAACCTTTCGGTGCGCCCGTCCGGCCGGACGCTCTCCGGCGGCGTCGACGCGGCCGCGTTGCAGCCGATGAAGCGGATCCTCGGCGCCGCCCGCAACGTCGAGGGCGGCGGTTCACTCACGATCGTCGCGACGGCGCTGGTGGAAACGGGATCGCTGGCGGACACGGTGTTCTTCGAGGAGCTGAAGAGCACCGGCAACGCCGAGCTCAAACTGGACCGCAAGACCGCCGAGCGGCGCATCTTCCCGGCGGTCGACCTCGCCGCCTCCGGCACCCGACGCGAAGAGCTCTTGGTCACCCCGGGCGAACTGGCCGCAATGCGCGAAGTCCGGCGGGCGTTGCCGGGCCCGCACGCGATCGAGCAGCTGCTGGACCAGCTCCGCAAGACCGGGTCCAACGCCGAGTTCCTGCTGCGTGTGACAGGCGCGGCGCTGCCCCAAGCGGCTTGAGTCTTCAGTTTCGCGACATTCCCGCAGCTCGCCGCAACCAACCGCGAGCCGGCCGAAACAGGCCACGACCCAGCCGGAACCGCTGCGAGCCGGCCGAAACGCCCACCGCGCCGACGAGCGCCCGGCCGCGAGCCGGCCGAAACCGGCCGCGGCCCAGCCCCGAAACCCGCCCTCAGCTGCCGCGCCCGGTCGCCTTCTGCAGTTCGTCGATCCGGGCGGACGCCTCCGCCTTCGTGAGGTTGTCCGGCACCTCTTCGCCCGCCTCCTGGGCGAGCGTCTGCAGGTACGACTTCTGCGGGCCGGTCATCGGCTCGTCACCGGTCGTCCAGTCGCTCGGGTCCTTCTCCGGGTTCGGTTCCACCTGGTCAGCCATGACTCCTCCAATCGAACATCTGTTCGTCTGCATTCGACTGTAGCGCAGGGGTCCGACAATCACCGGTCACGAGGCGGGAGGCGGCGTGCTCGGCGCGCCTGCCTCGTGACCCGGCCTGCCGTGGGTGCGGCGGTCGTCCTTCATCTGCTGTTCGTGCAGGTGGCGGCGCCCGTCGGTGAGGGCGGCCAGCAGCTCGCGCTCGAAGTCGCGGCATGACTTGTAGTAGCCGTCGTCGTACTCTTCGACGACCTGGAATGTCCACCGATCGGGTAATACGTTGAGCCCGATGAGCTCTTCGGAGATTCGCCGCGCCCAGTCCGGGTGGCCGGCCTTCTCGAGCTTTTCCACGGCAGTGCCGAGCGTCAGGTCCGCGCTGCCGGTCAGCTGGTGGAACGAGTAGAGGTGTCCGCGGGCGCGCTCGATCGTCTCGAGCGCCTCGGTGACCTTGCCCACGGCCTCGACCGTCGCGGCGTCGTAGTTGTCGACCATGCGCGAAAAGTGCCCCGTTCCGGGATTTCTACACCTCCCGGAACGGGGCACCCGCGCGAACTCAGGCCGTCGGCCGCGTCGCGCCCGCGTACTCGCTCAGCAGCGGCGAGATCTTGACGACGTCGCCGCTCGTCGGCGCGTGCACCATCTTGCCGTCGCCGATGTACATCCCGATGTGGGACACGGGGGAGTAGTAGGCGACCAGGTCGCCCGGCTGCAGCTGGTCCCGCGACACCGGCGTGCCGAAGCCGGCCTGTGCCGAGGACGTGCGGGGCAGGGTGATGCCCGCCTGCTTGTACGCCCACTGCATGAGGCCGGAGCAGTCGAACGTGCTCGGCCCGGTGGCGCCCCAGACGTAGGCGCTGCCGAGCTTGCTCAGCGCCGCGTTGACCGCGGTCTGCGCGGCCCCGGTGGCCGCCTTGACGTTGGGCGCCGAACCGCCGGTGTCCTTCTGGGCGGCGCGGTCGGAGCTGCTGAGGTTGCGGCTCTGGGCCTCGATCTGGTCGATCTGGGCCTGCAGGTCCTTCTTCTTGGCCTGGATGTCCGAAGCCAGCTTCGCCGCCGCGTCCCGGGCGTCCTGCGCCCGCTTCGCCGCGTCGGCCGCCGCCTTCTCGGCGGCCGTGGCCTTGTCGGCCGCGGTGCCGAGGTTGTCCATCGCGGCGTTCTTGTCGGTCGCGATGACCTCCAGCGCCGCCGAGCGGTCCAGGAAGTCCTGCGTCGACGTGCCGGCCAGCAGCGCCGACAGCTTGTTCATCTGGACGCCGCTGGTGAACGAGGCGCCGGCGAACTTGTCCACTTCGGACTGGTACTTCCGCTTCGCCTCGATGGCCTGCGCGCCGCTGTTCTTCGCGGCGGTGACGTCGGCGTTGGCCTTGTCGAGCTGGCCCTGTTTGGCGGTCAGGTCGTCCTGGGCCCGGAGCAGGTCTTCGTTGAGCTTTTCCGCCTGTGCCGCGAGGTCGCGGTACTTGGCGAGGGCGTCCGACCCGGTGGGCGGCGCCTGGAGGACGGGGACGGGGGCGGCGGTGGCCGTCGGCTGGGCCACGGTGACGAGGGTGATCACCGAAGCCGCGGCGAGGACACCTGACACCACGCGCTTGATCGGATGCGAACGCATTCTCGCGCGGGTCTCCTTTGCTGATCGGCCGCCGACGGGTACCGGGCGGGCGAGTCGGGGGCCTCGCCCGTGCCCGGCGCGCGCTCGACCGCAACAGGAAGAGCGCGCAGTGGGGTCCGGTACCCGGCAGGGGGTATCGGCGGCGATCTCGCGTCGCCGTCTCGTGACGACCGGGGGCCGCGAGATCTCGAACAGGTTACGAAATGAGCACGACTACGTCCAGCTCGGGAGCGCCGGAACTCTCCGTGACACTCGGCAACACGCTTGGACCAGCCGAAACGCAAAACCGGTGTGGGCGGCATTACTTTCCGCTATGACACTGTGGCACCGGCGGACCACCGACGGTGAGCCGAACCCGAGTTCAGTCCTTTGTGGATCTTGGCGGGAGGGTGTCCAAAAGGTGCTCGCCGGGGTGAATCCGGTTTGTACGTCCCTTGTACCCGGTTGCGTGATCCTTCTCCTCGTAAGCAAATCCGAGCATGGAGGACAGGAATGTTCACGAAGGCCGCCGTCTTGACGGCACTAGCTTCTGCGGCGTTGGCCACCTTCGCCGTGGCCACCCCGGCGCAGGCCGGGACCGCGGCCACGACGGCGTTGCCGACGGCGAACATGGAGGCCGTCCTGAAGGCGGCCCAGATCGACCCGCGCCGGGCCGACGACACCCTGACGCCGGGCGCGCACGACAGCGTCCTGCTCGTCGAGCAGGCGCTGCAGGCGAAGGGCCTGCTGGCGAGCCAGTACGTCGACGGCTACTTCGGCAGCACGACGATCACGGCGTACTCGCAGTTCCAGAAGTCGTTGGGCTACACCGGGATCGACGCGTCCGGCCTGCCGGGCAAGACGTCGCTGGAGACGCTGGGCGAAGGCCGCTACACGGTCACGAACCCGGTTTCCGCGGGCAGCCAGGTGACTTACCACAGCAAGACCCTCAACACCCGCACCAAGGCGATGCTCGTGGCCGCGGAAGGGATCTACGGCTCGCAGGTCACCCTCACCCAGGGCTCGTACAACCCGGGTGGCGTCGACGCTTCGGCCGGCACGCACGACGGTGGCGGCGCGATGGACATCTCGGTATCCGGCATGTCGTCGGCGAACCGGACGAAGCTGCTGACGGCGCTGCGCAAGGTCGGGTTCGCGGCCTGGCTCCGCACGCCGGCCCAGGGCTTCGACGCCTACCACATCCACGCCATGGCGGTCTCCGACCCGGACCTGTCCTCGGGCGCGCAGCACCAGACCGGTGACTACTACCTGGGCATGAACGGCCTAGCCGGCCGCGGCGCCGACGACGGCCCGCAGGTCACGAAGGTCACCTGGGAGGAGTACCAGCGCGGCTGACGCCGGGCGCGCCCGGCCGTGGTGGCACGGCTGGGCGCACCGGTGGTTTGATCGAAGGACCAATGACTTTGGGGGTGCTTCGATGCCGCAGAAGGCGTTCCGGTTCGGCGTGGTCGCGGGAGCGACCGAAGGCGGCGCGAAATGGCTCGCCACCGCCCGCCGCGCCGAAGAACTCGGCTATTCGACGCTGCTGTGCCCGGACAGCCTGGACCTGCCGACACCGACCGCGGCGCTGGCGGCCGCCGCCGCGGCGACGACCGAGCTGCGCGTCGGCTCGTTCGTCCTGGCCAGCCCGCTGCGCACCGCGCGGGCGGCGGCGTGGGAGGCGCACAGCCTGACCGTCGTCACCGAAGGCCGGTTCGAGCTCGGTCTCGGCACCGGACGGCCGGAAATGCGGCAGCAGGCTGAAGAACTCGGGCTGCCGTACGGCTCCGGCCAGGAGCGTCTCGACTCGATCTCCGAAACCGTCGACCACGTCCGGCGGCTCGACGGGGACGCGCACACGCCGGTCATGATCGCCGCGGGCGGCCCGAAAGCACGCCACCTCGCCGGGCTGAAGGCCGACATCGTCACGCTCGCCGGCGGCGTGCTGACGACTCGCGAAGAAATGGCGGAGTACGTCGGGGAAATCCGCGCGGCGGCCGGTGACCGCGACCTCGAGCTCGCGATGAACATCTGGGTGATCGGCGACGAGATCCCGCCGTGGATCCGCGGCTTCCTCGGCGTCGACGCCGAGACGCTCGTCGAACACGATTCGCTCGGGATACTGCGGGGTGACATCGACGCCATGGCGGAGGAACTCGAACGTCGCCGCGAAGAGCTCGGTATCTCCTACGTCAGCGTCAACAGCGCGTTCATCGAGCAGTTCGCGCCGCTGGTGGAGCGGCTGACGGGGAAGTGAGCGTCGCGGGGTCGGTGTTGGCGCCGCAGAGCACGACGGCGACCCGTTCGCCCGGCGCCGGCCGGTAGGCGCCGCCGAGCAGGGCGGCGAACGCCGTCGCCCCGCCGGGTTCGACGGCGAGGCGGTAGCGGTCCCACAGCGCCGCGCGTGCCTCGATGACGGTGGTGTCGTCCACCAGCACCGAACCGGCGCCGGTGCGGGTGGCCACCGCGAACGCGATGTCGCCGAGCCGGGGCGCGCCCAGGGAGTCGGCGGCGACGCCGGAGACCTCGACCGGCACCGGCGCTCCCGCGGCCAGCGCCGCGTTCAGCGTCGGGCACGTGCGCGGTTCGACGCCGACCACCCGCGCCCGGCCCTCGACCGCGGCGGCGATGCCGGCCAGCAGCCCGCCGCCGCCGACGGCCACGAGGATCGTGTCCGGTTCGCCGGCCTGCTCCAGCAGTTCGAGGCCGAGGGTCCCTTGCCCGGCACAGATGTCCGGCTGGTCGTAGGGGTGGCAGAAGAGTGCGCCGGAGTCCGCCGCGTGCTTCACGGCGGCGTCGTAGGCTTCCGCGTACTTCTCGCCGGCCAGTTCGACGGCCGCGCCCAGCTGCCGCAGTTTCGCGACCTTCACCACGGGCGCGGTCGCCGGCACGAAAACCCGTGCGGCCAGGCCGAATTCGCGAGCGGCGTGGGCGACGGCGACACCGGCGTTGCCGCCTGAGGCGGCCACCACCCCGGCCGCCGAGAGCTCGCCCGCGGCGATGATCCGGTTGAAGGCGCCGCGCGCCTTGAACGACCCCGTGTGCTGCAGCTGCTCCAGCTTGAACCACACGTCGTCGTCCGCGGCGAACACCGGGGTCCGGCGGACCCGGCCCCGGATCCGCGCGGCCGCCAGTTCGACATCGGCAGTGCTGATCATGGCTTCAGCATGCGCGCGGCGAGCCGTAAGCACCAGCGGCGACGCCGATGTTGTGAACGACTCTTTCCTGTCGTCCGACGACAGGAAAGAGTCGTTCACAACATCCGGATGCGGTGAGGATGCCGCGGGTCAGCCGGCCGGGCGTCCCGTGTTCACGAACCGCGCGGACGCCGCCCGGAGCGCGTCCAGGCACGCGCGCACCGCGCCGTGGTCTTCCTCGCCCGCCCGGCAGATCGCGTGGATCGTCCGGGTCAGCGCCGGGCGCGTGGCCAGGATGCGGACGCCGTCAGGCACCCGGTCACGGGCCAGGCGGGGCACGAGCGCCGCGCCGACGTTGCCCGCCACGAGCGCCAGCTGCGTCGGGTAACCGCCGACCGTGCAGCTGATCCGCGGCTCCAGCCGTTGCTTGCGCAGCACCTGGACCAGCCATTCGTAGCAGCCGGACCCGGCGCTCCAGCCGATCCACGGCAGATCGTCCACTTCGGACAGATCGACCGCTTTGCGGCGGGCGAGCCGGTGCCCGGCGGGCAGGGCGAGGTCCGCGACGTCGGAGAACAGCTCGACGCGCGTCGTCGAGGGCGGGATCACCGTCGGCCGGTCCGTCCAGCTTTCCACCACCGCGACGTCGAGGTCGCCGGCCGGCACCCGGGGCATCGTCTGCTCCGCCTCGCCCTCGTGCAGCGTCACCTCGAGCCGCGGGTGCCGCTCGGCGAGGGTGGCCAGCGCGGGGGGCAGCAGCGCGTGCACCGTCGTCGGGATCGCGCCGATCCGCAGCGGCCCGATGACGTCCTCCTGCAGCAGCTCCAGGTCCGCTTTCGCGTCGGCGACCTGCGCGAGGATCCGCTCGGCGTGCCCGGCCAGCACCTGGCCCGCCTTCGTCAGCCGGACGCCGCGGCCGCGGGGCTCCAGCAGCGGCTGGCCCGCCTCCCGTTCCAGCTTCGCCAGCTGCTGCGACACCCCGGACGGCGTGACGTGCAGGGCCGCGGCCGCCGCGGCGACCGAGCCCTGGGTGGCGACAGCGTACAGCGCGCGCATCCGCTCGAGTCCGAACACGGTAGCGATCGTACCGAATTCCACGCAGAAACATTCGCTTGTCGTTGACAGTCGCGGCCCCCAGGCTGGAGGGGTGACCACGACCGCGCCCCACCCGGCTCCCTCGTTGACCCGGCGCCTCGACCCGCGCCTGCTCGCCGCGCTCGGCAGCTTCTGCATCTCGCTGTCGTCGGTCTTCATCAAGGTCTCGCACACCAGCGGCAGCACGAGCGCGTTTTGGCGCTGCCTGCTGGCCCTTCCGGTCCTGCTCGCGCTCGCCCTGCGCGAACGGCGGAAGGCGGGCCCGGCGCAGCGCCGCCGCGTGCTGCTCCCCCTGCTGGCCGGTACCGGCCTCGGCCTGGACTTCGTGCTCTGGGGTGAAGCGATCCCGCGGGTCGGCGCCGGCATCGCGACGGTGCTCCTCGCCGTGCAGGTGGTGATCGTGCCGCTGCTGGCGTTCGCGTTCCTGGCGGAACGGCCGTCGAAGCGGTTCCTCGTCACGACGCCCGTCCTGCTCGGCGGGGTCGTGCTGGCCGGCGGGTTCGCCGGCACCGGCTCGTTCGGCCCGGACCCGGTCACCGGTGCCGTCGCCGCGCTGCTCGCCGGCGCCGGGTACGCCGGCTACCTGTTCCTGATCCGGCTCAGCGGCGGCTCGGGCACGCAGGTGCACTCGCTGGTGCTGGCGACGGTTTCGGCCGGCGTGGTCGCCGTCGTCCTCGGCCTCCCGAGCGGCACGCTGGACCTGTCGCCGGGCTGGCCCGCGTTCGGCTGGCTCCTCGCGCTCGCCGGGGTCGGCCAGCTCGCCGGCTGGCTGCTCATCTCCGCCGCGCTGCCCCGGATGTCCGCCACCGCCGGGGCGACGCTCATGCTGCTGCAGCCGGTCGGCGCGGTGCTGCTGGGCGTCGGGCTGCTCGGGGAGATGCCGGGCTGGGCGCAGCTGGCCGGCTGCGCGGCAGTCGTCGCCGCGGTCTGCTTCGCCGGGCGCGAGCGACCTGCGGGCGAAGGCCGTCCCGGCTAACGTCGGAGGCATGCGGGTGCTGGTGGCCGGAGCGTCGGGGTTCGTCGGCGCCCGGCTGTGCCCCGCGCTGGAGGCGGCGGGGCACGAGGTGCTCGCCATGACCCGCCACCCCGCGCAGTACCGCGGTGCCGGGAAAACCGTCCTCGGCGACGTCGCCGACGTCGGTTCCCTGCGTGACGCGCTCAGGGGCACCGAAGCCGCCTACTACCTCGTGCATTCACTCGACAGTGCGGACTTCAAGCGCCGCGACGCGGAGGCCGCGCGCGCGTTCGCCCGCGCGGCGGCGGACGCGGGCCTGCGCCGGATCGTCTACCTCGGCGGCCTCGGGGACGACGACGACTCGCTGTCCGACCACCTGGCCAGCCGCCGCGAGGTCGAGCGGCTGCTGGGGGAGACCGGCGTCCCGGTCACGGTGCTGCGCGCGGGGATCGTGATCGGCCACGGCGGCACGTCGTGGGAGCTGACGCGCCAGCTGGTGGAGCACCTGCCGGCGATGGTCACCCCGCGCTGGGTCGGCACCCGCACCCAGCCCATCGCGGTCGCCGACGTCGTCCGCTACCTGGTCGGCGTCCTCGACCACCCGGAAGCCGAAGGGCGGACGTTCGACATCGGCGGCCCCGAGGTGCTGGCCTACCGGGACATGCTGCAGCGGGTCGCGGCGATCGAGGGCAGGCCGCTGCTGATCCTGCCGGTGCCGCTGCTTTCCCCGCGGCTGTCGTCGTACTGGCTTTCGCTCGTCACCGACATCGACGTCACGACCGGGCGGGCGCTGATCGACTCGATGACCAATGAGGTCGTCGTGCGCGACGACGCGATCCGCCGGATCGTCGAGTTCGAGCCGATGGGCTACGACGACGCCGTGCTGCAGGCACTGGGCGAGCGGGCGAAGAGCAGGCGGAC
Organism: Amycolatopsis balhimycina FH 1894; assembly: GCF_000384295.1. Classification (NCBI taxonomy): domain Bacteria; kingdom Bacillati; phylum Actinomycetota; class Actinomycetes; order Pseudonocardiales; family Pseudonocardiaceae; genus Amycolatopsis; species Amycolatopsis balhimycina. Next base: position 2,590,813 of record NZ_KB913037.1, on the reverse strand, counting down.
GGCGTGAAGGCGTTCCTCGCCGGCGTGACGGCCGCCGGGTCCGGGCTGCTCGGCGCGTCGCTGGCCAGCCGTCCCGGGTCGCGCCGGTTCCCCGTCCTCACCGCGTCGGTGGCGGCGACGTGGTTCGCCGGCGCCCGCGCGGCCGGGCCGGTGCGCCGGGGCCGCCGGGACGTCGTCCAGCCGGTGGCCGCGGGCGCGGGCGCGTTCGGCGTGTTCTACGGGTGCGCCCTGGTGGCCCGGCGCATCCCGCCGCTGCGCCGCGCGATCGCCGGCGTGCTCGACCACGCCCACCACGGCCCGGCGGTCTCGGTGGTGGCGGCGACGCTGGTCACGGGCGCGGCGGAAGAGGTGTTCTTCCGCGGCGCGCTCTACGACGTCCTCGGCGCGCGGGGGTCCACCGCGGTGTACGTGCTTTCGACGACGGCGACGAGGAATCCCGCGCTCGTGCTGGCGTCGGCGGTGATGGGGACGCTCTTCGCCGCGCAACGCCACCGGTCGGGCGGTGTGCAGGCACCCCTGCTGACGCACGTGACCTGGTCGGCGCTGATGCTCGGGTTCCTGCCGCGGCTCTTCCCGCCGCCGGGCTGAAGCTCAGCAGCCGGCGGTGTTTTCCCGGCAGGCTTCCGCGCCGGTCCTGCTGGCCGCCTGCTGCAGGAGTTCGTAGAGCGTCTCGCGCTGGTCGTCGCCGAGGGCGTGGAACACCTCGTCCTCGACCGCGGTGAGCGCGAACTCGGCGCGCGCGAGCAGCTTCGTGCCCACGTCGGTGAGCTCGACGAGGTGGCGGCGGCGGTCCGCGGGGGAGCGGCGCCGCTCGATCAAGCCCTCGGCCTCGAGCTCGTTGAGCAGGGTGACGACGTTGGTGCCGTCCATTTCCAGGATCTTCGCCAGGTCCTGCTGCGAGCTGCCGCCCTGGTCGCGCAGCACGGTGAGCGCGATGAGGTGCCGCGGCCGCAGCCCCAGCGGGGCCAGCACCGACTCGCTGCGCAGCCGCAGCCGGCGGGCGAGGTGGTCGACCAGCGCGCCGCACCGGTGGGGCGGCTGGTTGACGACCGGCAGCGAGGTCATGCGCCCAGTATATGGGCACAGCAATGGTCGATGTGCTATCAATAGTTTGTCCTACACCAACGATCTATGGGCGGCTAACGACATGGCGCATCTCCTCCACATCGACTCGAGCATCCAGGGCGACGGTTCGGTGAGCCGCCGTCTCACCGCGAGGGCCGCGGCGGCGTGGCGTGCCGCGCACCCGGACGGCACGCTCACCTACCGCGACCTGGGCGCGAACCCCCTGCCCCACTTCGACGCGGCGGGCGGCCTGGCCCGGAACGTGCCACCGGAGCAGCACACCCCGGAGCAGGCCGCGTCGTGGGCGCGGACGCGGGAAGTCATCGACGAGGTCAAGGCGGCCGACACGGTGCTGCTGGGCCTGCCGCTGTACAACTTCGGGCCGCCGAGCAGCGTCAAGACGTGGGTCGACCACCTCATCGCCCCGGGACTTTCGGTTGACTCCGAGACGTACGCCGGCCTCCTCGGCGGCCGGGAGTTCGTCGTGCTGGCCGCCCGCGGCGGCGGATACGGCGACGGCACGCCCCGCGAGGGCTGGGACCACGCCCAGCAGTGGCTGCCTCACGGCGTCTCGCTGACCGGGCTGGAGCCGCGGTTCATCACGGCGGAGTTGACGCTCGCGCCGGTGCGCCCGGCGCTCGCGGAGCTCATCCCCCTCGCCGAGGAGAGCCTGGCGGCGGCGGAAAGCGCCATCGACGAGCTGTGGGTCCCGGCCCGCGTCTGACCCGGCCCAAACGCCCCAATGTGGCATTGGGTGCGTCAGACGCACCGAACGCCACATTGGGTGCGCTGGACGCACCCAATGTGGCATTGGGGCGCTCGGTGCGTGCCGGTCAGGAGTTCGCGGCGCTCGGCCCGATGTCGAGGAGCTGCTCGAAGAACCCGCCGATGCCCAGCGCCCGGTCCACGAGGTGCACCTCGAGGATCCAGTGGGACGCGTGCCCGGCCGAGTCCGGGCGCCGCATCGGGCCGTCGCTGCCGGGGGCGATGTAGGAGTCGATGCGGGCGCCGTCGATCGTCTCGTGCGGGAACTGCCCGACCAGGTGGCCCGCGATCTCGCCGCCGAACTCCCAGCCCGCCTCCCGCGCCAGCTCCACCATGTGCGCGTACAGCTCGGCACCCGTGATGTCCGGCCGCGCGGCGAAGTACGCGCGGCCGGCGTCGAACACCTTCGGCAAGGCGTCGCGCAGCCGGTGCTTGACCGGGTCGTCGCCCAGCACGAACGTCCGGCCGAAGTCCGCTTCCCAGTCCTCGAAGATCGGGCCGAAGTCGGCGAACGCGATGTCGTCCTCGCCGAGGACGCGGTTCGGCGGGTTCTCGCGGTACGGCCGCAGCGTGTTGACGCCCGCCCGGACGATCCGCTTGTGCCAGTAGCGGCGGATGCCGAGCAGGTCACCGGCCAGGTCGCGGATCGCGTCGCTCGCCTCGGTCTCCCGGACGCCGGGCGCCAGGATGCCGCGGTCCGCCACCGCCGCGAACAGCTCGACCGCCTTCGCCTGCGCGTCCAGCAGCCGCTCGGCGCGGGACGCCTCGTCCTCGACCAGCTCACTCATGGCCCCGACGGTAGCAACGTGAACGCGGCCGGTACCGTGCCGCCGGAGGCCGGGTGGCAAGATGCGGGACCCGGAACGGTCACACCTGGGTGAGGAAGGTCAGGGTTGAGCGCGCACACCTCCCAGATGGACGACATCCGGCTCGTCGCGCAGCCCAGCGCGCTGCCGGTGACGGAGCTCTTCGTCCGCCTGATTCTCACCGACTGGTCCCTGATGCCGATGCTCGAGCAGGTGACCGGCACCGCGAAACGGCTGGTCGAGGCGGTGATCGACGCCAGCGACCCGAAGGCGCCCGCGTTCGTCACGCTGCGGCTGCGGCTCCGCGCCGAGGTGCTCTCGATCGAGGTCGACGACGACGTGCCCGGGCGGCCGGAACCGCAGGCCCGGCTCGGCGAGCGGATGGGCGTCGCGCCCGCCGACGGCGGAGGCCGCACGACGTGGTGCGAGCTGCCGCTGCCGGGCGGGATGACCGCGCGGCAGGTGCGCCTGCCGCGGCGGCAGGACCGCCGGACCCTGGTCGACGAGCCGGTCTCCGGCGATCCGGTGGTCGCGGACCCGCAGGTGCTCGAACGCCTGCTGACCCGGCTGAGCGGCTGGTCCGGCGACAGCTGAACGGTTCCGCTCGCGCGTCCGTGCATCCAGGCAGGGGATGACGTGGACGCGAGGAGGCAGCCGCCGTGCGCATCGTGATCGCGGAGGACGACGCCCTGCTGCGGGAGGGGCTGGTGCTGCTCCTGCGCAGCGAAGGCTTCGACGTCGCCGCCGTGGACCACCCCGGTGACCTGGTGACGTCGGTCGAGGCGCAGGCGCCGGACCTGGCCGTCGTCGACGTCCGGATGCCGCCGACGTTCACCGACGAAGGGCTCCGCGCCGCTCTGGAGGCGCGCCGCCGGGTGCCGGGGCTGGCGATCCTCGCGCTTTCGGCGTTCGTCGAAGACGGCTACGCGGGTGACCTCCTGGCCGCCGGCGGCGGGGGAGCCGGGTACCTGCTGAAGGAACGGGTCGGCAAGCCCGACGAGTTCCTCGACGCCCTGCGGCGCGTCGCCGCCGGTGGCACGGTGCTGGACCGGGACGTCGTCGCGGTCCAGCTGGCCAGGCCGCGGCCCGGCGACCCCGTGGCGACGCTCACCGAGCGCGAACGCGAGGTCGTGGCGTTGCTGGCCGAAGGCCATTCGGTGCCCACGATCGGGCGGCTGCTCGGCATCGGCACCGAAGCCGCGCGGCGGCACGCCGGGGACGTCAGCGCGAAGCTGCGCGTCTCCGACGAGACCCAGTCGATGCTCAGTTACCTGCGCGCGTGAGGATTTCGGCCTGCCGTTCGCGGTACCGGGCCACGTTCGCCAGCTTGACGCCCTCGTAGCCGCGGATGACGTCGGGGAGCTCGGCCGGCGCCAGCACCCGGTCCCGGTCGACGTCCTGGAGAGCTCGCAGGACCACGGCGCGGTAGTCGTCGATCAGCTCGCGCTCGACCCGCCGGACATGTGCCCGGCCGAACGGGTCGAGGCGGGTGCCGCGCAGCCGGCGCAGTGCGTGCAGCAGGAAAGCCGGCCGGAACCACGGGCCGAGGCTGATCTTGCGCCGCTAGCCGCGCAGCAGGACCCCGGACGTTCGCTCCCGCTCGAAGAACGTCTCCGGCCACTCGATCGAGTCCGGCGGCGCGTCCACCGCGGTCGCCCGGCGGCGCAACTCGGTGAGGTAGGCCTGGTCCAGCACCGCGCGGGCCGACAGCGGTTCGCGCAGCAGCAGGTCGGCCGGGCCCTCGTACAGATACGCGTCCACGCCCGGATATCCGTGCGTGCCCGGTGGGTAGTCGCGGTTCGTCGGGAAGTATCTCGTGTCGAGCGTGCCCAGCCAGGAACCCTTCAGTGGCACCAAGGCCGGCCACGACCCCAGCCGCTGTTCGAGCCGCGCGTTGTCCGAGGCGAAGCCGCGGTGATCCGCGATGACGTACGCCGCGCTCGGGTACTCGCGCTCCAGCTGCGCCACCGCGCCGCTGCCGCCGTCGTGCGTCAAGTGTCCCAGGCCGAACAACATCAGCGCCTTGCGATGCTTCTGCAGCACCTGCGTTTTCACCACGGACACGATCGACGCGTCCCGGTCCATGAACGGCTCCAGATCTGCCGGGGCGTGGACCGCGCTCCAGTCGATCGGCGGGTCGCACGCCAGCACGCGGATCTTCCGCGCCGCCGGCAACGTTGTGTTGACCTGGCGCACCAGGGCGAAAAGCTGTTCGTAGAACGTCGAAAACCCGCAGCTCGGCTGGGTCGTCTCACGCCAGACGCGGTTGATGCCGGGGACGTCGCCGCCGGCGATGTAGGCGTCCAGCAGCGGCTGGAGACGCGCGTTCCCGCACTCCACGGCGATGTCGTTCACCTTGCCCGGGAAACGCGGGTCGCGGACGAGGTCGAACAGGAACGTCCCGACGTCCGGGCTCGACTTCGCGACGATCGCGTGGTCGTCGAACGCGGCGAGCAGGGCGCCCGCGGGATGGGAAGGCGGCCGCGGCTGGCTCGCGTCGGCCGGGGCGGCCACCAGCGTGGCGGCCACGAGCACGGTCATGACCGTACGGAAGAAGCGCATGAAAGCTCCCGGAGTAGTTCCCCCACTGTCCTACGACTATAGGACAACTCGGCCAGCATCCAGCTCGCCCGGACCGCTGTCAAGGACAGGTCAGTGCCGGAACGCCTCCGCCAGCCACCACGAACCGCCGTCGTCGGCGATCTTCGCGTCGATCACCAGGGGCGCGGTGCGCGGTCCGGCGAGCCACTCGCGCACGGCGAAGAGGTCTTCGGCGGACCGGACGGTCACCCCGGCGCAGCCGAAACCGCGGCCGATCGCGGCGAAGTCGGAGTCGGGGAACCGGACGGTCGTCATGTCGGCGTCGCCGAAGTGGTGGATCTCCGCGCCGTAGGCGGCGTCGTTGTAGACGATCACGACCAGCGGCAGCCTGAGCCGGACCGCGGTGTCCAGTTCGGACAGTGCCATGTGGAGCCCGCCGTCGCCGGTGCCGAGCACCGGCAGCCGGTCCGGGCGGGCCAGCGCCGCGCCGATCGCCGTGCCCAGGCCCAGCCCGATGCTCTGGAACGCTTGTGTGAAGCAGAACCCCTGTTCGTCGGGCACCGAGAGGTACGCGCTCGGATAACCCATGAAGTTGCCCGAGTCGATCGAGACGATCCGCTCGGCGGGCAGCAGCTCGTCGAGGAGCTTGCTCAGCGTCCGCGGGTCGATCCGGCCGCCGCGGGAGAGGTCGTCGTGCTCGACGTCGTTCCAGCGCCCGGCCGCGATCCGGGCGGCGACGTCTTCCGTGCGATAGCCCTTGCGCTCCTTCGCCACGGCGAGAACGTCCGCAGCGGTGCAGGCGACGTCGCCGACGACGCCGAGGTCGATCGGGCGGTGCGCGCCGAGAGCCGCCTGCTCGACATCGACCTGCGCGAGCTTCGCGTGCGGGCTGAGCAGCGACCCGTGGCGCGTGGTCCACATGTTCAGCGCGCACCCCCAGCCGACGACCAGGTCGGCGCCCACGATCAGCTCGGCGGCCACCGGGGACGAGAACCCGCCCGAGATGCCCAGCGCGAACTCCTCGCCGTGGAACAGCCCGTGCGCGACGGCGGACGTCGCCAGCAGCGCCCCGCACCGGGAAGCCAGTGCCCGCAACGGTTCCCGGCTCCCGCGGGCGCCGCGGCCGGCGATGAACACCGGCCGCTCGGCGGCGGCGAGGAGGTCGGCGAGCGCGGTCACCGAACCGCCGTCCGGCCGCACCGGCGCGGGCCCCGGAACCGATGGCGGTGAGGGCTGCGCCGGCGCGGGCTGGGCCTGCACGTCGAGCGGCAGGTTCAGCACCACGGTCCGGCGCTGCTGCCGCGCGGTCCGGAAGGCCCGGACGGTGTCGGCGACCGCGCTCGCGGCCGAGTGCACGCGTTCCGGCACCGCGCCGACCGCGGCGGCCAGGCCGTCCTGGTCGACGCGGAAGTTCGACAACACCGACGACGCCGCGGAATCGGCCGTCAGCACGAGCATCGGCGTCCGGCTCTTGGCCGCCTCGGCGATCCCGGTCATGGCGTTGGTCAGCCCGCAGCCCTGGTGCAGCGACAGCACCGGCACCTTGCCGCTGATCCGGGCGTAGGCGTCGGCCATGCTCGCCGCGCCGCCCTCGTGCCGGGCGGCGACGAACCGGACGCCGCCCGCGCGCAGCGCGTTGGTCACCTCGAAGTTGCCGCTGCCCACCACGCCGAACGCGGTCCCGGCGCCGAGGCCGGCCAGGGTGCGGCCGACGAGCTCGGCGACGTTCACCGCTCCACCAGCGCCAGCACGCGCGCGGGACTGCCGGAGCCGCCGACGATCGGCAGCGGCGAAACCACCAGCAGCACGCCGGTCGGCGGTAGCGAAGCGAGGTTCCGCAGCTGCGTCAGGCCGTGCTTCCCGGCGCCCAGCAGGAGTTCGTGGCAGGGGAACATCGGCTCGAGCCCGGGTGCCTGGCCCGCGTCGGTGCCCACGGTTTCGACGCCGAGCCCGGTGATCGGCGTTTCCTCGGTGAGCCACCGCGCGCACTCCGGCGAGACACCCGGCGTGTGCGACCCGGTTTCGTCGGCGTTGAGGAACTCCTCCTGGTCGCCGCTGCGCGCGTCCCAGCCGGTGCGGTAGAGCAGCCAGCCGCCGTCGGGCAGCGGCCCGTGCTCGGCCGTCCACGCGTGGACGTCGTCGATGGAGAGGAGGAAGTCCGGGTCCTTCGCGGCCTGCGCGGAGAAGTCCAGCACGACCGCGGGGGCGACGAGCGTCTTCAGCGGCACCTGAGAGACGTCGTGACCGTCCTTTCCGGACACCCAGTGCACCGGGACGTCGAGGTGGGTACCGGTGTGCTCGCCGGTGTGGATGTCGTTCCAGTACCAGCGCGGGCCCCGCTCGTCGTAGCGGCTGATCTCCTCCAGCCGGAACGGGATGGTGTTGGCGAACGGCTCCGGCAGCTGCAGGATCGGCGTGCTCGAGCTCAGGGGAGCGGTGAGGTCGACGATCTCGATCGCGCCGCCGGCGATCGCCTTGCCGAGCCCGTCCAACAACGACATGCCTGCCTCCCGGTGCCGGTGTGCGTCCCGGACGAAACCCTATGCCCGCCCGCGTCTCCTTGACAGTCCCGCGTCCGAGGGTGTTGTCTTAATGTCGTAGGACAATAGGAGGGTGGGCAGGTGATCGAGTTCGTCCTCGACGGCCGCTCCCGGGTTGCCACGTACATGCAGCTCGTCGTGCAGGTGAAACAAGCGCTTCGGGTCGGCCTGTTGTGCCCCGGCGACCAGCTGCCGAAGGTGCGGGAAGTGGCCCAGGAGCTGGCGATCAACCCGAACACCGTGCTCAAGGCCTACCGCGAGCTCGTGCTGGAAGGGCTGGCCGAGGGCAAGCCGGGGGTCGGCACGTTCGTCACCGGCAGCCTGGCCGGCCCGTCCTTGGGCAGCCAGGCGCAGCTGCGGGACGAACTGGTGGCCTGGCTGGAGCGCGCCGACGCCGCGGGGATGTCGGCCGACGACATCGCGGCACTGATCGAGACCACGATTCGCGGCACCCGGGTGCCGCACGAACTGGGATAGGGAGTCCGGAATGGAACTGGCGCTGGAAGCCCGCGTGCTGGGCAAGCGGTACGGGCGCGCCTGGGCGTTGCGGGACTGCGCGCTGGAGTTGCCTGCCGGGCGGATCGCCGCGCTGGTGGGCCCGAACGGCGCGGGCAAGACGACGTTGCTGCACCTGGCCGTCGGGCTGCTGCGGCCCGACGCGGGGGAGGTGCGCGTGTTCGGGCGCGACCCGCGGTCCGTCCTCGCCGACATCGGGTTCGTCGCGCAGGACACCCCGCTCTACCGGGACTTCACCGCGGCGGAGCTGATCACCATGGGCGCCAAGCTCAACCGCCGCCGCTGGGACACCGCGCTCGCCCGCGAACGGCTCGCCCGGCTCGGCATCCCGCCGGACAAGCCGGTCGGCAAGCTCTCGGGCGGCCAGCGGGCGCAGGTCGCGCTGGCGCTGGCCCTGGCCAAGCGCCCCCGGCTGCTCCTGCTCGACGAGCCCATCGCGAGCCTCGACCCCCTCGCCCGCCGCGAGTTCATGCAGACGCTGATGGGTGCGGTCGCCGAGAGCGAGACCACCGTACTGCTGTCCTCCCACCTGCTCGCCGACCTCGAACGGACCTGCGACCACCTGGTCGTCCTGCAGGCTTCGCGCGTCCGGCTGACCGGCGCCGTCGAGGAACTGCTCGACGGGCACCGCACGCTCGTCGGCCCGCGGGCGGGCAGCGAATCCATCGCCGGGGTGGCGGAAGTGGTCCGGGCGAGCCACACCGAACGCCAGTCGACGCTGCTGGTCCGCCGCGGCGACGGCCCGATCGATCCACTGTGGACGGAGCACGAAGTGACGTTGGAAGACGTGGTGCTGGCCTACCTCGACGATGCCGGCGCCCGGGTGAGCGCGGCCGCGTGGGAGGTGCCCGCATGATCTGGCTGACCTGGCGCCAGCACCGCAAGCAGGCGCTGTTCACCTTCGGTGCGCTGATCGCGCTGGCCGCGATCATGGTGCCCACGGGCCTGGCCATGCACGCGAAGTACGACAGCCTCGGCCTGCCCGGCTGCCGGGCCGCGCTCGGCAGCGCGTCGATGATCACGCAGACCGAAGCGACGGCGCGCTGCGAAAGCCTCGGGCACCAGTTCCAGCAGCAGTTCAGCGGCATGGTGTTCGTCGCGGTGCTGTTCGTGGTCCTGCCGGTCCTGGTCGGCGTCTTCTTCGGCGCGCCGCTGGTCGCCCGCGAGGTCGAGCAGGGCACGCACCGTCTCGTGTGGACACAGGGGGTGAGCCGCCTGCACTGGGCGCTGGTCAAGTTCGGCCTGCTCGGCGCGATCACCGCGGTGCTGGCGGTCGGTTACGCGCTGGGGGTGTCGTGGTGGTTCCAGCCGCTGGTCTCGGCGAGCACCGGCCGGCTGACCTACATCTCGTTCGATGTCCAGGGGATCGTTCCCGTCGCGTACACGCTGTTCGCGCTGGCGCTGGGCGTCTTCGCCGGGACGTACTGGCGGAAAGTCCTGCCCGCGATGGGGATCGCCCTGGTCGGGTTCGCGGCGATCCGCGTGGCGATCGAGGTCCTGGCCCGGCCGCGGTACCTGCCGGCGCGGACCCTGTCGTTCGCGCCCGACAGCAGGCAGACGCCGAACTCCGCGTCGGGGGATTGGGTCCTCGACAACGGAGTCCGCAATGCCGCGGGCGAGCTGGTGTTGCCGGGCGCGCAGATCGGTCCCTGCCCACCCGGCGGCTGCGGCGCCACCGAGGCCGGGCCGGGCGCCTACAACTGGCTGCGGTACCAGCCGGGGGACCGGTTCTGGACCTTCCAGGGCATCGAGACCGGGATCTTCGTGCTGCTGGCGGCGGCGCTGGTCTTCTTCGCGATCCGCCGCCTCCGCACCATCGCGTGATCCGTGCGGTGGCCGGCTTACGGCTTGCGGCCGACGACCCCGGCGACGCAGCGGGCCGAGCCGCTCAGCGGCGTCAGCCGGGGGCCGTCCGGCCACCACTCGTCGCACACCGCCAGGCCCGGCTCGGACGTCGCGTTCGGCTGGACCAGCTCGAGGCCGTCCATCATCGCCTCGATCTCCGTGCGGGTGCGGAAGCGGCCGGCGCCGAGGGGGCCCTGGACGAGGATCTGCTCGATGCGCTTGGCGATCTCGGTCAGGTCCGGCACTTCGGGGTCGAAGAAGTGCGACAGCACGACGTACGAGCCCGACGGCAGCGCGTCGATGTACTCGCGCATGATGTCGACGACGCCGTCGCCCTCGAAGTGGTGCATCGTGCCGACCTGCAGCAGCGCGACGGGCTCGGAGAAGTCGATGTGCCGCAGCACGTCCGGGTGGCTCAGGACGCCCTGCGGCTTGAAGATGTCCGCCTCGACCATGTGGGTGAAGTCGTTTTCGACGAGCAGCGCGCGGCCGTGCGCGAGCACGACCGGGTCGTTGTCGATATAGACGACTGTGTTGTCCTTGTCGATGCGCTGCACGATCTGGTGGGTGTTCTCCGCCGTCGGCAGCCCGGACCCGCAGTCGACGTACTGCCGGATCCCGGTCTGGTTCGCCAGCATCCGCAATGCGCGGTTGTGGAACCCGCGGTTGCCGCGGGCGATGTCCACCGCTTCCGGGACCGCCGCGCGGATCCTCTCCATCACCACGCGGTCGACTTCGTAGAAGTTGTGGCCGCCGAGGAACCCGTCGTAGATGCGCGCGATGCTCGGGCGGTCGGGGTCGACTCCCACCGGCTTCTGGCTCGGAGACAGCGCGGGCGGGGTGTCGGACATGGCGACCTCGCAGGACTTCGGCGGGCGGCGTTGCGCCACCCAGCGTAGTAGGCCGCGTCCGGGCGGTAAACGCGAGGTCGCCCGTTCAGCCGCTCGGGCGGAGCCGCTGGTCCGGGATGTCGTCACGGGCGCGGAAGCGCTGGGCGCGTTCCCGGCGCAGGCGTTCCAGGTGCTGGTCGATCCGGCGGTCGAGGTCTCGCACGGCCTCGGACAGCTCGGTCAGGTCGCGGCGGAACGCCGGGTGGCCGACGGCCGGCGTGTCCGTTTCGTCCCCTGACCTGTCCACTCGCCGCGCCTCCCGGATCGGTCGCTGGGTTCCCCTCTTCGGGTTACTGCCCCATCGGCCGGTTGCCAAAACGCGCTTGCCGAAACAGCGACGTGCGGCGCCGGGCGGCCGCGAAATCCCTGGTGGGAATTTCGACCAGGTGGTAGGAATTGGGGACAGCCGTGGCGGGCGGCCGCCACCGTGACCTCAGGAGCCGGGATGAGCCTGCTTTCCGTGCAGCTGTATTCGGTCCGCGACGCCTTCGCGGCCGATCCCGCCGGCACCCTGCGGCGGCTCGCCGCGATCGGCTTCACGCAGGTCGAGCCGTACGGCGTCGTCGAGAACGCCGAAGCGCTGCGGGCCGGCCTGCCCGCGAACGGCCTCACCGCGCCGACCGCGCACGCCCGGCTGATCGGGACCGACCAGCCCGCCGTGTTCGCGGCCGCGGCCGAACTGGGCATCGGCCTGGTGATCGACCCGATGGTCCGGCCGGAGCAGTGGCAGGACCCGGCCGGCATCGCGGCGACGGCGGAGGCGCTCAACGCCGCCGCCAAGCTCGCCTCCGAACACGGCGTCCGCGTCGGCTACCACAACCACTGGTGGGAGCTGGAGTCCCGGATCGACGGCCGCAGCGCCTTGGAAGTGTTCGCCGACCGGCTCGACCCGGCTGTGGCCCTGGAGATCGACACCTACTGGGCGGCCGCGGGCGGCGAAGACGCGGCCGCCCTGCTGCGGCGCCTCGGCGACCGCGTCCGCGCGATCCACGTCAAGGACGGCGGCCTCGCCACCGACGCCACCGGCCAGGTCCCGGCCGGGCAGGGCCGGATCCCGGTCGCCGAAGTGCTCGCGGCCGCGCCGGACGCGCTGCGCGTGGTCGAGTTCGACGCCTTCGACGGCGACCTCTTCGAGGCCCTCGCCGCCAGCCACGCCTTCCTGACCGGCGCCGTCCGGTGACCGGCGGCCCGGTCGGCGTCGGGATCGTCGGCGCCGGCACCATCAGCGGCACCTACCTCGAAAACCTCACGAGCTTCCCGGACGTCCGGGTGCTGCGGATCGCCGACCTCGACACCGGCCGCGCGGCGGCGCGGGCGGACCGGTTCGGAGTGCCGCGTTCGGGCACGGTGGCCGAACTGCTCGGCGACGCGGATGTCGAGCTGGTCGTCAACCTGACCGTCCCGGCTTCACACGTCGAGGTCGGGCTCGCCGCGCTGGAGGCGGGCAAGCACGTCTGGGCCGAGAAGCCGCTGGCCCTCGACCGCCAGACCGGCCGCAAGCTGCTGGATCGCGCACGGGAGAAGAACCTGCGGGTGGCCGGCGCGCCCGACACCGTCCTCGGCGCCGGGCTGCAGACCGCCCGCCAGGCCGTCGACGCGGGGCGGATCGGGCAGCCGCTGACGGCGATCGCGCTGTTCCAGGTGCCCGGGCCGGAGAGCTGGCACCCGGCCCCGGAGTTCCTGTTCCAGGCTGGCGGCGGGCCGCTGCTCGACATGGGCCCGTACTACCTGACGACGCTGGTGCACCTGCTGGGCCCGATCCGGCGCGTCACCGGGGCCGGCGGCCGGGCGCGGGAAACCCGCGTCATCGGGTCCGGCCCGCGGGCCGGGACCGCGTTCCCGGTGACGGTGCCGACCACGGTCACCGCGCTCGTCGAGTTCGAGGCGGGCAGCTCCGCCCAGCTCGTGCTGAGCTTCGATTCGGCGCTGAGGCGGGTCGGGTTCGTCGAGCTGACCGGCACGCTCGGCACCGCCGTGCTGCCGGACCCCAACCGGTTCGACGGCCCGACACGGCTGTACCGGTCCGGGGACGGCGAGCCGGAAGAACTGGCGGCTCACGGGCACGCGGCCTCGCGGGGCACCGGCACGCTGGAACTGGCCAGGGCGATCCGGGCAGGGGTGCCCGAACGCGCGTCCGGCGAGCTGGCCTACCACGTGCTCGACGCGCTGCTGGCGATCAAAGAGTCCTTGAACCGCGGGCAGTCCGTGGAGGTCGGCAGCGCCACCGCCGTCCCGCCCGCCCTGCCGGCGGGCTGGGACCCGTACGCGAAGAGCCTCTAGAACGGGACGGTGAGCACGTTCTGCAAGTAGCTGCGCAGCGAGCCGACGAGGTCGACGTCGCCGGGCATGGTGAGCCACTGCACCTGCAGCCCGTCCATCAGCGCGATGAACGTCAGCGCCGCCATCCCGGGTTCGACGCCCGCCCGCAGCTCGCCGCGGGCGGCGAGGGCCGCGAACGACTCGTGCACGCCGGCGCGCGCGGCCTGGTAGTGGCGCACGAAGTACTCGTGCGCCGGGTGGTCCGGGGCGACCGCTTCGGCGGCCAGCCGCGAGTAGAGGTCGACGATGCCGGGGTGGCGGACGTTGTACCCGGCCAGCGCGACGAAGTGGCGCAGGACGTCCAGCCCGGGCGGCACCGTCAGCTGTTCGCGCTCGGAGTCCTCGGCGTCCCGCCGTTCGAGCACGGCGGCGAGCAGGGCCTCCTTGGTGGGGAAGTGGTAGAGGAGGCCGGCGTGCGAAATCCCGACGCGCTTGGCGATCGCGCGCAGGGAAGAGCCGTGGTAGCCGAGTTCGCCGTACACCGTGGCGGCCGCCGTGATGATGTCCTCGCGGCGGATCCGGCCCTTCAGGTAACCCCCGGTCACGGGGTCGCGGTCGTCTCGGCGGCGTGCACGGCCCCATCATGCCGCACCGCGCGTTCGCACAACCTGAGTGATCGGACGAACAATTTGATTGTGCGAACGCGTGCGGCTTGCGAGCATCACGGCGTGAAGAGCGCGGAACGGCAACGGGTCATCGTCGAACGGTTGCGTGCCGCCGACCAGGTCGGCGTCGCCGAGCTGGCCGAGGCGACCGGCGCGTCGGAGATGACCGTCCGGCGGGACCTCGACCAGCTGGCCTCCCGGGGTGTGTTGCGGCGGGTGCACGGCGGGGCCGTCCCGGCGTCGCCGTCGGGGATCGAACCGCCGTTCGCCGCCCGCGCGACGGCCGCGATCGAGGCGAAGCGGGCCATCGCGGTGGCGGCGGCCGAGCTGATCCGCGACGGCGAGACGATCGTGCTCGACAGCGGCACCACCGCGCTGGAACTGGCGCGGCTGCTGCGCGGGCGCACGATCACGGTGATGCCGCTTTCCCTGCACGCGGCCCGCGAGCTGGCGGACTCGCCCGGTGTCCGGCTGCTGCTGCCCGGCGGTGAGCCGCGGCCGGGGGAGCAGTCCCTGGTGGGGCCGCTGACGCTGGCGTCGCTGCGGGCACTGCGGTTCGACGTCGCGGTGCTGAGCCCGTGCGCGTTCGACGTCGGCTCGGGGCTCACCGCCTTCGACCTCGGCGACGCCGAGGTCAAGCAGCAGGCCCTGGCCGTCGCGGCCCGCGTGATCGTGCTCGCCGACAGCGCCAAGTGGGGCCGCGCCGCGCTCGCCCACGTCTGCCCCGCCGACCGCCCGGACGTGGTGATCACCGATCCGGGCGCGCCCGAGGACCAGCGCGCGGCGCTGGCCGAACGCGGTGTGCTCGTGCACGTCGCCGTCCCTACGGAGAGCCGATGACGACCGCCCTGTCCCGCCCGCGCGCCGCCCGGTTCGCGACCTTCATGTTCTTCGGCCTCAACGGGTTCGGCATGGGCATGTGGGTGGTGCACATCCCGAACGTCGAGCGCGCGACCGGCATCTCGCACAGCACGCTGGGCGCACTGCTGCTGGTGCTCGGCGGCGCCGCGTTCGCCGGCATGCAGGTGGCGGGGCCCCTCGCCGACCGGCTCGGCCACCGGCGGCTGGTGCCCGCCGCCGGGATCTTCCTCGGTCTTTCGCTGTGCGGCCCCGGATTCGCGAACTCCTGGTGGACGCTGGGACTCGCGCTCGCGCTGTTCGGCTTCGGCAACGGCGCCATCGACGTCGGCATGAACGCGCACGCCGTCGTGGTCGAGCGCGCCTACCCGCGCCCGATCATGGCGGCGTTCCACGCGATGTGGTCGATCGGCGGCGCGATCGCCGCGGTCATCGGCGCGGCGACGCTCGGCGCGGGCGTGCCCACCGGCGTCACCCTCACCTGCACCGGCGCGCTGTGCCTGCTGCTTTCCCTGGTCTCCGCGCGGTTCCTGATGGAGCCGTCCGACGCGCCGGCGCCGGCGGGCTCGCCGGAGACACCGCGGCCGGCGCGCCGCCGCCCACCGGGCAAGACGGTGTGGCTGCTCGGCCTGCTGGCCCTCGCGCTGATGCTCTCGGAGGGCGTGGCGAACGACTGGGCCGCGCTGCACATGGAAAAGGTGCTCGGCACGTCGGCGTCGACCGCGGCCCTGGCGTACGGCGCGTTCGCGGTCGCGATGACGACCGGCCGGTTCCTGACCGACCGCGTCGCGGCCTGGGCGGGCCCGGCGGCGATCGTCCGCTACGGCGCGGCCTTGGCGGCGGCCGGCCTGACGACGGCCGCGGCGGCTCCGTGGGTGCCGCTTTCCCTGGTGGGCTGGGCGCTGTTCGGCCTCGGCCTCTCGGGCGGCGTCCCGCAGCTGTTCACGGCGGCGGGCAACCTGGACACCCGGGCGTCGGGCGCGTTGATGGCCCGCGTCGTCGGCCTGGGCTACGTCGGCTTGCTGGCGGGTCCGGCGCTCATCGGCGGGCTGACCCGGTGGATGCCGCTGAACGTCACCTTCGCGGTGCCCGTGGTGCTGTGCGTGCTGGCCGCGGTGTTCGCCGGGGTGCTGAGCCCGAAGCCGCAGCCGGCGGAACAGCCCGTCTGCTCCTGACCGGCGGTGCTCACCCCGCTGCCGCCCGGCCCGGGCCGCGAGCGAATACGAGAACCCGATCATATGAGTTTCATATGATCGGGTGTACTGTCGGGGTATGACATCAGCACAGAGCTACCGCCGGATGGTCAACGCCGGCAACAAGATCGTCGTGGGACTGCAGCGGCTCGGTGTCGCCTTCGGCCCGATGCAGCTGCTCACGGTGCCCGGGCGGCGCACCGGCGTCCCGCGCACGTTCCCGATCGCGGTCATCCCCCTCGACGGCGACCGCTACATCGTCCAGGCCTACCCGAAGGCGGCCTGGGTGGCGAACGTGCGGGCCGCGGCCGAAGTGACGCTCACCCGTGGCCGGCGCTCGTCCGCCGCACGGCTGGCCGAGCTGCCGGTCGAGGAGCGGCGGCCCGTCCTGCGCAAGCTGGTGGAGACGAGCCCGCCGAGCGTGGGGAAGCGGTTCGTCACGACCGGCCTCGCGGAAGCGCCGACACCGGACGGGGTCGCGGCGGCAGCCGGCCGTATCGCGGTCTTCCGCGTCGAACGGGCCTGAGTCAGTTTCGCGCCGGACGGGCTCCTTCGAGCGCGCGCAGCACCTGCTGGGCGGCATGACGCGCGAGCGGGCCCGGGCGGATCGCCCGGTCGCCGTCCGGCTGGCTCGCCGGGGCCCCGGCGAGCAGTTCGACCAGCGCGACGGCGAGTTCACGCACCTTGACGTTGAACTCCTGGCTCGCCCGCCGCGGCGTGGCCCAGGCTTCGTCGGGGTCGCAGCGGCGCAGGGCGATGACGATGCCCTTGGCCTCCTCCAGCGCGGCTCGCGACTGCAGGAACTCCAGCATCTGGCCGGTCCGGTCCGGCCGCGCCGCTTCGGCGACGACCAGTGCCATCGCGGCGAGCCTTTCGTGGCGCCGCAACACGTTCACCGTCTCCTGGGTGGCGGGACGGTCGAGTGCCACGGACAGCACCAGGCTGCTGTCGGCGTCCCAGATGGCCGGTACGGCCGCGACACCGCGGACGCGCGACCAGTCCGCGGCGAGGGAAGGGTGGTACTCGATCAGGCCGCTCAACGTCAGCGACGGCCAGCGTTCGTCGGCGAAGACGTCGGGGTCGATCCGTTCCAGCAGCTCCGCCAGCAATACGGTCACCGGGGCCTGGTCGGCGATCATGGCTGTTGCGGTCAACGCAAACCCTCCTCGGCACGGTGGAGGTGGGGCCGCGCTCGCGGCCCCACCTCGGGCGGGTCAGGCCTTGATCTCCTTGCGGTCGCCGGCGCCGTCGATTTCGATGCGCCGCGGCTTGGCCTTTTCGGCGACCGGGATGCGCAGGGTCAGCACGCCGGCCTCGTAGCCGGCGGTGATGTGCTCGGTGTCCAGGGTGTCGCCGAGGAACAACTGGCGGGAGAACACGCCCAGCGGCCGTTCGGAGACCTGCATCCGGACGTCGTCACCGGTCGGAAGGGGCCGTCGCTCGGCCTTGACGGTGAGGACGTTGCGCTCGACGTCCAGCTCGATCGCGCCGGGATCGACACCGGGCAGGTCGAAGCAGACCACGAACTCGTCGCCGGCGCGGTAGGCGTCCATGGGCATCGCGGACGGCTTCGACCAGGTGCCGGGGGCGCCGAAAACCTGCTGGGCGAACCGGTCGAGGTCGCGGAACGGGTCGGTGCGCATCACCATGGGGATCCACCTCCTGGTGCTTTGACGACTCTGGTGTCAACACGCGGTTCTGTTCTAGCATGTCGTCAAAACGATGACAAGAGACAAGTCGTCGAAAGGATGACGTGATGGAAGGGATCGATCCCACCGGCGCGCTGCGCCGGCTCCAGGAGGTGGTCGCGGCCGCCCGGACGGGCTCGGCGGACCCGGACCAGTTGCTGACCGCGTTGTCCGGGCTTCGCCTGCTGCGCGAGGAACTCGCGGGCTGGGAACCGGAGCTGATCACCGCGGCGAGGGCGGCCGGTGCCAGCTGGGTGGCGCTGGCCCCGGCGCTGGGCGTCGCGAGCCGCCAGGCCGCGGAACGGCGTTACCTGCGGCTGCAGCCGTCGCACACGGGGGAGAGGACGGGGGAGGCGCGGGTCGACGCGGAGCGTGACCGGCGGGCGGGCGACCGGGCCGTCGCGGACTGGGCCCGGCGCAACTCCGCCATCCTGCGCCAGCTCGCGGGCCGGGTGAGCGCACTCGACGGCCTCGGGCCGGCGGCCGACCGCATCGGCGCGGCCCTCGGCGACGACGACCCGGCGCGGCTGCTCCCGCCGCTGGCCGCCGCGCAGCCGCACCTGACCGGCGCCCTGGCCGAGCAGCTGGGGGAGATCTCGGCCCACACCGACCAGCTCCGCCGCGACGCCGCCGGGAACCGCCGCGCACGGGATTGAGCAGGTGTCTGAGACAGCACCGGCGCGGGTACCCACCGGACATGGCACGTGACGAGATCGCCGAGCGGGCCGAGACCCGCGCCGAACTCCTGCCCGAAGAGCAGGCCGTCGACAGCGCGGACCCGCAAGGCCAGGCACGCGAGGTGCTGCGCGACTCCGACCGCCGCACCGAGCACCCGGAAGCAACGCTGGGGCGCCGCCGTCCCGAGGAAACGACCTAGCCGCCGCTGTGTGCCCGATCAGACGATGCCGCAGCGGGCGCCGTTGAGGGTGAACCCGCCGGGAGCAGGGTTGCCGTGGTCGAAGGCGCCGTTGAATCCGATGTCGACGGTCGCGCCGGGAGCGAGGGTCAGGTTGTAGGAGACGGCGTTCATGGTGACCCGGGAGCCGCTCTGCGAGTAGTCGCCGTTCCAGCTGTGCGTGACCCGCTGGCCGGCGGTGAAGGTCCACCCGGCGGTCCACGGCGAGAGCGTCTCGCTGCCGGTGTTGGTGACGGCGACGCTCGCGGTGAAGCCGTTGTTCCACTGATCGGTCACGGCGTAGTGCACGGTGCACGAAGCGATCCGGACGGGCGGGGGCGCGGCTTGCGACGTGGACGGGGTCGACGGCGCGGAGGAGGTCGCCGAGGCGGAGGTGGCGCTCTGCCGCAGCACAGTGGGTACCGGCGCCGGACTGGCACTGGAGGCAGGGGTGCTGGGCACGGCCCGCGGAGTCGTGGTCGCGGGAGCGAGCGGGTCGGCCGCGAGCGCGGTTTGCCGCGCCGGCGAGCTGTCGGAGGTGACGGCAATGATCACGAGACTGCCCAGAACCACAACGGCACCACAGACAGCGGTGACCCACCGAATCCGCCGCCCGGCCCGCTGCTGAGCGGCGGCGGCCTCACGCGCGCGCTGCTCGAGCCGTTCCCGGTAACCCTCACCGGTGTCGTCTTCACGAACCCGCAGGGTCGGAACGGACCCATCGAGAGAGCGCGGAACAGCCCCGGTCTCCCGAAGAAGCTCATCAACGGAGAACGGATCATCGTCCCGCCGGCCGGCGCGCGCCATACCGGAACCTCCAGTCCCTGCGGGCGCTCGAACGCGCTGGCTTGCCCGGCGAATCCTAGGAAGCCGGAACGGTCTTGTAAACCACGAAAAGTGCCGGGCATCCCAGCCTCGTCCGCTGACCCGGAACCGCACCCCTGCGGCATGGACGTGATGCCCTCTGCCGTCGAGTCCGGCGAGAGCGTTCCGGGCGTACTTCCGCGGCGTTCGCCGAGGTGGGGAGGCTGAATCGATACGGGAGGCGGGGAACTCGCCGATCTTGCCAGAGCGTCCGCGGGCGTCGACCCGCACCCCCCTGAACGCCGGGGTCGGGTGGCCGTATACTCTTTCTTCAGCAGGTCCGAGTGGCGGAATGGCAGACGCGCTAGCTTGAGGTGCTAGTGCCCTTAACGGGCGTGGGGGTTCAAGTCCCCCCTCGGACACAGTATTACCCCACGGATCGCGAAACGCGATCTTGACGCTGGGGCTATCGTGGCTCAGCTTGAATCGATCTCCTGTAGTCGCCATCCGACGCTGTCACAGACGATGATCTTTCCTGAGTCGCGCAGCGCTGCTGCCACACGTCTGTGTCGTATTCGGTCAAGCTCCGGTGTGGCATGGCCGTCGTTGCCTTCATCTCCGAGCCGGATGCTGATCTCCTCGACGAGGTGGTCCTCGCGGATGTAGAGCGTCTTCGCTCGCCCTTGGCCCGCGCGTTGGGTGCTGGTGTGACTGTGGCGGCACCGGTAGGTCGGACGCCGATGGTTCCAGTGCGAGTCCAGCCGCCGGTCGCAAACACCGCAGTGGATCAAACCGGCCAGGGCGAAGCGGTGAGCGTGGCCGTCGGTGGTTGGTCGGGCCGCCCGGATCTGCTGAGCGGCGATGAAGTCCTGCTCGGTGACGAGCGCACGATGTGCAGGCTTCGCCGACAGGGCCGGCGTTGCGGCTGGGCCGCTGGTGTCGGTGGCGCGGCGGTTCCAGGTCTGGCGGCCGGTGTAGCGCGGATTCGTCAGGATCACGGCGACCGTGCGCAAAGTCCAGGCCCCGCGTGTCCGGTGGCGGTTGCGGTCCGCGCCCAGCGGACCAGCCCTGCGTGCGCGGGGACGACCGGGTCACGCAGCGCGTGCCAGATCTCGACGGGACCAGCCCCGCGTGCGCGAGGACGACCACACCCCAGGCTGCACCTCACGCACGTTGATAGGACCAGCCCCGCGGGTATGACTGCCGGATGCCGCCGGCCTTGAGTCGGTCGGTGGGACCAGCCCCGCGTGCGCGGGGACGACGGCCCGTACGAGGACGGCATCGGCTGCGAGCGCGGACCAACCCCGCGTGCGCGGGGAGAACTGGAACAAGATCACCGGCTTCCTCGGCGGCGTGGGACCAGCCCCGCGTTCGCGGGGAGACACAGCCGCCGAGACGGTGAACGCCTGATATGCAGGAGCAGCCCCGCGTGCGCGGGGACGACGAGGACACCGACGAATGCGGCGCCGGCCTCCACGGATCAGCCCCGCGTACGCGGGGCTGACTGCAAGTGGCAGCCCTGACAGGCGGCGAAGAGGGGACCAGCCCCGCATGCGCGGGGACCACGCCACCTACCGCCGTGGCGTCCCCTACATCATGGGACCAGCCCCGCGTGCGCGGGGATCGCGAAGACCAAGGGGCTCGGCGCGATCGAGGGCGGGCCAGCCCCGCGTACGCGGGGACAACAAGCCCATGGCGGGCGCGTGATGCGCGAGAAGGGACCAACCCCGCGTGCGTGCGCGGGGGACAACAGCCAGGTGTCCGAACCGGACGCCCGCGCGACGGGACCAGCCCCGCGTGCGCGGGGACAATTGGGAAGAGCCGCTGGCCCGTGGCATTACCGGCGGACCAGCCCCGCGTGCGCCGGGACAACGTCGCCAATAACCCCGTCGAGCTGTCCAAGCGGGGACCAGCCCCGCCTGCACGGGGACGACGGCCTGCCCCGCTGCGCCGCCGCCGTTGACGAATGGACCAGCCCCGCGCGCGGGGACGACGGACGCTCGACCAAGCATCCCGACCTGACCATGGGACCAACCCCGCGTGCGCGGGGACGACCCGCGCTGCAGGGCGATCAGCCCGCCGAGCGCCGGACCGGCCCGGCCTGCACCGGGGACGACATCCCGCCACCGATCCCCGACGGCACTGCCACGGGACCAGACCCGCGTGCGCGGGGACGACGGCGACTACACCGGCCGCAAGGACGGCATGCACGGACCAGCCCCGCGTGCGTGGGGACAACCGCCACGTCCCGGTGTCCGGGTCGATGTCGTGAGGACCAGCCCCGCGCGCGAAGACTACAGCGGCGAGCTGGACGAGGTGCCGACGACCTGCGATCAGCCCCGCGTGCGCGTGGACGACTTCGATCCATACGGGCCTGCCGACTTGGTCGAAGGAACAGCCGCCGCTTATGCGGGGACGACCTGCGGCTGCTGAGCATCGCCGGCGTGCTGCTGGGATCAGCCCCGCGTGCGCGGGGGCGACACTTGCTAACCTGTGAATCTACCAGGAGAAACAGTGTTTCTGTTCAGTTTGGTCGGACGTTCGCTGGTTGTCCCGGAAGTACCGGCACCGTGGGTGCTGAACCACGCCACGACGTCCCCCGCTCCTTCGCCCACGGCGCCCGGCGCTTCGCCACCCGCACCGTCCTTGTCGGCGAAGTCCCGCTGACCGACAACATGATCCCCGCCGGAGACACCACGTGTTCCTGAGCAAACTCACTATCAACGTGCATTCGCGCACCTTCCGCCGCGACTACGCCAACGTCCACGACATGCATCGGACCCTGATGTCGGTCTATCCCGACGTCCCCGCCGACACCCCGAAACGGCAAGCCCACGGTGTGCTCTGGCGCCTGGACAGCAACCGTGGCAGCTACGTCCAATATGTCCAAAGTCACACACGCCCCGACTGGGGCAAACTCCCCGACGGACACCTGACCGCACCCGCCGAAATTCGCACCCTACAGCCGGTTCTCGACGCCATCACCGCCGGCCGGAAACTTGCATTCCGCTTCGTCGCCAATCCCACCAAGTGCGACAACAAGACCCGCCAGCGCATTCCTCTCCGTCAACCGGCCGACCAGATCGACTGGCTGATCCGCCAAGGCCAAACCCATGGCTTCGTCATCCCCGCCACCGCAGCCGGACCCGACATCGCCATTACCCCCACCGCCACCATCACCGGACGCAAAAATGAACCAAGCAAGATCACCATCGAACCCGTCCGGTTCGACGGACACCTCATCGTCACCGACCCCGCCGCCTTCACCGACGCCTTCAGCAACGGCATCGGACGCGCCAAAGCCTACGGCTGTGGGCTGATTAGCCTCGCATCGCCGCGAATTGATTAAACTATAACTAAAACGGTCAGCTGCCTTTGTGGCTTATGGTAATGCCGCTGCTGATATTGACATCGTCGTTGCAATTCCCTGCCGCCGCGGGGATGGTCCTTGGACGATCAACGATAGTGGCTTAGCTTTGAAGTGCTCCTCGCGCCTGCGGGGATGATTGTAAGACGAGGTGCAGGTTGTCGCCGCCGCCGAGTTTACTGTGGCGATGAGGATGATCCGTAGGGTAGTTCGGCGCCTGATACGTCGCGAGCTCGCGCATACGTGTGAATGAATCGCGCCAATTTTCATGTCTATTCGTACGGTAGGCGTGCTCTCCGTGCTCGCGGGAATGAGCCGCTCGTGCAACTCCGGTGTGCGGCGTTCGTAATTGTGGTACTGTGTCCGGGATTGCTCCTCAGGACGGTCCGTTCGCAGTGATCGACGCCATGTGCTCAGGTAATCGCAGGGATGGCCTGTCCGGATCGCCGCCGTCAGGGATCCAGTCATTGTGCTCTACGCGCTGCCGGGAATGACCGCGGATCAGATTCGTCGCGGCCGAAGTTGCGTCGTCGCCTCGTGGCTTCGGGAATTGTTCGTGGCCAGGCTGGAGTCCGCCTGTTGATTGGCGTGGTCCTCGGGCCTTTGGATGACCCGGACTCTGATTTGTCCGCGTCCGTCCAGTCGGCCCGCAGTTAGCCGGCGTATCCCGAACAACGCGGACACTGTCGTCAACGGACCAGCCCCGCGTGCGGGGACAATTGCTGCCATTCTTGCCGGCCAAGGAGGGCCGGGACCAGCCCCACGTGCAGGGGACAAACCAAGCCATCGAACTCGGACCGCTTCTGAAGGGGGATCAGCCCCACGTGCGGGAACAACGATCTCGACGCGGCCGCAGCGGTCGTGTCTCGGGTACCGTCCCTCCTGCACGACTACCACGAGAAGGGCAGTCAGCGAACGGATGGCGGAGCAGCCCCGCTTGTGCGTGGACGACCGCCCACGAAGGCTACGCCGGCGCCTGCTCGCCGGGAACCAGGGCCGTCTGCGCGGGGTACGACACCGCGGGCGAGTTGTCTTCCGCATGGAGCTGGGACCAGCCCACGTGCACGGGACTACCTCACCTGGACGGTGGACGGCGGCCGTTCTGACAGAGAACCTGCCCCGCGTGCGCGGAGAGGACCTGGACGTCGGAGTGAGCGCGTCGATATCACCGGGACTAACCCCGCCTGCGCGGGGACGACTATCGCACTCCGGCCATTCCGGCAGCGATCGCGGGACCAGCCCCGCGGTGAGCGGAGACGACCACCTGGCTTAGCTCCTTCTCAACCACGTTCAGGGAGCAGCCTCGCGTGCACGGAGGCGGCATCCGGAGTTCCTTGTTGCTGTGATACGGGTCGAGACCAGCCCCGCGTGCGCGGCGACAACCTAGCTACGAAACGCGCCTGGGCTACCTGCCGGGACCAGCCCTGCGTACGCGGGGGCAACGATCGGCAAGAGCGAGCAGCGGGTGGTGGTGGAACCAGCCCGCGTGCGTGGGGACAACTCGGCTCCGAGCTGCGCGGCGATGCTGCGGCTCGGACCAGCCCTGCGCGTGCAGGGACAACGGCCTGCTACCCCGCGACGGACTCATGCTGGCAGGAGCAGCCCCACGAGGGCGGGGACGATCATCGACCCAACTTCGCTGTTGATGCTACCGGGGGACTTGCTCCGCGTGGGGACAATGACGTCCGGAAGTCGAGATATCCGCCAGTCATGGGGACTAGCCCCGCCTGCGCGGGGACGATGAGCGGCGCGAACGGCCCTGCTGATTGAAGGAGGGGCCAACCCGGCGTGCGCGGGGACGACCGCCGGACCAGCTCCAGGCCGGTGATGACCTCGGGACCACCCCGCGTGCTCGAGGACGGCAACGCCTCGATCGGCCGCCATGGACAGGCGACCAGCCCGCGTGTGCGGAGACAATCCGGCGCCAGAGCTCGCAGTCTTGGCCGCGGAAGGGACCAGCCCCGCGTCCGCGGGACGATAGCCAGGTGGATCGTCGGCCACAATATCCACGCAGGACCAGCCCTGTGTGCCCGGGGACGACGGGTACGCCACGAACTACGCGGACGTGGGGCTAGGACCAGCCCAGCGTGCGCCGGGAAGACTTGAACCCGAGGAAGGTGTCCGGCCACGGCCAGGGACCAGCCTCGCGTGCGCGGGGACAGCCCCGCCTGCGCGGCGACGACAAGCCGGTGCTGGTGCCAACAGCGACGGGTCGAGGATCAGCCCCGCTTGCGCGGGGACGACATCGCCCCGCCGACGACGAACACCTTCGGGTCTGGGTCAGCCCCGCCCGCGCGGGGACGACTAGATCGGCCGAACCGTCGACACCGCCGTGTTCGGAACTGTCCCGCCTGCACGGAGCGACCCCGCGTCCGCGGGGAGCACGTCAACGTACCGCCGGCGCCGGTGTAGATGTCTGGATCATCCCCGCGTCCGTGAGGAGTACAGGATGCCTCACGCACTGGAGTTGATCACGTCCAGATCATCCTCGGCGTACGCGGGGGTTTCGGTTTCAGCAGGGCTGTGGGTACGGCGAAGCAGGAACCAATTCCGCGCACGCGGGGATGACTACTCCAAGAACGTCTACCCGGCGAAGGTATCTCAGGAACCAGCCCCGCCGGTGCGAGGACGACGACACCGACGGTATGCCGGTCATCGAGGAGGCCGGACCAACCCCGCTTGCGCAGGGACGACACCGGGACCGATGGTACTCGGGGCATTCTCGGGCCAAACCCGCTTGCGCGGAGACGACAAGCGAAGCCCGCCGATGGTCTTGCGTCGGCGAAGACAACCCCGCCTACGCGGAAACGAGGACAGCGGCGTCGATTACGGCACCACGAACCCCGGATCAATCCGCTTGCTCGGGGACGACGGAATCGCGCCGAACCTGACCGAGCAGCTGCCGGGACCAGCCCCGCGTGCGCGGGGACGACGCTGCACGGCAGACCGACGATCGGACGATCATGGGACCAATCCCGCGTGCGCGACAACGACCCGATGTTCTTCACCGGCATGTACGCCGGGGCGGGACCAGCCCCGGGTGCGCGGGGACGACACTTTCGTGAAATAGGCGTGGCGCTGTTGTCGGCGTCAGCTCGACTCATGCTCCGACCGACGCGCCGGCCATGACCTCGATCGGCCAGCCGTGGAGCTTGCCCGCGACGTCGCACACGTTGCTTTCGGTGCTGCTCTCAACTGCCGCAACCGACGGAGTGCTGGTAGTCGCACGCTCGCCCAGTCAAGCTTCTGAGAGTCCTCCTACTTCTGCTTCGTGGCCGTCCAGCCGTGACCGTGGCGCCGACGTCGAAGTCTGAGGCGGATCCACGCTGGGACAAGTCCGCACACCAGGGTAAAGAATGCGGCGCCGATCAGCGCGGTCAGCCATCTGGGCAGGCCGCTCGGCGGACCGAGTGTCAGTACTGACACGAAGTCGAGCGCGGCCCATGCCAGCATGAACCAGAACAACCAGTCCTGATAGACCGGCGCGTCGAACAGTCGCAGCACTGCGTTCATCCGCTTCGGCAACGGCGCCGGCGGACCCGGAAATGGAGTACCGACATCGTCGCCAGTCCGGAGTGCGGTCCCTCTTTGTTCTGGCGTCATTCTGTCGGAAGGGACTGTATCGCCTGATGAATTTGATGCGGTCGGGCCAGAAACTGCGCCTGGGTCGCTACTCTTCTGACGGTTCTTCGGCAGCGGACCGGGAGTCGGACGATCGCCCATTTCTTTCTTGCTGGTATCAGTTATGGGCCGTGTGGCAACAGTCGCCATCGCGAGATCCGCGTGTAGTCCGATATCGCCCAGCTCGGGTGGCAACCGCGCGCGAATGACAGCAAACGACATGCGGCCACGGCTAGTCGTAGCCTGGTAGGCGGCTAGGTACAGGTCACCGTTGACTGCCAACGCAAGCTCAGTGACCGAGGGCGCTAGCGCGACTCGCGCTAACTCTCGACTGGTCCATGTTTCAATCTCAGTCCAGCGAAGGGAAACGCTGTCGCCAACGGTCAGGAAGGAGGTCTCATCGAGCGCGATCAATCCCATGGGATTCGACTGCGCGTCGGTATGCCGTGACTCCTGATCGGTCGCTGGCGACGAGACAAGATAACCTGCGTTTCCGACCGTCAGTAACGCATCGGCAGAAAGCCACGCCGAGGTGAATGCATTGGCGGGCGAGTAATTTATTTTATGCCTTTTTTGAAGGCCGAGCTTGTTGTCCAGTCTGGTTACGGAGGCGCTGTGGTCGAGCAGCCCGCCGTTGTCGAAGATCCAAAGACTGCCATCTGGATGCCGGCATAGGCAGCTGTTCCCAGAGAGACCGCCACCGACTGTCGTGATCTGGCCATCGCGAAAGAGCCCCACGCCGGATCGACGGAGAAACACGATCGATCCGTCCTCGTTGGCTAGCACGTTCCGCTGGCAGTCAGGCACCGGTGCAGCCATTGTCACCCTGTGCGCCTCGAAGTCGACGTCGAGAATTCCGTGTTCAGTCGTCACCAGCAGACTGTTCTGGCCGTGACAGGCGATCCCGAGTTGACCGGATTCGATGCCGGACAGAACGACCTGCGCGTCCAAACCGTCGACAGCTTCAAGCAGGGGGCCGTCAGTCATCTCGCTCGGCGGCCCGAAGCGGATGTCGGGTATCTCGGCGGGCGCGAACAACTGGGCGAGGGGCGTGTACGGCTCACCGTAGAACGAGGCCCGATCGCGAACCAGGTTGAACAGCTCCTGTGGCGGCACCAGTCCGCCGAGCATGGCTTCCCAGTGTTCGATGCTCAGGAGGAGCACTTCGAGCCGGTCGCCGTCGGCTATATCGTCGAGAGCTTCTGGGCTGTAGCCCGACATGGAGAGGAATACACCGTAGGTGCCGGACAAGCGCTGCCGGACGCGTTTCTGCAGCTTGGCGATACGTCCGGTGTCCGCCTTGGTCTTCTCCCACTTGGCCTCGACGACGAAGCGGACGCCGTCGATGGCGAACGCGACGTCGATCTCGCCGGCGGCTCGGACATTGGCCGTGGCCTGGATGCCCCAACATTGTAGGAGTTCAGCGATCATGTTGTTGAAGCGCTGACCACGTGTCTGAGGTGTGTGCCCGGTTAGCTGCTGTAGCTGCCCGTACTCACTGATGAGTTGCCGCCATCGGTCCATGTCAGGTAACACCCGGACAGTCTTGCGCATCCGCACGGCTACCTCACTTTTGACCCCAACTCGCGGCGAACGCAGTTTCAGATAGTGCGCTCGGCGGAGAGCTATTGTCGCTCTCCGCCGGACCGGCCCCGCGTGGGCGGGGGGACACTACGCGCCCTGTCCTGGTGTGTTGATGACGCAGGGACCAGCCCCGTGTGCGGCGGCGACGCGTACAACCATGCGACGCACCTCTTCTGGCGGGACCAGTCCAGCGTACGCGCGGACGGCCCTACGCCGAACGGATTCCACGTCCAGTCGGGACCAGCCCCACATGCACGGGGGCGACCGGTCGATGCTCTTGGTGTTGCCCAGGATCGCCGGACCAGTCCCGTGCACGGGAAAGACCTCGGCTTGCCGGCCGAGCTGGTCGTCCGCTTCGGATCAGTTCAGCGTGCGTGGGGAAGGCTCAACGGATAGGAGCGGACCGGGTTCGTGCCGGGACCAGCCTCGCTTGCGCGGGGGCGACTGCACGCTCGCGACCTGCTCGCTCCCGGCGATAGGACCAACCCCGCTTGCGCGAGAACGACGGGAGTTTCTGATTCGGGCCCCTCCAAGTCCCGACCAGCCTCGCGTGTGCGGGGGACGACCCCGATGGGATCTCCGCGCAATCCCGCTACATAGGACCAGCCCCGCGTGCGCGGGGACGACATCCTGCCCGGCTCGGACGAGTTCAACGCTCTGGGACCAGCAGCCCCGCGTGCCTGGGGACGACGACCCGTCGAGCCCTACGTACTTCAACGGCCCGGGACCAGCCCCGCGTGCGCGGGGACGACCCGATGATCCGCCACGACACCACACCGTTGAGGGGACGAGCCCCGCGGGCGCGGGGACGACGACCTCGTCACGTTCCCGCCCGACGTCGCGGACCAGCCCCGCGTGCGCGGGGACGACACGGGGATCAGCTGCCCGCGCCGGGGACTGCGGCGCTGCTCGTGCACTATTCCTCGTTGTGAATGGCAGGCGGCCAGGTTCCTCATGGCTGTTTCGTCTGGGCTGCGCGCCAACGGGCGTTCAGTTCTTTCTTCCACCCCTTCGGGGGCGGCCACGCCACGCCCCAGACGGCAAGTTGCGCGCGGGTGAAGCCACCTGCGGAAGTGCGAGCGTCTTCGATCTCTGCCGGAGACGGCAGCAGAGGATGATCTTGCCGGCGTAGTGCGCTGGACGGCGGCTCTGTCATCCCGTCCTGATGGCGCGGCTCGGTCGACAGGCCGGGAACGGGACGATGTCGGGACGTTCGCTCGGTCGGCCGGAAGTCCGCGGTGTCGTGAATGTCGACCAAGCCGACCGTCTCGGGTATCTCGACTTCCGTGCGTCCACGCCAACGCACCCACAACGCCACGCACCCGGCGTCGACCTCGGCCAGCAGCTTCCGCAGAGACCATGCTTTCCCGAACTGGTCGATCTCGATCGCCACAGCGGGCAACTCCGCCGGCCGCGTACAGACCACACCCAGCCGAGCACGCTTGATGCCGTTCCCCGATGGCCGCGCGATCCGCCCCTGAACCTCACGCGCGACAGTCCAGCCCTTCTCTCCAGCCCAGCACGCCGTTCGGTCGGTCAACAATCTGGTCGCCTGCGGTGCGCTCAGCCCGCTCAACCGCACCGGCTCCAGGTACCGGCGCAGCGATGCTGCCAAAAGAACAGTTTCGTCGCACACGGAAGCCATGAGGCCACGATAGTTGCGACCGCCTCCGCCCGTCAGCGAAGGTGATCCGTTCGGTCGGCAGGCATCGCGCCTCGCCGCTGGACCCGCGGGCGAAGACTGGTCGCGGCAGGCCGACCTGATGGGATGCGCCGCGCCGCTGCCGTCCGACGGCGACGTGGTCGGCCAGACCCTAAAAGAGAGGCTTCTACACGAGACCCAACCACCATCCCAGAGTGTCAACAACCAGAAGCAGCAGCACACTCAAGAGCCACACAAAGCCATGGCGCGTAACGCCTCCTCTCCCGGCTACGACATACTGCTGAACTCAAGAAGGAGGAATCATGCGCGGCGTCGGTGTCTTCCTGCTGGTGGCCGGTGTCGTCGGCTCGCTCGTTCTTCGATTCAGCCCGGAACCGCTGTCCGTCCTCGACTTCCTCCCGCTCCCGGTCATCTTCCTCGGCGGGTACCTGTACTTCCGCGGCGGGCAGCACGCCGCCCTCCACCTCTCCCGGCAGCCTCACAGCGGCGGGGACTTCGTCCTCTACCTGCGAGCGTTCAGCACTGATCCGACCGCGCTCGGGAGTACGTTCCGCAGCATGTTCTGGGCGGGGCTCGCGACCATGAGCACCGATGTGGAATGTATGGCGACGGCGCTGCTTCCGTTCGGCCGCCTGCACGTGATCGGGCGGCCGGGAGAGGGTCTGCCGCGTCCCGGCGGGAAAACTGTCTACTCGGGCGACGAGGCCTGGAAGCAGGTCGTCCAGGAGATGCTGCTGACCGCCAGACTGGTGGTCGTCCGCCCGGCCGCGAACCCCGGCGTGCTGTGGGAGCTCGCCAGGGCACGCGAGATCGTTCCCGCCGACCGGCTGCTCATCGAGGTGCGCGGCCTGTCCAGCCGTCGGTACCGCGAAACCGTTCAGGCGATGGCAAAGTTCGGCTTCACCATGCCCGAGCGGCGTCCGCGGCGCGGCGGGTTCATCCGGTTCTCCCCGACGTGGCAACCGGAGCTCCTTCCGCTGTCCGGCCCTCTCGTGCGCCGGGGACTGGTCAACGTCTACCGGAGGATGGCGGTGTTCGCGCTCCGCCCGGTCTTCGACCACCACGGCGTGTCGTGGACGCGGCCTTCGGTGTCCGCCGGCAGCGTGGCCTCCCTGGCCGTCATGGGACTGATCGGCCTGGTCATCGTCATCGGGTTTGTCGTCGGTGTCTTCTTCAGCTAGTGCGCGTCTCCGGACGTTGGCGGGGAAATTTGCCGGTGTGAACACACCACGGATCGGAACTCGTCGGCACCTACACAGACACCGGGATCAGCTCGTCACGACGGTTGAGCCGGGAACAAGTTCTCCGTCCTGCCATCTCCACGTGGTGCGTGCGGTACCGCTGGGACAGCAGGTACTGTCGGCATGGCGGTACCAAAGCTCCTCGACGACGACCGTGCCGCGGGCGATCGACGCCCCACCGGTGAGGGTTGCGTGGCCCGCGTCCTCCGGATTCTTCCGGGTCCCGATCGAACCCAAGGCGCGAAGGGATCCATTCGCCGTTCCGATCACGGCGTAGCCGAAAGCCAGCTGGCCGCTCGCGGTCCCACCGTTGTTGTCGCACTCGAGTCCGACCGCCGCTTCCGGCCGGCCGTCGCCGTCCAGGTCGCCGTAGGCCATCACCCGGTGGACACTGCTCAGTGCAACGTGAACCCGGCCCCACTGGGCCGACATTGCTTCGCTTTCGCCGTTCTGGAGGTGCACCGGCTCCTGGATAGAACAGAACTGCGCGGGCAGGGTGGCGTTCGCCCAGTCGACCTTGCGGAGGTCGTCCGGCGCCGGTCCGAGCGCCTCCGGGGCCGTCGCGGTCGGTCCTGGCACCGATGTCGGCGGTTCCACGTTCGGTGGCCGGTTCGGGATTTTGGGAGCGGCCGGCGAACTGCACGAGGTGACGGTGATCAGTGTGGCCAGGGCGACGAGTCGTGCCCGGGAACGAAGTTTCACTTGAGTTGCCTTTCACTCGCATGGTGGGTCGAACGGGAGGTCCGGCAAGTAGTGGTTCCAGTCGTTCTCGGAAATCGGCCGGGAGACTGCGCAGTTGCGGCCGAGGATTCCCGCGGCGTCGGTGTTCCACAGCGTGGTGATCGATTCACCCACGGCGGCGAGAACCCGGCCGTCGGGGCTGAACGCTATGTCCTGGCCACCCCGGTGACCGCCGGTGGCGAGGTCCGCGACCTCGTCGACGTGCGCCGGGTCGGTGATGTCCCAGACGAGCACGCTCCCGTTGTCGTCGGCGGAGGCGAGCAGATGACCGGCCGGGTAGACCGACAGGCTCCGCACGGTTCCCCCGTGTCTCGACGACGAAGAAACGAGCTGCGCAGGAGAACCAGGCGAGAGTCGCCAGACGGTGACGGTTCCGGCCGAGTCGCCGGTGACCAGTGTTTTCGAATCGCCGGCGAACACCGCCGATTTTATTCCGGCGGAGGTGGTGATCGTGGACATCCGCTCCGGGTGCGCGAGGTCCCGGATGTTCCAGATCGTCAGTCCCTCGCGGGCGGCCACGGTGACGAGTGAACTGTCCGGGGAAAACGCCACGTCTCCCTCCCCGACTGCGTCGCGGCGGATTTCGCCGGCCAACTTCGGCTTTCCACCCGACACGGTCCACAGTTGCAGCGGAGTCACGTAGCCGGCAAGCGCCAACACCTTCCCGTCCGGGCTGAACAGGGCGGTCTTGGCCCCGTCCTCTTGGCGCCCTTCGGGGGTGAGCGAGCGCGGCTTCCCCCGGTCGGTCACGTCCCACAGGAGCGCGGGTACGCCGGTCGCCAGCACCTGTCCGTCCGGGCTGAACGCCGAGGTCTGACCACCCTGGTTGAACGTCGTCACGGAGGAAAGCCGTGCCGGGCGCGCACCATCGCGCAGGTCCCACAACGTCGTCGGAAACCCGGCCGCGAGGGTTCTGCCGTCCGGCGAAAACGCCGGGCCGAACGTTCCCACCGGCAGCTGGGCCATCGCGGCGGAACGCACCGCGCCCGCGACCGGCCACACCCGCACGGTGCTGTTGTCCTTGCCGACGGCTTGGTCCCCTGCCGCGCCATCGGTGCTGCCTGACGCAAGATAACGCGAATCACTCGTGAAAGCCAGCACTCGCACGCCGTCCGTGTGGCCGGGCAAAACCGCTTGCTGCCGGACCCGGAACGGATCGCTCACGTTCCACAGGCTGATCGTGCCGTCCCCCGCGCCGGTGGCGAGCGTCTTGCCGTCCGGGGCGTAGGCGACCGCGGAAATGCCCAGGGATGGCCCGGCCATCGTGCTGTACGGGACGGCGTGGCGGGGATCGGCGACGTTCCACAACCTGGCTGTGTCATCGAGGCTGCCACTGGCAAGGGTGCCGTCGTCCGGTGAGAAGGCCAGCGCCGTGACCCCGTTGGAGTGTCCGTTGATGGATGACGCCAAGACCGGGTTCGCGGGATCGGAGAAGTCCCACAGGTTCACAGTTGAGTCTTTGCCGGAACTGGCGAGGTGCCGTGCGTCGTGGCTGAGCGCCATCGCCGCGTCGGAACCGCCGAAGTCCGGTCGCTGCACGACGAGGCGAGGCTTACCGGGGTCCGCGATGTCCAGGACGGACAAGACACCGCCCCCGAGCACGAGGAGCACTGGCGCTCGTGGATCGAACGCGAGCACGCCGACACCTCCGTTCGCGATCGGCGCGCGCAGAACCAGCTTCGCCGACTCCGGCCGCTGGACATCGAAGAGGCGGACAGTGCCGTCCGAACCACCCGTCGCGAGCAGGTGGTCGTCGGGGCTGAACGCGACCGCCGACGTCGACTTGCTGCCCTCCAGGGCGGCGACTGATCGGGGGAGGTTCAGGTCCTGGAGCTTGACACCGAAATCGCCGGCGATCGCCAGGATGTCGCGCTTCGGACTGAAGACGACACCACGGGACAAGCCAGGCGCGGGGAAGACCACCGGGAGCTTGGCGCTGTTCAGCAGCGCACCGACGACCTGCGTGCTCGGCGAGAGCCGGTAGGCCTCGGCGAGCAACTGGCGCGCGAGGTCGGGCTGGGTGTCCTCCATCCGGGCCGCCTGGGCAACGAGCTGCCGCGACGTGGCGTTCATCGTCTGCACTTGCGCCGTGTTCCGCTGCTCTACTGCGACAACCGCGGCCACGGTCGAGGTCGCCAGAAGGACGACCAGGCCGAGTACGCCGACGATGAACAGGCGCATCGCGCGGCGGTGGTACCTGAGGTGGGCGCCGACGAGGTCGTCCTTCGGCACTTCGCGAACAGCCGCCGCGAGATCGGCGACGGCATCGACGAAGCGCGGTGCCCGTCTGCCGATTTCCTCGGCCTCGCGCAACGGGCGGAGGTCCACCCAGCGCGGCTCGGTGAACGGGATGGCGCGCAGTGCGGGCGGAAGGACATCGGCGGAGACGCCGTCGGCGGAGGCGAACTCCCCGTCGGTCAAGCCGATGACGAGCCGGCGCGGCGAACGGTTCGCCAGCCACCAGCCGACTTCCTTGTCGACCCACGGCGAGGCTGCGGCGAGCGGAGAGGCGAGCAGGATGAACCACTTCGAGGCGGACAGCCCTTCTTCGATCGACTCCCACAAGGCACTGCTGGCGGCGAGGTTGGCGTTGTCCCGGAATATCCGGCTCGACCGCAGCCGGTACCAGGGCGTCGCGAACCGCTCGACCTCGCGTTGCAGGAGCGGAGCCAGGTCGCGGTCGCGCGCATGGCTGTAGGACATGAAGGCGTCGAAGCCCGACCCGGTGCGCCTTTTCATCTCAGTTCGTGATCGTCGTGCGGGACGCCCGCCAGGCCAAGTGCTCCCGGCTTATCGTCTCCTCGGCCTCGGCGACCGTCGTGGCCCAGGTCCCCTCCTCGGTCGCGAGGCTGATCCGGCCTTCGACGATCGCGAGCTCGTTCGTCGCGTAAGCGTACGACTGCGCCAGTTGTTCGTACTTCTTCACGGCCAGCCAGGCGACACCGGCGCCCGCCACCGCCGCGACTATTCCGGCGATGTCGAGGTCGACCGCGCCGACCGCGCGCAGAAGAGCGCCGGTGACGCCGGCGGCTTCCGTGAGGACGAGCGCAGTCCGCCAGCGCGAGGCAGCTTTCCGGTTCCCAGCCGACTTCCCGGCGTACCAAGCGGCTTGGTCGGCGAGCCGGTCACGGAGGTACACGTCGCGGCGGTCCCGTAGCTCCGCGTCGCGCAAGGCCTGCAGCGACGGGTCGAGCACGGGTCCGACACGCGCCGTCAGCACCATCGGCGGCGCGCTCTTCAGCATTTCGGCGAGCTGGGCGACGAAGGCCTGCTCGGCCTCCCTCGTCGTCAGGGTCCGGGGGAACGGGTGCGCTCCCATGCCGAACCGCCAGGCCAGCGTTCTGGCGGCCTCGGCCACGACACGCCCGTCGTACCAGGCGCGCTCAGGCTTCTCCCGCACCAGCCGGGCCTCCAGGACGATCGCGCCGACGAGCGCCAAAGCGGTCGCGAAACCCGCGAGATCGGATCCGTTGCGGGTCTTGACCGTCAGCGCACCGGCGACCGCGGCCGAAACCAGGAAGATCAGCCGCAGCGCGGAAATGCGCAGAAATCGCCGTTGCATGCTCACGGAAAGATCGTTCGCGCTGTGAAACAGCGCAGGGAGAGCGGCTTCCGGAAACTCCATCGAAAAGATCCTCTCGCGCCCGGGCCGATGCGCCCGCACAGGGACTACAGTCGTTCCGCACCTCGGTTCGTTACCGGAACCAGCCGGTCAATTCCGGATCATGCTCCGGTCCGGCCGACGGCACCGTGCAGCAGGGTGGACAAGCGTTCGCGAACGGAGGCGTGGTTCCCCGCGTCGACGACGTGCGTGATCGGCGACGCGGCGATCGCGCGCACCCGGGAATCCGGTGAATCCGCAGCAATGCGGTCGGCGGTGCGGCCTGTGCCCGCCACGACCAGGACCGGGATGCGCCGGCTCAGGCTGTGCTCGACGTCGATGACGGTCACATCGCCACCGTTGAGGACCAGTGTCAGGGTTGCAGCCCGGTCGGCGATGGCGGCGGCGACGGCGAACAACCACGGTGACTCGTCACCCCACTCACGCCCAGGAACGGTGAAGAAGTGGGTGTGGTTCGGCTCGAGCGGTACCGAGGCGCCCGCGGCCGCCGTGAGGCAGACTTTCCCGGCCGGCGCAACGCCGATCAACGGAAAGCCGGCGCCTGCCGCAGCGTACGTCGTGCCCATGGCACGCATCACGCCGGAGTCCGTGCCGCCGTAGACCACAGCCGCGCCCAGCCGTTCGAGCAGGGGAACCACGACGTGGCCCAATAAGTTCTCGACAACGGACTCGATGCCCTCGGTCACCCCTGCCGCACCGCCGACCAGTGCCAACACCGGGACGTTCGTCGCAAGCCCCAGCCGGGCGAACACCCGCGGCAGTTCCGCCATTTCGCGCACGGTGGCGGCAGTGTGCGGCCCGGTCATCATCGGACTGTACCGCAGCTCGTCCGGCGGTAACGACTTCTCGCAACCGAGTGACTGTCTTGCCGTCGACGCGGGGAAAGCGGGAGACGCATGCGGGCAGGCAAGACATTAAGCTTCGACGCGTTGATGTCCTACAGCCATGGACGTGACGGTCAGCTGGTGCCCTTCCTGCAGCTTGAGTGACCCGCATCCGCGCGGAAATCGTGGTCCGGGCTCGGCGGGACACCGCATTGTGGACAGGGCTTGGCCGCACAGGCCGGTTTCGGTGGAGCCGGCGCGATCGCGGGTCCGGTGGCTCCGCCGCGCGCAGGGCCGCTGGGTCGCGCAGCAGGTTGAGCAGGTCGGCGCGCCGGTCGTTGTCGCCGAGGCCGGCGAGCAGTTCCGCGGGGTCGGCGGCGGCCAGGCCGCTGGTCTCGCCGTGCCCGCCGGCATTTCCGATCACGACCGCCGGTGCCCGGCTCGCCGAATCCGCCGAGGTTGACCTTCACCTTCGGGGAAGCCGCAGAGTGGTCGTGACCGGGCGCCACGCCCGGAACGAGGAGCCCTCCATGAACATGGTCAGCATCGGCGAGTTCTCGCGGCTGTCACGGCTGTCGGCCAAGGCCCTGCGGCTCTACGACGAACTTGGACTCCTGGTGCCGGCCCACGTCGACGCGGAACCGGATATCGCTGGAACGCGGTCACGCAGCTGGACCACCGGCGCGGTGGTCCCGTCAGGCAGTTTGATCGTCGTGGTCGCCCAGATTGCCCCGCGGTGTTTGCGGGCGAGACGTAGGAGTGGCGCTCCTGTCTGCTGCTGCTACAGTTCGACCACTCCGTCCGTGCTGGAGGTGGTCACGAAGGTGTTTTCGTCGGCGGTCGTTGGAAGCCATGCTGAGTATATCGACGGTCGTGGTGTGCGACCCCAGTTCGCCAGGCGAACGGCACCTTCGCGGCGAACGCCCGTGCCAGCATCGCCATGGCTTGACGCGGCTTGGTCTCGAACTCCGTCCCTCCGGGATCCCCGCCCGCCGGCACCGACCCTGGTCGGCGATCCACGGCTCCGGCAGATAGAGCTCCCGATCGATCAGCGCATGCCCGCGAGCACCGGCATAGGCCAGGAACGTCCCTATCTGGCAGTTCTCGATCCGGCCCGCAGTCCC
The DNA here is from genome assembly GCF_000384295.1 of Amycolatopsis balhimycina FH 1894. Taxonomy (NCBI): domain Bacteria; kingdom Bacillati; phylum Actinomycetota; class Actinomycetes; order Pseudonocardiales; family Pseudonocardiaceae; genus Amycolatopsis; species Amycolatopsis balhimycina. Next base: position 2,553,696 of record NZ_KB913037.1, on the reverse strand, counting down.
GGAGTACTGCCGCTGCGCCCCGGCCGACATCCTGCCTTTCTTCAGGAACACCGTCGATGTCCCAGTCCGCCCAGCGCAGCAACCGCTGCATCCTTTCCGGCGACACCTCGCCGGCCTGCTCGGCCAGCGTCCAGCCGTTCTTCCGCTTCAGACCCGCGACCAGCCCAGACACATACTCCCGCGCCCGAGCCCGCGGCTCCGACCGCGCGAACCACCCCGCGATCCGCTCATGCACCCGATCCAGCTGATCCAACACCACATCGACCACCACCAGGGTGATCTACCACAACACCACTAACTGCCGTTGCAGTACTAGGACACGAGTCGCCGAAGTGCTCGTTGACTCCGCACGGACCGACAATCCGCCCACACAGGTGCCATACCCGACGACCGACGACGTGCGACAAGTCATTGGGTACTTTCGTCTTTCTTGGCGGAGGTGAAGCGCTCGAAGTCATCCTCGGCTTTCTCAACAAGCTCTACCCAAGTGCTGAACGGAATTGGGTTCGACAGCGCAGCCTCACCGTTTCCCAGCGTCGCCTCTGCGACAAAGAATTCCACGGTGCCTTGCTCATTCTGATCGAGTCCGTCGAGAAGTTCGATAAATTCGATCTCATATCTCCGCATCGACCCATGTTCGATTCGGACGGGCGCCTCGGGAGGTTGGAGAGCCGATTGGCCATAATGCAGGCGAGGACCACGAACGCTGAACAATACATCCACCAGATCTATCGGCGATCTGCCTTTGTTGAATATTTCGACAACAAGATGGATGGATCGAACAAGATGCTCGCCTTCGGCAGAGGTGCCGAGATATCCCCAGGCGGGGGCATTTTCAGGCTTTTCCTTTACCCTTTGACTCATTCTTGAGTGTGACATTCTCATTTCGATTATCGGCCCAGTTCGACGAAACGAATGAATATTCCAGACGAGCGAACCAGTCGCTGCCATCAACGAGAGTGCAGATACACCTAATGCCCACCACGCAACGCTCACCTAACCCCCTCTGATCGGGCGATCAGTCTATCGCTCTCGTTCAACGATGCCTGACCGCACGAGGAGGCTGAGTGCCAACTGATCGGCGAGGTGTCAGCCCGAGCCAGCTTCCAGGTCGGCACGGGGCTCAGCAGGCTGTACTTCACGCTGTTCCGGAAACCGGTCTCGACGTTCTCGTCTCCGGGCTGACGCAGCGCTCCGCCTGGCGCTGCGCACCAGCGCCGCGACACCTCATTGTTGATCACGGGGGATAGTGTCGCGACGATCGTCTTGCCCTGAACCAGACCAGCGCCGAGGTGCGCAGGGCGACGTCGACGGCCGGGTCACGGTCGCACGGTCGGCGGCCGCGAGGAGCGCGCCGGTTGCGGCCGGCGTGAGCGACCTGGTGGTGGACTTCGTGCCCTTCGGGATGTCCACGCCGAGGTTCGCCCGGTCGATCAGCAGCATCGGGTTGAACTCCGCCAGTCCGGCCTTGACCGCCCACGTGTAGCCTGCCGAGCGCGCCGCGGGGGCAGGCCTTCGCCGTGGGCGGCGCGCGGCTGCGGGTGTTGAGGGTGATCTCCCGGCCGCGTGGCGCCGATGATGTCGGCTACCAGATGATCGCCCGTCCCCTGCTGGGGCGGCTGGAGGCGGTGCGTGGCCAGGTCGAGCTGGTGGTGCTGCGTCCGCCGACGCTCGAGGCGCTGGTCGAGACGTTGCAGGCGGCTCGTGCGGTGGGAACCCGTTCCAGGTCGTGCACTTCGACGGCCGTGGTGTGCTGGCCGGTGCGCTGTTGAGCTTCGGTCAGCCGGCGGGTGAGGGTGTGCTGGTGTTCGAGAAGCCCGAGGGTGGGGCCGACCAGGTGCCGGCGGAGCGGATCGGGCAGGTGCTGGCCGATGCCAAGGTGCCGGTGGTTGTCCTCAACGCCTGCCAGTCCGGCGCGGTCGGCAAACAGCTGGAGGCGGCGGTCGCGACCCGGCTTTTGGCCGGTGGTGCGTCGGCGTTGGTGACCATGGCTTACAGCGTGTACGCCGTGGCCGCGGCGGAGTTCATGACCGCGTTCTACGAGCGGTTGTTCGCCGGCGACACGGTCACCAGCGCGGTTCTGGCCGGCCGTGCCCGGATGGCCCGCCGGCCGGAGCGGCCTTGCCCGAAGGGTGAGTTGCCGCTCGCGGACTGGGTCATCCCGGTGCATTACTGGCGCCGTGAGGCGTCGAGGACACAGGCCGGCGGTCTCCTTTTCACGACTGTTGCCCGGCATTGAAGGTGAGCATGTCGGCGGCGTTCGCGGTGAGCATGTTCAGGGATGAATCGACCCCGCTTGGCTGGCGCCGGGCGGGGTCGTGGTGTTCAGGGTGTCGGTGTGGTGCTCACTCTGCCGTGACCTCGGTGACCGCGATGCGGGCGGAGGATTCGTCGACGATGGTCTTGTCGTCGGCGAACGCGGCGACGAGGGCTTGGAGGGCGAGGTTGTTGACCGCGCGGGGATAGCCACGGCTGGTTTGGTGGATCAGCGCGGCGGCGTCGTCGGAGAAGAGGGTGTCGCTGCGTCCGGCGAGGCCGAGGTGGTGGCGCAGGTAGCTGCCGGTTTCGTCCGGGGTCATGGGTGGCATGGCGTAGCGCAGGCCGATGCGCTGGTCGAGCGCGGCGAGGGCTCCCATTTTCATCCGTCGCCGCAGGGTGGGCTGGCCGACGAGCAGGCAGGCGAACGGGCTGGTGGAGTCCATGTCGTGGTTGGTGAGCATCCGGATCGACTCCAGCTGGGCCTGGTCGAGCAGGTGGGCCTCATCGATCACGAGGACAGGTGTGCGGCCTCGTTCGGCTTGCTCGGTGGCCAACGCGTCCGCGGTCTGCGGGACAAGGGTGGCGTGGTGAACCAGCGGTTGCCCGCCGAGAGCGGCGACGACCTGGTGGTGGATGCCGCGGACCCCGACCGTCGGGTTGGGCAGGTAGATGATCGTGTAACGGGACTTGTCCAGGGTGGACAGTGCGGCGCGGACGGCGACGGTTTTGCCGGCGCCGACTTCGCCGGTGATCACACCGATGCGGCGTTCGGCGACGCACCATCCGATGCGGGCGACGGCTTCGCCGTGGGCGGCGTGGCGGTGCAGCATCCCGGGGGCGAGGTTGCGGCCGAAGGGGGTGCTGGTGAAGCCGTAGAAGTGCTGCATTTTCTCGATCATCGCGCGGTCTCCTCACCGGTGAGCAGGTCCAGCTGCCCCGGAATCTCGGCGTTGTCGCCGCGCCCGGCCAGCGCGGCGTAGTTGACGCGCTGGGCGAGTTCACCCTGGTGAGCCTCGTCGAGCAGGCGGGCGTAGTTGATCCCGGTCGAAACCGGCGGTGGCGGCGGGGTTTCCGGGCGGGCCTTGGGATGAGCGTGCCGCCCGACGCGGTGCGGGACCGCGGTTCCGCGGGGAATGCCGTCGAGACGGACTTCGACGGCGGTGAGGTCGAACGGGTCGAAGACCAGCTCGACCTTGCGTCCCGCCAGTATCGGGTCGACCTGATAGATGTTGCTGTGCAAGGAAACGGTGGCGGTCTTGGTGACGGTGCGGCGTTCCTCCCAGAGGAACGCCTCAGTCAACACGGCCGGAGCCGGCAACTGGAACGGGCCTCCTGTCTGCCAGCGGTGCAAGGGTGGCTGCCCGGTCTCAGAATGCACCGCGTGGTGATATGAGGTCTCGACCCAGGCCGCGAACAACCGGTTCAGCTCGAGCAGATCGCTCACCCGATGCCGGCCAGGTTGATCTGCTTCGCCGGTGATCTCGACCAGGAACTGGTCCCGGACCGTGCGAAATACTCTCTCGATCTTCCCGCGGCCTTGCGGGCGGCCCGGGGAAGAGTGGGTGAGCCTGATGCCAAGTTTCGCGCAGGCGCGCAGCAACCAGGCATCGACGAAGGCCGAGCCGTTGTCGACGTAGATTCCGGCCGGAACCCCGCGCGAGGCCAGCGCCGGGCGCAGCGCGGCGGCGAGGCGGACGGTGTCCTCCGCATAGCCGAACCGGTAGCCGACCAGCGCCCGGGAGTGGTCGTCGATGAAGGCGAACAGGTAGGTCTTGCGGCCGCCGACATGAGGGCCGTGCAGGGCGTCCCCGGTCCAGAGCTCGTTCGGGCGCTCAGCCTCGAACCGGCCGAACACCGACGGCATCGCAGCCGCCGAGCGGGTCAGGCCGAGCCGGGTGAAGTGCCGTTGCAAGGTCCGTTCGTCCGGGGACCAGCCCAGCTGAGCGCGCAGGATCCGGCGGATCCCGGCCGCGGTGCGGTCCGGGTTCTCCCGCCGCAGCGCCACCGCCAGCTCCATCACCTCCACCGGCGTCCGCGCGGTGGCTTGGCGCGGGCTGGGCACCAGCGCGTCGAACCCACCGGCGCGCCAGTCCCGGATCCAGCGGTCCAGGGTCTGGCGCGAGACCCGGACCCGACGCCCGAAGGGATCGGTGTGCTCAGTCTCGGCGATGGCGCGGATCATCCGGCCGCGTTCCTTGGTCGAATGCTGCTGATCCGCGGCCTCGCGGATCAGCTGGTAGCGGAACAACCCGATCGCCCGGGCGCGTTCGGCTCGTGTCTTCTGCTCGTCCTCGGCGCTCACGCCGCGAACCTCCTCATACTCGTATCCACAATGGACCCGAGCAAGACTCACGGCGTGGTCACGATCGTGTCAGGGTGAACTCGTGTTGATCCACTCGCCCGGCCAGCCCGGTGCCAGCAACCGTCCGCCCGAGACCGCGACGGCCACCTCCCAGGGCGACACCATGAGCACGAACCGACGTGCCGCCGCCGTGGTCGCCAGGCTGATCGCGATCATCGCGTCCGCCCAGGCACCGCCACCGGGATCGGGCATCACCGGATCCGGGTCCAGCGCTCGCAACCACACCGTGAACACGCCGCGCACCGCCTCCAGCCGACCGGCGAACCGGCGCAGCCAACCCCGCACCGTCTCCGCCGGCCGCTCCAGCGCCTGCGCGATCCGCCGATGACCCGCACCGGCGGCCTTCGCCGCCAACGCTGCCCCGATCACTGCGGCCAGATCCGCTCGCCGCAGCAACGCCACCACCGGCAGCAACACGTGCGTCACGCCGCAGCCAGCGCACCGGCATCGACGCGGGCGAAGCCGCATCAGCCCCGCTGGTCCCCGCACCGACCGTTCCCGGCCGTGTCCCCAGCCCACCACCGCCGAAGCGCAGTCCGGGCAACTCAGCCCACCCGCCGTGAGCCGCCGCTCGACGGCAGCCGCGTCCGCCTCTACCGTGATCAATCGGTGCCTCCGCACCACCCTCACGGCCCTCCCGCGACACTCCGGCAAGAGACAGCGGGAGGGCCGTGGCCTACTCCGACCTGCTCACGGTGCCGCCGAACACGATCACCGGCAACCCCACCCCGCCGAACACGGACGCGTGCTCACCCTCAACGCCGCTGCATTACCCCAACGTCCTCACCCTGAGTGCCGCCCAACACACGACGCGGCTTCAGCGGTCACCCGGACCAAGCGCTCAAGCCACTCCCGGGCGGTCGGACCCACGCATGACGCTGTTCGCGTCGCCTCCGCCAGCGCCGATGGCTGAAGCAAGCCGGTAGTGGCGCGGATCGCCGCGACGTCGAACAACCAGTGGTAGACCCCGTCGTCGGCCTCGGTGCAGAGTGCTTCGAGGAGCTCGGCCGAGAAAGCGGGGGACTGGTCGGTGATGCTGCGGAAGCAGCACATGACATAGCGAAGGTAGGGGTCCGGGTCGGTGATGGCGGCGGCCGTCCAGGCTGGGTCGTCCAGTCGGGCGAGTCCTTCGAGTGCGAGCCTTCGGACGGCGGGGCACTCGTCGTGCACGGCCGAGAGAAGCAGGGATCTCGTTTTCGGGACTGTGCCCGCTCGGGTGAGGGCCGTGGTCAGCGCCGCCACCCGGACGATGTGCGGTTTCGGTGACTGTTCGCCGAGAACGTCGGCCACCTCCTCGTCTTCGCCCCACCATGACGCCAAGATCACCAAGTCGGCGGCGCCTCGTGCGGCGAGGAGGTTCGCGCGATCGGGGATCCCGGTGGTTCCGGCGTTGCTCAGGCGTTCGTAGGCCATGTAGTGCAGCCATTCGAATGACGAACAGACTGCCCAGCCGAGAGCGTCACGCGTGTGAGCGCCCAGGGGCCAGCCGCTGACCAGCGATTGAACAGCTCGGTTGTGAACGATGATGTCGTCGTCCTGGGCCGCCTCGAGCAGAGCTTCCAGCGTCTCCGGGGTCCGCCACAGGGCGAGCATTTCGACGGCGTTCTGCCGATCCGAACAGAGCGGACGCCGTGCTGCCGCACAGAGCATCCGAACGGTGTCGGGCGAGCCCGGGTGCATTCGTGCCAGTTGGTCCACCCCCGCTTCGCGCACGTGCGGGTTGGCGTCGTCCAACGCCTTCGTTAACGCTGCTCCGGTCGCCGGCCAGTTCGGCCACCGTCGCGCCAGCACTTCCAGTGCCTCCCGCCGGCTCCACCAATCAGCCGACCTGGCCAGCTCTAGAACGACGTGCTGGGATCTCGGGGCGTCAGGGATTCGCAAGTCGGCATTTTTGAGCTGTTCGAGTGCGGAAAAACGGCGGGTGTCGACCGGTGTCCGGGTCGAAGCGAGTTCGGGACGCAGCCGCTCGAGTGTGCGGCGGGCGAAGTCCAGTATGGGCGGCGTAGCGTCGGTTGCGGCTTCTTCCAGGGCATCCGTCGTCACAGGGTGCCGGGGCTGACAGATCGTCAGTACTTCCAACGCTGCTCGCTGAACGGTCGCAGCGTAGTCGTGTGCGGCTGAGGCCAAGCAGCGAAGAGTCGTCGGTTCGTTGAGCCAGCACGAGGCGACGAGCCGGATGGCGGCGGACCGCACGGACCAGATGGGATCGCCGAGTGCCCGGACGGCGATGTCGAGGGTGGACGTAGTGATCGGCTCGGTTTCGAGGAGCAGGTTCAGCGCTGCCTCGCGGACGACGTAGTGGACATCGGTCAGGGCACGCTGGATCGTCTCGCGCGATTCGGGCGAGTCGGGCCAGCGGGAGGCGTGGACTTCGAGGTTGATCATGCGCGATCGGAAGTTCGGGTTTGTCCCGGCGTTTCGGAGGATCGCCTTCACCTGGTGGTCGTCCAGGCCGGTGATCAGCGCGAACCGGACCGCGGACCGGACGACTTCATAGTTGTCGCGGATTGCGATGCGGAACAGGTCCTGGACGTCGTCGGTGACCGACGGCAGACGTGCGAGGCGTTCCGCAGCCAGATGCCGCGGAACGACGTCGAGATGGCGTATCGCCGCGGCTTGGCACGTCCTGTCGAAGGCTTCGCTGTTCACCGCGCCGCGTTGGAGCTCCCACGCCGCCACGGCCACTTCCGCATCGGCGTCACAGCGGGCGATCTCTATCAGCTCCCGGACCCGGCTGTCGTGCGGTCGCCTGGTTACGAGGTAGCGCAGGATTTGGATACGGAGGGCCGGTTCCGGATCGCGAGCGCTGTCCGCCAACGCGACGAAGGCGGGCTCGTCACCGGGGTAGGTCCCCTGCAGCGCGGCGGCGGCCGACTTGCGGACGTTCTGATTTGCGTGGTGCCGCGCCGCGCACAGCCCAGCAAAGGTTTCCGGATCGTCGCACCACCGGACGCACACGGTGTCCACCGCGAGCCTCCGGACGCTCGAGTCGGCGTCGGTCATGGCCGCGGTAACGGCACGGCGGGTGGTCGTCTCGCCGGGCTCGTTGACGATCAACGACTCCAGCGCGAGCCGCCGGATGTCGGCCGATGGATCGGTGAGCCCGCGGTCTCGTGCGTTCCTGGCCTCGTCGCGGTCCGGCCAGGCTGCCAGTAGGACCGCTAGGCCGTGTGAGCGGATCTCCGCATCTTCGTCGCGTGAGAATCCGGTGACCAGCTCGAGGGCGTCGGGGAAGGCCTCGCGCCGGGCGCCCACGGTTTCGGCGGCGGCGAACCGGACGTCCGGATCGGAATCCGCGGCCGCGGTGCGGACCGCGGCGATGGCGCCTTCGTCCAACCCGGCCCGCACCGTGGCGTGCAGGGCAGCCCGGCGAGCAGGCGAGCTTTCGACGGCTCCGGCGGCCCAGGCGGTGAGCCCGTCTGCACCTGCGGTCACGGAAGAGGCCAGAGAACCCGCCCATCGCCGCAGCCGGGTGTGAGGGTCGGTGATGGCACTGTCGATGACGGCGGTGAGTTGTTCCACGTCGGGGGCGAAACTCGCCAGTATGGTCGTTGCCGCGTAGCGCACCGCATTCACCTGGTCGCGGCGGCCTCGGTGGAGAGCTTGCGCTGTCTCGGGGTCCTCCGGCCGGCGCGCGGCCAGCGACTCCAGGGCTGTTCTGCGCAACGACCAGGAGGGGCTGCGCACAACCCGGTGCAGGACCCGCACCGTTTCCGTCTGGTCGCCCCAGAACCGTGCCGCGACTTCGACCGCCTGCTGACGGACGTCCTCGGCAGCGTCCTCGCACAGGCGCCGGACGGCCGGCCGGAAGCCGGACAGCTCCGGTGTCACTCCCGAAAGACTTTGCAGCGCGGCCAACCGGACGTCCGGGGCCGGGTCGGCGATTCCGCGGTCCAGGGCAGGCCCGCGGTACTCGGCGGAGTTGGCGACGAGATCCTCGAGCGCGGCGCGCCGGGCATCGGCGACCGGATCGCCGGCGACGAGCGATTCCAGGATGGCGACGTACTCCGCCGCATGCCTGATCGGATCGGTCCACGCCGTCAAAGCGGCGACGCGGACGTCGCCGTCGTGATCTTTTTCGGCATGCTTCAACGCCTCGACGACCGCCGGCTCGTCGCGCCACCGGTGCGCCAACACCCGCACCGCGGCGAGCCGCACCGTCGGGTCGCCGTCAAGGATCGCCCCGCAGGCGGTCGCGAAGGACTCGGGAGCTTCCGGCCAGCGACCGGCGAGCAGTTCGACCGCGGTCTGCCGGACGTCCTCGTCGCTGTCCCGCGTCGCGGCGAGCACCCGATCGAACACCGTACGATCCGTGGCGAAGCGGGCAACCACCAGGCGCAGCGCGGACCGCCGCACCTGCCACGCCGGGTCGGAGCAGGCGCGGAGCAGGAGCATCATCGTGTCCGCCGGGCCCGTGGAGCCGGACGCCAGCGCAGTCGCGGCAGCACTGCGCACCGTCTGGGCGGCGTCGCCCTGCAGGGCCGTGACCACCGCGGACCAGGCACCCGCCACCTTGCTCGCGTGTTGGGCCAGCGCCTCGACCGCGCGGCTGCGCACCTGCGGGTCGGGGTCCTTCGTCGCGTGGTGCATCAGGTCGTGTACGCGCTGGTCGTCCGGCCAGTTGGTGACCAGAATGTCGAGGCTGGTGCGGCGGACGAACGGTTCCTCGTCGGATAGGCCCTCCACCATGAGCGCCAGAGTCGCCGGGTCGTCTTTCCGGGACTGGGCGATGCCCAGGAGTGCGGCCTCCCGCTGTTGCGGGATGCCGCTTCGAGCGGTCTCGCGCAGCAGTTCGTGCACTTGATCGTCGGCCGGGAACAGCGCGGCCAGGAACCGCGCGCCGAGCTTCGTGGCCGGGGAATTGGTGGCGTACCGGCCGCGCCGGACGAACCAGTCGCGGAACGCGGCGTTCCCGGGCCAGCCGGAGACGGAACTCAGCGCGGGGAGGACGGTCTTTTCGAGGTGCGCCTCACGGTTGTCGTCTCCGAACGACCGGGTGGGTGACTCGAGCAGTTCGATGATCGCGCTCAGGGTGTCTTCGGCCGCGCTGCTCGCGGCGTTGACGTTGCGAATTTCGGCGATGCACTGCGCGGCCAGCGCCACCGTGGCGAGCGGCCGCCGGTCCAGTGCCGAGGAGCGATGGGTGCCGGTGCTGGTGAGCAGGCGGCCGACGAGCCGGGTCGCCACCGTCGGGTCGACCATCCCGACGATCAGCCGGAGCACTTCGGCCCACGCCGGGTCTTCGCTGCGGGGCAGGATGACCTGCTCGATCAGATCGTCCTCGGTCAGGGTGCGGGCTTTTTCGAACCGGTTGACGACGTCGCCCGCGCTGAAGAACTCCAGCAGGGCGCGGTGAACGAAACCGTAGACCCGTGAACCGTACCGGGCGAAGATGAAGTTGCGTTCCCGCAGCTGCTTCACCATTGCCGTGCTGATCGCGGCGGCCTTCGCCGGCTCGTAGCGGAAGCGGTCGATCAGGTAGGTCTGGATGTCCTCGAGCAGGTCGGCCTCCAGCAGGCTGTTGCCGGCGAAGCCGTGGCTTCCCTCCTGCATCCGGATGGCGAGCTTGCGCAGCAATTCCTTCTTGTCGTCCTCGCGGATGACGTCCGCGTCGATGTTCTCGTCGACCAGGTGCTTGTTGACGTCCCAGTGCTGCACGAGCACCCCGGCCGCGTGGTCGTAGACCTTCCAGCGCTCGCGGGGCAGCTCCTGGTGCTTGCCGATGATCGCGAGGATGGTCAGCAGGAGGGGGTTGCCTGCCAGCTCCCGGATGGGCGAGGAATCGTTGATCGCCCGGGTGAGCCGGTCCCGGCGCAGCTCGCTCGCGGCCGGCCGGTCGTGCAGGGCCAGTTCGTACCAGCTGCGCAGGAACGCGTCGATCTTGCCGGTGTCGAGGTCCTGCACGGTGTACTGCACGAACCCGGCGCCGCGGAAGACCCGCGGGCGGTAGCCGACGACCCGGGACGTGACGACCACCCGGGTGAGCGGGAACTGGGCCGCGAATCCGGCGATGCGCCGGGACACCGTCTCGCGCAACCGCGGTTCGAAGATCTCGTCCAAGCCGTCGAAGACGACCAGCGCCCGCCCGTCGTCGCGGAGGTAGGTCTCGGCCGTCGCCTGGTCGATCCCCAGCCCGTCGGTGCGCTTGCGGTAGCCGAGGTAGCTTCCGAAAGTCTCATAGTCGTCGCATTTCAGCGCGTAGTCGCGCAGCTCGATCAGGATCGGCCGCCACCCTTCGAGCACGGCGAGCGCCGGTCCGGTGCGCTGTTCGGCCAGTGCCAGCGCCAGGTAGCGGGCCAGCGTCGACTTGCCCGCGCCCGGGTCGCCGAGCAGCACGCAGGTCCGTGCCAGCGGCGAGGTGAGCCCATCGAAGGCGCTCCGTGCAGGCCGGCGCCGGTACGAATCGCGGGCCTGTTCCACGAGGTGGCGGTCCAGCCCCCGGGGCAGCTCGGAGCTGGCCGGGTCCGCGGCCTCGGCGAGCTTGCGCGCCAGTTCCTTCGGCAGCTCGGTGTCCGGCATGTCTTCCCGGACGTCCGGTTCGACGAAGACGTCCCTGAGCGCGATCTGCAGGTGCTCGTCGCGGTCGGGCGGGGTGAGCGCTTCGAGATCGAGACGGCGGTACTCCTGAACCAGGCGCGTGCAGTACGCCTCCCATGCGGCGTCCACTCCCACCGTGATTCCGTGCTGCTCCTGCAGTTGCCGGCCCACCGCCTCGGCGACCTTGGCCCGCAGGTCGTCCGCGGAGGTGAAGGGGTCGCACAGGTGCGCGTCGAGGACGTGGTCGCGAAAGGCATCGATCCGGTCGGAGTCCTTGTCCATGGCCGAGCGCGGCCAAGGCGCGTCGACTTCCAGCACGAACATCAGCCGCGGCACGCCGGCGTCACCCGCAGCGCGGTATTCGAGCTCGGTGATTGAAGCGTTCTGGCCGGCCGGCACGAACCCGTAACGCCAGGCCAGTACCCCGACGTAGACGTCGGCCGAACAGACGTCATCGAGGCACCGGTCCAGTGGCCGCTCTTCGCCCGCGGTATAGGTCTCCATGGCGATGTCGTCCAAGCCCATCCGCTGCAGGGCAAGCCGGATCGCGTGGCGGCAGTCCTTGAGGTCCTGGTAGGTCGAAGACACGTAGACTCGCGCAGCACTCATGCGGGCTCGGCGCAACCGTGCGGTGGTTTTCTCATCGCTCCTTCAAGGCGCCGGGTGACGCGGGTGCGAGGGTCCGGGCGCTTGTCGTAGTCGGTCGCCGGCACGGGTGTGTTACAGCACCCCATAAAGGTAACCGGTCCGCTTGGGCGTAACCAAGCGGCGGAGCACGCCGATAAAGCCCGGTAAGCCCGTCGGCGGACGGAAATGGGGACCATAACGATCTTCCGGTCCTGAGCAGCCGAGACGGGGACTCGTCCGCCGGCTCGCGGGTGACCTCGACCGTGCGTCGATCGGCGTGTGGATGGACGAGCGGCAGCTGCACGTCGACGAACAGCTGACCTCGTTCGGTGAAGCCAAAGCCGGTCTTCGTGCTTGCCGCCCACCCGGGCGTGGTCGGGCCATGAGTACACTCCGCATGCCAGGATTAGTTCGCGATCGTGGTGCGGGACGCTCGCCAGGCCAGGTGCTCCCGGCCGATGGTTTCCTCGGCTTCGGCCACCGCCGATGCCCATGTTCCCTCCTCCGTCGCGAGGGTGATCCGGCCTTCGATGATCGCGAGCTCGTTCGTGGCGTAAGCGTACGATTGCGCCAGTTGCTCGTACCTTTTCAACGCCAGCCAGGCGACGCCGGCGCCCGCCACCGCCGCGACTATTCCGGCGATATCGAGGTCGACGGCCCCGGTGGCGCGGAGGAGGGCGCCAGCGACACCGACTGCTTCCGTGAGAACGAGCATAGCCCGCCAGCGCGAGGCCGCTTTCCGGTTCCGGTTCGATTTCCCGGCGTACCAGGCGGCCTGATCGGTGATCCGATCACGGAGGTACACCTTGCGGCGGTCCTGCAACTCCGCTTCGCGCAAGGTTGTCAGCGACGGGTCGAGTGCGGCGCCGACACGCGCTGTCAACACTGTCGGCGGCGCGCTTTTCAGCACCTCGGCGAGCTGGGTGATGAAGGCCTGCTCGGCCTCCTTTGTTGTCAGGGTTCGCGGAAACGGGTGTGTGCCCCCATGGCGAACCGCCAGGCCAGCGTCTTGGTTGCTTCGGCGAGAACCCGGCCGTCGTACCAGGCGCGCTCGGGCTTCTCTCGCACGAGCCAAGCTTCCAAGACGATCGCCCCCACCAGAGCCAGAGCGGTTGCGAAGCCGGCTAGGTGGCTGGTGTCGAACGGGCCTTGACGTGCGTGAGCTGGGCTGTGGGCGTCGAATAGGGCGCTGCGGTTGCCTGCTCTGATCGAGGCGGATCGGCAGGTCAGGGCGCCGTCGTGGCTGGGTGTGGGCTCGGTAACGGCCGTTGCGGGCCATGATGGCCCGCCCCACGCCCGGATCAGGCGGTGGCCACTACCCATTTCCCTGCCGTGTGGGTGATTCCGTGCGTGGCGAGCCGCGCGAGGTTGACCGCGGCGGCCAGCAAGGAGAAGTCGGCGGCGACTTTCACGCGTCCTCGGACACGAGCACGGCGTCCGCCGTGACGGCGGCGCATCAGGTGACCGATCTTGCGTTCCACTTTCGGGCGGGTGGCCCGGTAGTCGGCCTTCCAGCCGGGGTCGTGTTGGCGTTCGCGGGCGGCGACCAGGGTCCTCTCGTGGGGGCCGATGGTGATCCTGCGGCCGTCTTTGGCCGTGGTGCACTGCGCGGCCAACGGGCAGGTGGCGCACAGAGCGCCGAACAGGGCCTGCCCGGTGTGACGCTCGCCGGTCCGGGCGCGGATGGGCACGGTGTTGCCGGCGGGGCAGGTCACGGTCTGACCTTCGAGGTCGATATCGAAGCGATCCTTGGGAAAGTGACCTTTCACCGCCGCGGGCGGCTGCACCTTAAGTCCATTGTGGATACCGGCGTTGTCCAGCCGCTCCAGCAGTTCCCCGGCTCCGTAGGCCGCGTCGCCGTAGGCCGCCGCCTGTTCTGCGGGCTCGACAGGCACTTCGGCTTCGGCTTCGGCTTCGGCTTCGGCTTCGGCTTCGGCTTCGGCTTCGGCTTCGGAGGGCAGGATGTCGGTCAGCAGATCCTCGGCGACCTCGGCGTCACCGCTGTTGCCGGGCGTGACCTCGGTGGCGGTGATGACCTCGGTGTCCGGATCGATCGCGATATGCCCCTTGTAGCCATCGAAACCGCGGGCGTTGGTCTTGTGGCCGTGACGAGCCTGGGGATCCACCGTCGAGATGACCCGATCCGCGGCGACCCGCCGGGCGATCCGAAACACCCCGTCGTCGTCGGTCAGATCCTGGCCCAGCACCGTGGCCACCAGACACGCGGCCTGGTCCACACCCCGCTCGAGTTCGCAGCCCGCCAGCAGCGCCAGCATCGCGAACCCGTCCCGCGCCCGGGAATCGACCAACGCCTCCCGGGCCTCCCGGTCGTCCCAGTCGATGTGCGGCTTCGCGGTGCCGGCGTAGTCATCCCCACTCCTGATCGCGCCGCGCAGCACGGCGGCCAGATCGGCGCCGGCTGCCGCGAGCAGCCCCCGGATCGCCGAGCGGATCAGGGTGATGGTGTCCATCGTGGCGACCGCGTCGTAGATCGGGGTCGAGTCCAGCACCCGCCGCCGCCCGACCAGACCCGCCTGACGGGCGACATCGAGCACGACCTGGAAGATCCGGTCCGGCCGCGGCGAGCGGGCCAGCCGGGCGCGCATGTCGACCAACACCGTGTGCACGAACCCCGGATAGTCGAAATCCAGCCCGCCGGCGGCGTACTTCCACCGCGCGTCGAACGCGAACCGGTCGACCGCTTCCCGGTCCGAGAGGCCCTCGACGCGTTGCAGGACCATCACCACCGCCACGATCATCGGCGGCACCGACCGACGCCCGATGTCGGTGAACAGGTCCGCGAACATCTCGTCCGGGAACAGCGCGAAGCACTCCCGGTGCAGGATCCCGTAGATCGAATCCGCGGCGACCCGGTCCGCGCAGTAGTCCACGGTCGAGCGCAACAGGTCGGTCTGACGGGGTGTGCGTCCCAAAGCCACGACGGTCATCCTGCCGGGCTGATCACCTGCTCAAGGCGACCGACACGCACTGATCCTTCACGACCTAAAACACCAGCCACCTAGATCGGTGCCGTTCCGGGTCTTGACCGTCAGAGCGCCGGCGACCGCGGCCGCGACCAGGAAGAGCAGCCGTGCCGCGGAAGTGCGCAGAAATCGTCGTTGCATGCTCATGGAGAGATCATTAGTGCTGTGGAACAACGCGGGAAGGGCTGTTTCCGGAAACCCCATCTAAGATCCTCTCGCGCCCGGGCCGTCGCACCCGCACAGGGATTACAGTCGTTTCGCACACGGTTTCGTTACAGGAAACCGGCCGTCTTCGTACTGGGTCAGGCTCCGGTACGGCCAGCGGTGCGCAGCAGCGCGGACAGGCGTTCTCGGGCAGAGGCGTGGTCCCTCGCGTCGACGACGTACGTGATCGGCGACTCGGCGATCACGCGTGCGCGGGCGTCTGGCGAGTTCACGGTGATGAGGTCGGCGGTGCGGCCTGTGCCTGCCACGACCAGTACCGGAATACTCCGGGCCAGACTGTGTTCGACGTCGATGACAGTCACGTCGCCGCCGTTGAGGACGAGCGTCAGAGCCGCGGCCCGACCGGCGATGGCGGAGGCAACAGCGAACAACCACGGTGACTCGTCGCCCCAGACGCGTCCCGGAACGGTGAGGAAATGGGTGTGGTTCGGCTCGAGCGGTGCGGCGGTGCCCGCAATCGCCGAAGGGGCGACTTTCCCTTCCGGAGCGACGCCGAGCAGCGGAAATCCGGCGCTTGCGGCCCTGCGTGTCGTGCCCATAGCCCGCATGACGCCAGCGTCCGTGCCGCCGTAGACGACGACCGCTCCCAGTCGTTCCAACAGCGGAACCACGACTTGGGCCAGCAAGTCCGTGACAACGGGCATGATGTCCTCGGTCAGCCCGGCAGCGCCGCCGACCAGTGACAACACCGGGACATTCGGCGTCAGCCCGAGCCGGGCGATCACCTTGGGCAGTTCCGCCATGTCTTTCACGGAGGCTCTGTTGTCCGGCCCGGTCATCGTCGGACTGTACCGCACTTCGTTCGGCGGTAACGACTTCTCAGAGCCGAGCGACTGTCTTGCCATCGACGTGCAGCGAGGCTGGAGAACGGATGCAGGTAGCCAAACAGTCGGGTTTCGATGCGTTCATGTCCTACAGCCATGAACGCGATGGCGAGTTGGCCCCTTTCCTGCAGAAAGAGGTTGAACGGTTCGCCACGCCGTGGTATCGGCCGCGGTCGTCCCGGATATTCCGCGACAATGCCAACCTCACGGCTAACAACGCTCTCTGGAAATCGATCGAAGAGGCACTCCGGACATCGCGATGGTTCGTCTACTTGGCCTCGCCCGAAGCAGCGGCGTCTCGATGGGTGGACGAAGAGGTGGCGTGGTGGCTCGCGAACCGGTCACCCGAACGGCTCATCATCGCGCTGACCAGCGGCGAGTTGAGCTGGACCGGTTCAGGTGACGGCAGCGGAGTGCTACCGCCGGCACTTCTCGCTGCGAGCCTGCCCGAGCCCAGATGGGTTGACGCGCGCTCCCTCGTGGGTGTCGACACCCTGGACCGGCGTGACCCGGAAGCCACCGGGGTGATCGCGGACATCGCGGCAGCGGTGCGAGGTGCGTCCAAGGACGAGCTCATCGGAGCACACCTGCGCTACCACCGTCGGGCCATGCGTCTGCTGGCGGGTGGGGTTGTCGGTCTCGCGCTCCTGCTTGTGGTCGCACTCGTCGCCGGTGTTGTCGCCGTTCAGCAGCGGAACAATGCGCAGGAGCAAACCAGGATCGCAACGGCACGTGAGTTGGCCGCACTGGCTGTGGCGAACATCGAGAGCCGGCTGGACTTCGCTCAGCTCATCGCCGTTCAGGCATTCCGCCAGGATCCCAATCCGCAGACTCGTTCCGCCTTGTTGCGAACGGTAAGCGCAAGTCCGCACCTGGTCCGGTTCCAGTCGACCGACGCCAGGATCACGGCCGTCGCGGGTTCCGCGGACGGCCGTTTTGCCGTCGCCGGAACCGCCGACGGCCGGCTGCTCCGATGGCAGGCGGGCGGAGGCGAGCTGCTCTCGACGAAAATTTCCGAACAGCGAGTGGCTCAAGTCGCGATCGACGCGACCGGTCACCGCGTCGCGGCCCTCGACGGCCGGCAGGTGGTCATCTGGACTCCCGAAACGGGAGACGCTGTTCGCAGCGTCTCGGTGGAGACCTCGTCCGAGTTGATCGCGTCGAGCGGCGAACAGTCCCGCGTGCTCGCGATTTCGCCGAGCGGGCGGACCATCGCCGCTGTGGCGACGTCTCCCCCCGCCGAGACTAGCCTGGTGGTCATCGACGGTGAGAAGGGTTCCGAGGTGCGCAGATCACCAGGAGATGCGGGTTACGGCGGGATCGGCCTGCCGGATGACGAGAACGTGATCGTCGACAGCGGAACCGGAATGTGGACCCGTGTGTCGCTCCGCACGAGCGAACGGGAACAAGGGGGCGAGCAAACCACTCCAGGTGACCTCTACTACTGCTGCGGGTTCTCCGCGGATGCCCGCTACTTCGTCTGGGCCAAGTACGGCGCGGTGAGTGCCGAACCTATGGCCAACGCGCCGCGACCCCTTGGCGCGACGACAACACCGCCCCTTTCGGTCCCCCTTCAGCAACCCAACCGATTCGCCGCCAGTTCGGACGGGAAGCGGGTGGCCGTGGCCGGTGGTGGGGCCCTCTACTACGGCGACGTGCAAGGCACCACCATGGAGCAACTTCCTGGCACGGGGTTCGTCGAATCCATGAGTTTCCTCGGCGGCAGCCGGTGGCTCGTTTCCGCATCTGGCAGCACACTCGCTCTGTGGGACCTGGACCGCTCTTCAGCCCTCTTGGAAGGCGACGCGATCGACGCACCGGATTCGCCGAACGCCGGGGCACCGCCCAGGCTGGCGATATCGCCGGACGGCAAACGGCTCGTGGCGACCGGTGTTCAGGGGGATCCGTTCATCCACCAGGAACTGACGGACGGAAAGGTGACCTCCGTGCCACAACCGGTAGGTGACGCCTTCCCTCTCTGGAGCGCGGACAGCAGCCGTCTCTACCTCCTTGGTGACGACGGTGCTGGTCACGGTGCTGCCGTCTGGGCCGACGGCGCGATCGACCGGCGCTGGGATGGACTCACGACACGACCGGGTCCGAATTCCGGTCAAGTGGTTGCCGCACGGCTCACTCCAGACGGCAGAAATGCGGTGGTCGTCGACGAGTATGGAGACGTCCAAGTGCGCGACACGTCATCGGGTCGACTGGTGAACTCGTGGCCCGGCGAGCCGGAAGAGCTGGCCCCCGCGTGGTCCGCGCGGCAGAACGTCGCGGCGATCAGCGAAGACGCCACGACCGTGGCTGTGGTGCTACCTGAAGGGGCAGTGCGGATGACCGACGTCGCCACAGGGAAGAAGAACAATCTCCCGATTACCGGCGGCGTCGCGACCTTATTCTCGGGAAACCGTCTTTTCGTGAGCCGGTCTGACAACAGCGTCGAGATCTGGGACGGGAAAGGACATACCCGATCGGGTTCGCTGCCGGGCGGGGCCGGCTACGCGAGAGCGATGACGGTGGTCCCCAACCTGAACGTCCTCGCTAGGCTGACCGAGCAGGGCAGCGTCGAGCTAGTGAACCTGGACGACCACCAGGTACTAGTGTCGCTTCCCGTCTCGACACCGGTGCACAGCGGCGAGCCCCCTTGGGAGGCGACGACATTGACCGCGAGCAAGGACGGCTTGATCGTCGTGGCGACCGGTGCTGGCGCGATCAGTAGGTGGCGGCTCACACCTGATCGGTGGATCGAGACAGCGTGCCGGACGGCAGCCCGCGAGCTGACAGCCGCCGAGTGGGCAGCGGAAACCGGCGTTGACCCACCGGCAGACCTGCGCTGCCGGACCTGAGTCGCCTCGGCAGCCGCACAGGGTCCGCGACCGGCCGGTGATCGAACACGTCATCCGGGAACAGCCGTTCGCCGATGTTTCGTACGCCATGATCCGGTACGCCGACGCACCCGGCGCGGAAAGACCAGAGCGTCCGTGACTGTCGCTCTCCACCTCGGCACACGGTTGCCGCCTTACCGCGCAACTATCTCGTCACCCGCCGGCTAGCCGGGCGTTCCGCACATAAGGGTTGATCAGCATTCGGGTGATCACGGAGTTTGGCTTTATTTGATCATCGTGGTCGGGTGGGGTCAACGTCGAGCAGTTCCAGCAGCTGTTCCAGTAGCGGAGGTGGGTGGGGGATGCCGGCTGGCTGGTCTGGGGTGGCGGGGATCATGCGGAGCCGGGCGAGTGCTTCGAAGATCAGCCGGCCGGTGGGTTTGGCGGGCCTGCCGACATACAACCCGTCCAGGGTGACCGCTGGTGCGATCGCCTGCCGTACTTGCCGTTCGATCAGGCAGAAGATCAGTAGTGCCAGGCAGATCACGGTGACCAGGGCGGTGATGCGCCGGTTGTTCTTCAGGAACATCGGTGCGACCGCCAGGGGGCCTTTGACGGTGCTGTAGCGGCGTTCCACGACTTCCTGGCCCTTGTAGCGGATCAGGACCTCGCTTGCGTCGGCTGTTGCGGGGCCGAGGTTGGTGAGCAGGGCGTACCAGCCGTCGGTGGCTGCCTCGGTATCCAGCGCGGCTTGGTCGAAGGACCACGCGAGGGTGGGTTTGCCGGTGTCGGGATCGGTGCCGGCCTGGGTCTGCAGGTAGGCGCTGACCCGGCGGGCGGAGCGGATCGCGGTGATCCGCGCGGTCACCGCTTTCTCGTCGGGATAGTGCCGTGAGCCCAGCCCTCGGGTCAGCCGGTCGAGGTCACCCGTGGCCCGGTCGAGTTTCTTGACCCTCGCCGTGGCCGCCGCAGTGGCTCGCGCGGTGGAGTGCACGAATACCCGGCGTAGCGTGTGTACCGGGTCTTTCTTCCGTTTCCCGGTCAGAGCCATGGTGTCTTCGATGACTCGCCAGGTGCCGCGTTCGGCGGCCGGTTTGGCGGTGTCTCGTTCGGCGGTGTAGTCGACCACGGTTGCCGAGTTGAGGTCGAGGGCGCCCAGCACGTCGGCGGGTACGTAGTTTTTGGAGGCGGGGGCGATGAACTCGGCACCGGAGGCGATCATGGCCGAGACGTTGGTGTAGGACACCAGCTTGGAGTCCCCGATCAACAGGAAATCCCGTGGTGCAGACATTTTCCTCAGCGCGGTCATCGCCCCGACCACCTGGGTCACCTCCCCGGCTCCGCCGTCATAGGCGCGGTGAAACACCGGGATGCCACCATCGCCGGTGACCGCGAGCCCGGCTTGGATCTGTTTCAGGTCGACCCGCCGGTCCTTGGGGTGCCCGAATTTTGGTGCGGGGTAGTCGTCTTCGGTCTGCTCGTAGGCCCCGTACAACGACACCGACGTCATGTCCCAGTGAAGGCGGGACACGTCGATCCCGAACGTCGAGATCGCTTGTGCGCCCACGGATCCGATGATGTGGTCCAGCTGGGGTGCGATCGCGTCCAGTGCCCGCCCGATCCGATCGTCGTTCAGGAGGTCGGGGTCGACACCGAACACGTCGGCGACTGCCCATTCTCGTGCCCAGTCACTCACCCGCACCAGGGGTGCTGGCGAGGTCAGCCGGTTCGCGATCAGTGTTTCGATGACCTGCCCGTGGGTGAGATCCGCGAGCTCACGGATCGGGGCGGCCCGGTCGATGATCCCGGCCAGGTCCAGACGGCGGCAGTAGTCGGCCACCACCGGCAACGCACCCAAAGTCTTTTCCACACTTGCCGCGACATACCGGGCCTGCCGCCGCTTACGCTGATCCACAACGCGACACTCTGACAGACCCGCAGGTCAGACACGCCACCGACACACCTGATGCGTTCACTCCAACTCATGTGCGGAAGACGGGGCTAGCGCTCGGGGCTGGTGTGACATGAGCGGCGGAATCTCATGCATGCACCGAGTGCGGATGCTGGAGTCCGGATCGCGATCGACAGGTCCGTGAACGGAAGTGCAGGCACGGTGACTCTGAGCTACAGTTGATGCATGTTCTCCCCAAACACGGGAGATATCCCACGTATGGGGGTTCAAGTCTCGGACACAGTATTGCCCCACGGATCGCGAACGCGATCTTGAAGCTGCGGCGATCGTAGCCTAGCTCGAATCAATCTTCTCCAGTCGCCATCCGGCGCCGTCGTAGACGATGGACTGTCCCGAGCCTCGTAGCGCTGTCGCGACGCGGCTGCTTCGTGTCCGAACTGACTCCAGCGTGGCGTGGCCGTCACCGTCTTGAACGCCGAGCCGGACGTGGATCTCGTCCACGAGGTGATCTTCGCGAATGTAGAGCGTCTTCGGCCGCGGTTGGCCCGCGCGTTGGCTGCTGGTGTGGCCATGGCGGCAGCGGTACGTCGGTCGCCCGTGGTTCCAGTGCGAGTCCAGTCGCCGGTTGCAAACGCCGCAGTGGATGAGCCCGGCGAGGGTGAATCGGCGCGTCTGGCCGTCATCGGCGGGGCGCGCTGCCCGGACTTGCTGCGCGGCGACGAAGTCCTGCTCCGGGATCAGCGCCGGATGGGCAGCCTTCGCCGACAGCGCGGGCGTTGAGGCGGGGCCGTCGGTGCCGGTAGCCCGGCGGTTCCAGGTCTGGCGACCGGTGTAGCGCGGATTCGCCAGGATGACGGCGACGGTGCGTAGGGTCCAGGCACTGCGGGTTCGATGCCGGTTGCGGTCTGGATCGGCGCTGGACGGACAGGGGATACCGCGTTCGTTGAGGTGCCGGGCGATGCTGGCGACGCTGTGCCCGGCGAGACGCTGGCGGAACATCCAGGCGACGTGGGGTGCGGTTCGTGGGTCGGGGGCGAGGCGCTGGAGGCGTCGGCCCCAGCGGGCGTCGGCGGGGTTGGGGTGGGGGCCAGCATCGACGAGCTGGTAGCCGTAGGGTGGTCGGCCACCGAGGTAGCGGCCTTGCTGGGTGACCTGGTTATGCATCGCCGCCAGCACCCGGTGGCGGGCGCGTAGCACTTCGCGCTGCGACTGGGTCGCGAGAAGCGACAACAGCGCCCGGTGATCGCGGTTGGCGAGGTCGACTGGACCTCCTGTCTCGGGCAGCCACAGCTGGATGCCGTGCCGCGTGCACCAGGCGTAGAGGGTCGCGAACTGGGTGCCGGTGAAGGCACGTTCGTACTCCCCGACCACGATCGCATCGATCACGGATTCTGGGCTCGAGGCCGCAGTCATGAGCTGGGCGGCCTGAGGGCGTTGTCGCCAGGGGATGCGGCGTGAGGCGCCGGCGTCGAAGTAGGTGGCGACGACTTGGCCGTGGCCCGCGACCAACTCGTCGGCCATGTCGCGTTGCCAGCCCTGTGATGAGACGCGGTCTTGATGGCGGGTGGTCGAGGTGCGGCCGTAGAAGGCGAACCGCAAGTCACTGCCATGGTCGGGGCGGGTAGAGGTGGTGGTTGCCGGCTTCTTGCCGTTCATCCACTGTGCCAGCAGGTCGGCCGTGCCAGCAGGTGGTGCGACCTGAGGCGAGGGCGGGTGCGGTGGGATCACGCTGGACGGATGTCGCGGCCGTTGGGTCATGACGGCGGGTGCCGAGCGGTTCATCCGATCAGCGCAGTCGCGATGCGTCATTGAGGACTGTATAACGCCCTATGCGGCGACGATCTCCAGTAGCCCCGCTGTCTGTTGGGCCGCATGGCGCTCGACTGGCGAAACGTTATCGATTTCCTTCGAGGGGGTTGTAAAAGCGGATGGCCTGCTCCTTCCGATGTCGAGCACGGAACCGCCCTGGCCACGTGGGCGGTGATCGGCATGGGGCCTTCGCCGGCTCGATGTTCCCGATCGTGTGACATGACTGTTCCCAGATCTCTCGCGTGGGAGGGCGAGGCGAAGCAGCGTCCGACGGCGTCATAGCGCGGAATTGATCATATTCGAGTCTAGTCGTGATTGCCCCAACGCCGAATCTGAGCCTCGGAGCGATGTGAGTGGGCGTCAGCGCGACCCACTGACCAGGCCAGGGGCTGCACCCGGTGGGAATCGAACTTGCGGCACCCGCTTTTGTGGATCATGTCTTTCGTCGACCATCGAGCATGATCGACATGGGCCATGACCAGCTGATTCAGTGCGAGCGGCGATGGCTGGTGCGCGGTCATCGGTGATTGTCTCGACCATTTGGCGTCGAATTTGATCACGGAAAATGTCAGGCGGCAAGGCTGCGCAGTGATGTAGGTATGTCGAAGGGCGCCTCTACTATGGACGTATGGCCCAATGCACAGCACCGTCCCGAGGTCACCGCACTGCGAGCGGGGCCGCGAACTGCCCAGCGTGCAGCAGTCGGGGAAGGTCGCCCTACCGCTCGTCCTACTCCTACTCGTCGCCCCGGCCGTCCTACGGCGGTGGCGGCGGGTCGAGCTACGGCAGCTCGTCGGGCGGTAGCGGAGGCTCCCGTCGGACCAGGACCGGCAGGTCGGTGTCGTACACGCCGACGGAGTGGCGCACCGTCGAGCCTTTCACCGAGAAGGCCAGCGAGCAGGCTCAGGCGCACCCGGAACGCCGCGACCTCTTCTTGTGCCACGCTTGGCCAGACCGAGAAGGCAGCGCGAAGGAGCTGAACGCCCACCTGAAGTCGAACGGTGCGTCGGTGTGGTTCAGCGAGGAGGACCTGCCCCTCGGCTCGCTCATGATCCGCGAGATCGACAAGGGACTACGGAACTCCCGCGTTGGCATCGTGCTGGTCACGCCCGCGCTTCTCAAAAGCATCAACGACGAGGGCGTAGCGGAGAAGGAACTCGCCGTGCTGCTGTCCACCCGGCGCGTCATTCCCGTCTTACACGGGGTGGGCTTCAACGACCTCAACGACGTCAGCCCGATGTTGGCCTCGCACGCTGGGCTGAGCACAGCGGAGTCGTCGCTCGACCTTGTCGCAGCCAAAGTCGCTGCCGCTGCCGCCGCGCTCGCGGACTGAGGCCAGTCGACCCTCCGCGAGCAGGCGAGCCAGTTGCTGCGATAAGCGCTGATCCTCGCCGACCTGCAGACGGTGGATCGAGGACGTGCTGGCTGGCGCGCCTGTTATCCGCACATGAGGCCCGACCGACGGGTCGATCTCGGCGCGTCCTGCTGGGCGCGAACGGGAAGGTCGGCCGGGCGAGCGTCATGAAACTGCTTGCCGCCGACTGTCCGGCTCTCGGTGAGCATCCGAGCGGGCCGGTCGAGCTCGAACTGGCCGAATTTCTCCGCCGATCTGACACTGCGTGGCCTGGAGGCCCGGCTGTCGGGGCCGGGAGGTGGTGAGGTCGAAGAGGGAGCGCTGTGACACTCGCGTGCTCAACTGCCCAGTGACACCGTGAACACGTCTCTCATCCGCGGCTTTTTTTAGTCGACGATCACTCTGGCCCGCTTCAGCCGCGCGAGGATCTTCTCGAACGCCTTCCGGTGCTCGGCCTCGAAAGGCACGTCGAACTTCCCTCCGCTTCTGGCCCTCAGCTTGTCGTAGGGCGCGCCTAGCGTGTTCAGTGACGAGACGATTTCGTCGGGCGACAGCGTGCCGACGCTCAACAACTGCATCGTCAGGTTGGCGTCCCGGGTCGCTGCCGCGACCCGGGACGTCTCGATCGGCGGGAGGCCGCGTCCTTGTTCGATGACGTACCGGGCAGCGGCGTCGAACGTCGTGGCGTCACCGTCGCTGGCGTACTCCCGGAGATTGCTGATGATCTTGTCCCGGATCTGCTCGGGCAGGTGCCGCGCTCCGAGGACGGTTCCGGTGAAGCCGTCGATCAGGTCAGGAGTCATGAAGTCGACGAAGCCCTTCGACTGCGGGATCGCACGATCAAACGCGCTCCAGCCGCAGCCACGGAAGTGCCAGAATGTCTCGAGGGAATCCGCCACCAAGCCGTGCTTGAGCAGGAGGGCCAAGAGGTCGCCGGCCTCGGGAGTCAGCTCCGCCACGGGCAGCGGGAGGTCGACGGGGAGACCGCGCACCAGCGAGACCCTCCGCCGCGCGTCGGGGATCACGGCAGCGGCGTTGAGCACCACAATGGCGACACGCGTGCCGGCGTCGACGTCGGCGTGCGGGGCGTCGATGCTCCCCGCCTCGACGATCAAGTCCGCCAGCGATTGGTCGAAGGAACCGACACTGTCGAGGTAAGCCAGGACGTTCCCGGCGGTTGCCCGGAACAAGTGGTGTTCGGCGAGGATGGGCCACCACACGACTGGCGCCGAATCCAGCTGTGCCACTCGGCAGCTGGGTGCGGCCTTCGCGATGAGTTCACGGGCGTGGGTCTCGGCCCAGCTTTCGGCGATCTTCGTGAGGGTTTCGACCAAGGTTGTCTCGGAGACGACCGTGTGGGGAGTGCGGTCTGCGTCGTTCGCCGCCGCGGCCAGGTACTCAGCCGGGGAGCTCAGGCAGAACTCGTGGACGTCGGCGTTCTGTCGCACACGGTCGAGGCTGATGTCGCCCGCGCCGTTGAGTGCCTTCCGCAGGTTGTCCGCGGTCAGCCGATACAGGTGTTCTTCGACCAGGCAACCCCGGATGACCGCATCCATCCCGCCGAGGTCGGGGATGATGACTCCGATGTGCTTCAGCAGCCCGACGATCTTGCTCGCACTCTTGACCGGCATACGGGACGTGAAGACCGGCATTGTGCTGTAGTGCTCGACGATGAAGTCCCTGAGTTCGGGGCCGAGCCGGTAGTTTCCGGGCTCGGTGGCTGCCTGCAGCGCAGCGCCGACGAGCTCCGGCGTGACGTCGCTCGGGATGTCCGCGGCCTGTGTCAGGTAGGTGAAGACGTCTCGCCAAGGTCGCGCCGTCAACCACATCACGAATTTCACCCGCCATGTGCCCGAGTTGAAGTAGGCGCTGACGAACTTCCGGGCGTCGTCGCCGAAGTCGGCCACGATCGTGCCGACGATCCGCTTCGCCCGCGCATCGTCTCGCTCGAGGAGGTAGTCCAGCACGGCCGGGTGGTAGGCGCTGATCGTGTCGGGGAAGTAGGTCGGGGCTTCGTCGAGGAGGTTGGCGATGGCGGCCGGCCCGCTGAATGGGTGGTCGATGTCCATCGAGTTGGTTTGTACGGTCTGCACGATGAAGTTGGCGACATCGACGCCAGTGAAGTCGCCGTAGAACTGCGCCGCGTAGAGTGCGAAGTTCCGGTCCAGGTAGCCTTGCTTGACGAGCTGGACGGCCAGCTCAGATCGCAGCTTCCGCTCGATGAAATCACCGAACGCTTCCTCGTGGGCCGCGGGCGTCATGAACCGGGTCCGGCCGGCCAGATCCTTGAAGTCTGCCCCGCGCAGGAACGCGATGTCCGATTCGATCTTGGCGATCTCCTCTTGTTGCCGCTTTCGGTCGAACTCCGCCCATCGGTCGGCGTCGGCTGCTTCGGGGAACAGCGCATCGATGTGGGCACGTGTCAGCCGCCAGGGCAGGCCGGTCTGAACGTTCTTCGGATCGTTCGAGGCTGCCAATGCCAGTTGGTCCGACTCGCTTACGGCGGCCCAGAACTCCGACTTCCGGGTCTCCTCCTCGGAATTCCACCGAGCACCTGCGTTGAACAAGACATGCCGGTATCCACTGTGTCCCGAAGTGTCCTTGAACAGCTGCGCGGCGGCGACGAGGCGGTCGCCCAGCTTCCTCGCCAACGCCTGCCTGGTGTCGAATCGCCGGACCCCGTCGACGATCTCGCGCCGTCGCCGCTCGCAGTCTTCGATGGCCGCACGGACCAGCTCGCGGCGCTGGCTTTGCAAGGCATCCAGGTCGCTTCGGCGGCCGGCGATGTCCTCGAAGTCCTTGAGGTGGAAGTTCTTGTACACCACTAGTGCGAACAAGGCGCTCGGTCGTAGCCCGGGAGCCGTCTTCCCGTTCAGCAGCAGCCGTTCGGCGAACACGGCGAACTCGTTGCAGATGTTCTTCAGCAGCCGCATGTCGGTGGCGTACTGAGCGACGAGCGTGACGAGCTCGCGGTCGATTCCCGTGAACCCGCCGTCAGCGATCAGGCGGGCGAGGAGCTCACGGGCGTTGTGGTGGGAGATGAACGGGACGACCGGGATGACGACGTCGAAGAACTTGGTGCGGTTGGCGCGAACGGTCTCGTCCGCGGTGGCGTCTTCCGGCGGCCCCCCTGCCTCGCTACCCAGCCGCTCAAACAAGCTATCTTTCACGGCGTAGACGAACCGGAGCGGTTTCTTCTTGACGCGCTTCGGCGTCTGGTTGAGAAGGGTGTTCAGCTCTCGGACTGCTTCGAAGATGTGCGGGTCGTCGAAACGGTCGAGGTCCTCGAAGATGACCACCTCGGTCTTCCGCTGGTCGAAGAAGTAGACGATCTCTTCGAGGTACTCGTCGAAATAGGTCGACGAGTCCTTTGTGAGCTTCACCGAGGCACCGGCGGCGGAGACGTCGGAGATAAGGAAGCGTCCGTAGATGACCAGTCTCAGGGTGGTGAGCACCACGATGATGAGCACCGCGAAACCGGCCCAGGCCAGCGCGCGGACCGCTCCCGAATTGCCCGGCCCGGTCCAGATGACGTCCGGCAGCCAGCCGAGCGATGCCAGGATCGCACCGGCGACCGCCACCGCCGCGGCTGTTTCCACCGCTGCGCGCGTCCGGGACAGGGCGACGATGCGGTTGAACCGCGAGAAGCGGGACTGCCGCGGCACAGCCTGGTAGAGCAGTTGCTTGACCAGCTCCTTCTGGATGCGGTTGGTGATGTCCTTGCTCTTGTCGTCGATGTTGGGTCCGAGTGTGGAGATCGCGATGCGCATCGTGGTCTTCTTGTTCAGCGCCGCGAACCGGTCGAGCACGCTCGACTTGCCGGTGCCGTACCGGCCGGCGAGCGCGATGTTAAAGTTCTTCGGCTCCGCCACCGCCTCCTGCAGGTGCCGCAAGTAGGTCCCGTGCTGGTCGGTCACGTACTCGGAGGACAACGACAGCAGTTTGAAAGGTGCGGGGGCGGGCTCGGTCCGCGCGCCTTCGAGCGACGGCTGGTCGACGTCGGTGTTGGTCATCCACGTTCCTCGGTTGTTCGGCTGTGCTGTTCCGCGCTCTACGAGTGTGCGGGATCTCGGGTTCGTGAGACAGGTCGACACGCCTGGAGGCGCCGATCACGATCCAGGCCGTCAGGATCGGCATCCTGGCCGCGTCTCCGGCAACGCCGCCCTTCTGTGGAACCGTGATCTTCGGAAGCTTGCGATTCCCGCGGTTAGGCCGGTGGCTTCCTGGTGTGAGCAGGAGTTGTCACCGAAAGGCAGGGCTACTGTATCGACGTCTGCGAGTGCCTGCGAGCAACCGGCGCGACAAGTTGCTCTCACCGCGAGCGTGGCTCGCTTGTCGTTGGAGATCGGGACGGGCATCATCGATCGGTGGAGTGGACCGACGACCTGACTGTGCGCGTTGCCCGTGGAACGTCAACGGGCGGCCTTGTCTCGTATCTGCGAGCGGCGCCCGCGGAGGGGGCGTCCCGTCGCGATGTCCTTGCCGTCTTGACCGAACGGTTCGCGCTGCCGTTCGACGATGCGCGGCTCGCCATGGACCGCTTCGCGGGCGGAGTCGTTCGTGCTGCGTCCGGCAACCCCGCCAACGAGCCGGACCCCGTTAAGGACCCGCTGGCCTGGATGTCCTACCGCCTCGAGCTCGGCCTGCCCATCGACGACGATGCGGCTGGGCCATCCTTGGAAGAGCAGGCGGCCGCGGAGGTGCTCCTGGGGCGTGCGCGCCGTGGCGAGTCCACGCATGGTACGGAGGACGTCGCCGTGGCGCTCGAGGTCGCACGCTTGGCGGTCGCGTCGCAGGAGTCGGGTCGCACACGCTTCCATCTCCTCCTTGAAGCGGCGACATCTTTATCGGTCGCAGCCGAAGCGTGCATCGCCCGGTTAGGGCCGCGGCCCTGTGCCCCGGAGGGTTCCCAGGAATGGGTCGACGGTGTCGCACTCGCCGCGGCCGCCCGTCAGGTCACCGCGAAGTTCGCTGCCCAGCCCGACCCGCAGCTCGAAGAGAACGGCCTCGGACTGGTGGGACGCATCGTCACCCGGCTGCTGGGCCAATGTCACGCCTTCGTCGGGCGAGCGATGATCGAGTCGGCCCGCTGCATCCAGCGCAACGGCGATCCCGACCGAGCCGCCACTCACGTCGAGGCGGTACTGGCCGACTTCCAGGTCCTGCTCGATGAGTTCGAGGTCGACGCTCCCTTCGACGAGCACGTCATCGCCCTCGAGTACCTGGTGGCCGCCGTCGAGCTCATCATCGAGGTGAGAGGCGGTTCCCCCGAACTCGAGGCCTTTCGCGACCAGACCAAGCTCGTGCTTGGCCGCTCATCGACGGACTAAGTCAGACAAGAGGTGGGTTGCGGGCAGCCAAGGACGGCCCTCGGTGAACATGACCAGGACCTCGAAGAAGTGCGTCACCAACGTCATGGCCACATACAGCTAGCCAGGTAGAAGCGCATCTCAATGACGAATTGGCGATTAACGGCGCGGTGGGAGACGCTCTCGGACACGACGACTGCGGTCAGGCAGAACGGCCGAGCTGCTGTCCGGCGCGCGTTCAATCCGTCACTCGAGCCGTCGACTTCAGTTGCCGGTATGAGCCTGAGGCCCACGTGCGTGGGCGTCCACTTGTCTGTTAGCGGCTCTATCCCCGGGATACAGACGTAGTCACTCTGAGCCGTGGCGGGTGCACTACGTATGCAGGGGTGGTGAACTGGGAGTCGGTGAACGCGCGTTCGTACTCGCCGACCTCGATTGCATCGATTGTGACCGACCTCGGCGCCTACGTCACGAGCACGTCGCCCGCATCGCCCTCCGGCCTGGCCGCCCGGCAGGCGATTCGGTGAACTGTCCGTCCGACCACGGCCGCTGGCTCCCAGCAGCATCGTCCGCCCCTGGGCGTTCCACCTCCAGCGGGGAGGGCTCGTAACCGCGTGGTCTGCGACAGCAGCAGCGCCGCAAGCCCTGAGAACGTGGTCGGATGGAGTACTCGCTGCGCGGTGTGCAGGGGGAGTGCAGTACCGCGGACGCCGGCGGAGGACAGTTCCAGGCGTGCGTCAGTCAGGTATAGGCGTGCGGCGATAGCTACCAGGCTCAGGCGGGCACGGCAACGTTTCGAGTGCGCGATGCGATCATCACATGTGGATCTTTTTTGGGATTGGCTCAACAACGCCATGGACGCTGGTGACTGGATCGCCGCCGGCGCCGCTCTCATCGCGGTCGTCGGTGCGTCGATCACGTTCTGGCAGGCGCGAGAGGCGAAAAAATCTCGCAGGGCTGCCGAAGATCAGGCCGGGTCTTCCCGTGTCGCAGCCATTGCCGCTGAAGGTCAGGCCGCGATTGCCAAGGAGCACCTGGATCTGGCGCGAGCCGAGCGGGCCGACCGGGAGCGGCTCGACGAGCGCGAAGCCGTGGTCGATCTGCTTCGTACGGCGCTGCACTATGCCGGGATATTCGAAGGACTTCTCATGTTCTTAGGCGTAGTCTCCGACACCGTCGAGCAGGCGAACTCTCAGACGTTCGATGCCTATTTGGCCGCAAAGAGGGAATTTGATCGAGCGATGGTCCTGGCTCGGTTGGCTATCGTCACACCGTCCTTGAGAGAACAACTCGTTCGAATCAAGTCGGCCTTGGACGCTGCCGAGCAGCCGACGCAGGCGTTCAGTAGTTGCTCTCGTGACGCTCGAGGACACGCGCCGATGCAGGTGATCCTCGACGGTCAGACGGCTGCGAGGACGGTCGCGGCGGCGATCCAGGCATTCGAGGAATCCGCGATACGAGCCTTCTCGCCGAGCCTGGCTACGCAGTCGGAGACCCCGTGACGGTGCGCCGTCGGCTACGGGCGGAGACAACGGACGACGTGCTCGCGTAACCTACGCCGGCCACTGCGCACCCTGTCGCGACTTGCCTTGGCTGACCGCCTGCCGATCGCTCGATCGCAATGCGGGTGCTCGGGTGGGCGTAGGCTTTGTCTGCGAGGACCCGCCCGACCCCACTCGCTGCCCGTAGACGTCGATGTCGATGTCGTGAACGTCGTCGACCAGCGGCAGCGTCGCGGGTCGCCGGCCGGGCCGGGTGTGAGGACTACTGCCAGCGGCAGGCCTGCTGTGTTGACGGCCAGGTGAAGCTTTGGTGGTCAGTTCTCCGCGGGAGCATCCGAGGCATTCGCCGTCGACCGGGAGGGCTTCGATCCAGTCCGCACAGCCCCCTTTTTTCCGAGCACCGGCCGCGTGCTGGTGGGCCCGCACACTCGTGGAGTCGACGCTGACCACGAACGCGGCGTTGTCCTCCAGCGTCCCGAGCGAGTCGTCTTCGACGATCATGTGCTCCAGGATCCGGTCCCATGTCCCGTCCGTGGTCCACTTGCGCAGCTGCTCATGCGCGGTCCTGGCAGATGATCGTGCTGGGCTGATCTCAGCCGTAGTTGTCCCACTGCGCCGCAGCGCTCTTCGGATCGATCGACAGTTCGGCTCGCATATGGCTGAGCAGCTCGTAGTACGCATCGAGTGGAACATCCTCCGCGGTCACCTTGCCAACCGACGTCACCGAGGGCGCATCAGCGCAGAGATCGGTGATTGTGTCGCGGTAGAGCCACATGATGCCGTCGCATTTGTCTCGCAGGTCACGCGAGGCAACGAGGTAAAGTTGCGCCGCTCGCGGCCTGATGCGTTCGCCCAGGTGTTTGAGCTGGGCGGCAACGTCCGATGAAGGCGGCTCATCCTCGCTGATCAACTTGTCGACTGCGTGGTGAAGTACCTCGGCCCACTCGTGGAACACCTCGATGAAGCTGGCGAAGATCCGCATCTTGTCGGCGTGAAGAGTTTTCCGCTCGTCGTCCAGCGCCTGGATCAGTAGACGTTTGTTCTGACTTCGGTTGTTCACGACGTTGCCGATCACCACGCCGACAATGCCCAGTACGGCTACGCCCAGCGGGATCCAAATCGAAACCTGACCTGATGGCATCAGGCCAACCTAGGCCACCACGGGGGCACCGTCGATGCTGGGCTGTCAACCACGTCATTACTGACCAGGGGGTAGTACTGCTGTCTGGGCGCTCTCTTCGGATGAAATGAGCACGTCCACACGAACAAGTTCGACAACCGAGGCCCGCGACTTCTCAAGCTTGTCCAGCATTTCGCGAAACTTTGTGTTGTGCACCTCGCCACCCTCTGTGGCGGTTTGGTAAGCGTGCGCCATCGCCCACGTGGCGCGGACTGCGTCCTGCATGATCTCGTCGTCGATTTCCTGCTTGATCTTCTGGGATCCGATGATCTCAAGCCGGTTCGACGACGACTTGAGACTCGCAAGACACTCGATGAGCTTGGAGACTGCCGCGCCAGGCATCCCATTGCCCTCGGAGGCCACGAACGGCTCAGCGCTTTCCTGCCATGCATCGAACGCGTCGAGGAAGCTCTGATAAGCGACGACCCGCTCTGACCGCCATTCCGACTGCGCCGTGTGAGTCAGCTGGCGAGCCAGCTTCTCCAGGTCGTGTTCATGGCGTTCACGGTCGCGGTCGGCTTCACGCGACCATCGGACGTCTTCTCGCTGGCGTTCGCGTTCCCACCGGCGATCCTCGCGCTTCGACGCGATGATCTGCCCGCCCCAACTGCCCGCCAACGCGCCAACGAAGCCTAAGAGTGCTGCCCACCAGGTCATGGCCACGAGCGTAGGCGCGGTGAGACTCGTGCTCACCTCCACACACGACCTCACCCCAGATCAGTGGATCGCCCGACTTACCCGCTCGCACAACGTGCAGATCCCGGCACTGGAGAAGCTGGACGCTATTACGAGGGTGAGCAGTCGGTGTCCTACATGCACCCCGAGCTGCTGCGACGGCTGGATCAGCGGGTTCGCCAGGTCGTGGTCAACTGGCCGGAGCGGGTCGTCGACGCCTTCGACGAGTGCCTCGATGTGACTGGGTTCCGGCTCGGCGGGGAACAGGCCGCCGATTGGGAACTGTGGCGGATCTGGCGGGCGAACCGGCTCGGTCTGCACTCCTGTCGGGCGCATGTGGACGCGTTGACGTTGGGCCGGTCGTTCGCGATCGTCGGCACCAACGAATGCAACCCCGCCACCCCGCTGGTCACCGTCGAGTCGCCGTCGGACGTGCACGTCGAGCTGGACCCGCGCACGCGTGAGGTGCGGGCGGCGTTGAAGTGGCAGCGCTCCGGCGAGGGCGACGGGGGCCATATCAACCTGTTGGGCCGGTACTCGTTCCTGCCGCCCGCCGACGTCGCCGGCGGCTCGCGGCCGCTGCGCGACCCGGACGCTGCGCAGGAGGAGACCGACGAGGACGAGCTCAAGTAGGGGTCGAGGAGCAGGAAAACGGTGGACGGCGCCAAGCACCGGGCCGTCAGCATGATCGCGTCGGATGACACTATACCGAATCAGGGCATCGGCCTGCGCCAGGTCCGTGCACGTTACGCCGATCGGTCGAAATATTTGTGGAAACCGGTCTTAATTGGCGGATGGCGAGGATGATTCCGCTGCACCTTATCTCCACGGAAGAAGGACCTAACATGAGTACTCGGAGAACAAGATCTGTCGCTGCAGTCGGCGTTACTCTTGCCACTGTCCTGGGCTCAATTGTCGTCACAGCCTCGCCAGCAGCGGCCATTCCGCTGAACTGCGCCGCCGCGGTGGCGTCAAACGGCGTAGGCAGCGCCTGGTGTTCCAACGGCACAGGAGAGGTCCGAGTCTCGATCGGATGCGAACGTTGGGGCTGGTGGCAGACGGTCTACGGTCCCTGGGTCAACATCAACGCCGCCGACGGGGCATCGCATGCAAGCTGCCCGTTCACCTGGGGCATTCGTTGGGCAGGAGTCGGCGGCCGGCGCTGAACGAGAATAACCCGCGGCCGGGAAACTCGTGTAGAATTGTCTATCGCCATGAGGTCACTTCCGGCCGTGGGTATGGCCAACTCCGGTAATTCCATCCTGGCTAGAAATAGGCGCTTTCCGGCGCGAACGGCGAACCAGGGCTCGTCAAGGTAGCCAATTACTTGAAACAAAGGTTGTCCGTTGTCGCCGGACCGGTCGCGGCCCCGGTATCGCGGTGACCGTTTTGTCTACGCGAATCGCTCGGCGACGGAGTTTGGCGGCGCGGTCGCCGCTGGAGCGCTGCTTGCACATGATCGAGTCCTGTTCTCAGTCGGTGTGGTCGGTGGTCGCGTCGGCGGGGGTGTCCCTAATGACTGCCGAACGAGTTGGCGGGGTGCCCGTGCCGAGCCGTCTGATCTGGCAGCTGGTGTTCCTGCCGCTTGTTCGGGCGCCTGGGCCGGACGTGCTCGGTGGACGTCTTGGGTGTCCCAGGGCTTGTGAGACCTCCTGATAGAGCGGCGCGACCGGCGTGTCCGCGTCCCACCCGTTCATCTGATCGGGCAGTTTGTTCGTCGTCCGAGCCCGTTCGCGCGTAGGGCACCTCAGTGACCGGGAACCCGTCGAGACCGGTGCCCGCGGATCGCTGGGATCGCGAACGGCTCAATCGGAGGTCAGGCCGCAGAGCCTCATCATTAGGGTTCCGCGCGTTCTCATCAGAGACTCTGACCAGCGCAAACAGCTAGTCTGAGGAGTTCAGAGTGAAGGGGTTCTGCGGGATCGACTGGCCGAGGCCCATCACGAAGTCGCCCTGGTCGACGCCGAGGGTGCCCTGGTATCCAAGCGCCGCATCGACGACTCCGCCGAGGGCTTCGCCGATCTGCTGGCCATGCACACCGACGCCGGTGACACAGCAGCTGATCCGATCCCGGTGGCGATCGAGACCTCGGGCGGCCTGTTGGTCGCCGGCCTGCGCCAGACCGGGCGACAGGTCTACTCGATCAACCCGATGGCGGCGGCTCGTTATCGCGAGCGACACAGCCTTCGACGAGCGACAGTAGTCCACGGGCGGCTCGTGCGAGCGCCGTGACTCTGCGCTACCATGACTGCATGATCTCCCCAAACACGGGAGATATCCCACGTATGGGGGTTCAAGTCCCCCCTCGGACACACGCACTATCTACACCTGGGCTGGTCGTCGCGTAGACGGCTAGCTCTTTTGGTTCGTAGCGTAGCTCCAGGTTCAGCGCGCGGTACAGGCGGCTCAGGCCGGCCGTGGTTCCGTCGGCCAGCGTTCCGCATACGTCGCCGAGCTGATCAATCCTCGCGTAGACCTCAGCTGTCGACACGCTCGTGTCTGCCGGAAGACTCTCGATCTGGGCTTTCGCGGTGGCTCGTTCGGCCTGTGCCTGGTTGATCGGGTCGACGAGTGCTTCGGGCTCGACCCCGGCCGCTATGGCGGCCTGATACCGCTGAAGCCTCGCCTCCGCGTCCGCCAGCCTGTTTCTCACCGCGTCCAACGCACCACCGCCGGCCTGATTGCCGTCCGACCCGAGTAGCGCGGCCGCCGTCCGGTCGCGGTTGTCCGGGTGGAACAGCTCGTGAAGCCATCCGCTGAGCGCCTCGACGACCACGCCTTCGCGCAAGTTGACCGTCTTCGGATGATCCGCCAGCGTTAGTGAGCCGGGCGCCATGGTCCGCGAAGTACAGCGGTAGTAGGCGCCCTTGCGGATCGTGGCGCCTTGCATCTTCCGGCCGCAAATTCCACATCGGACCAGCCCGCGCAGGAGGTAGGACCGCGCGGTCTTCCGGGCGCCTCGCTCGGCTTTGCGCGCCGTCTTCAATCCGCCCGCCGACTTCGACCGACGCAAAAGCTGTACCTGCGTGAAGGTCTCCACGGACACGATCGCCGGATGCGCCTGCTCACGCGACCGTACGATCCGGTCCGGCGCCGCGCGCTTGAACCGCACCACGTGGCCCGCGGCGACGTCTTCTGGGTCGAGCAACGTCTCATGTTTCGTCCAGCGCCCGAAGATCGCGTAGCCGGTGTATCGCGGGTTGTCCAGGATCGCCCGCACCGAACTGCCTTGCCAGCCGTCCGCGAGCCGGTGCCGGTTCTGGTCCGGCCGATGCGCGGATGGACAGGGAATGCCGTCCCGGTTGAGCAGGTTGGCGATCGCGCGGTCGCCGTTTCCGTCCAGGTACTCGGCGAAGATTCGCCGCACAACGTCCGCCGTCGTCTCGTCGATCGCCAGCACCCGCAGCTTGAGCCCTTCCGCAGCTTTCCGCGGGTTCGGATGCGGACCGCTGTCGACGACGACGTAGCCGTACGGCGCCCGGCCGCCCTGGTGCCGCCCTTCGTTGATCACCTGGGCGTCCATCGCGGCGCGGACGCGCGCCTGAACATGCTGCCGCTCGGACTCGCTCATTCCGCCGAGCACGCTCATCAGCATCTTGTGGGACGGGTTCCGTGGGTCGTACTTCCCGCCCAGTTCCGGCACCCACAGATCAACCCCGTAGGCGGCGAACTTCGGCGCGATAAGCGAGAACTGGTTGCCGAACCAACACCGCGTGCCCTCGCCGACGACGATCGCATCCCATCCGCGGTGCGGATTCTTCAACTCGGCGAGCAGCCGCGCGCCTTCGGTTCGTCGTTCCCACGGGACGGACCGTGACTGCCCGACGTCGAAGAACTCCGCCACGATCTGCCCGCCGAGTGGCTCGACGAATTTGCGCGCGTTCCCGAACTGCCAGCCGCGGGAGGTCTCCGGGTCCTGGTTGTCCTCGGTCGAGCACCGGCCGTAGCCCGCCAGGTTCCCCATCCCGTCGTCTGTCACGTCGGCGACCTCAAGGCCCAGGATGTCATCCAGCGTTGCCCACGGATCGCTGATGATTTCAGCTGTCACGATTCACCTCCTCCGCCGGCACGTCCAGTACCGGCACCTCAGTAACCTCGATCAGAACGGCCAGCAGTGCACGCGCGACCGCAGGCGTCAGCTCAGGCAATCCCGCAGGTAGGATAACCCGGGTCTGCGGCTCTTCGGAACGAGCGGCGCTCAAGGTCGGCCGTCCTCGTCAGTCGCGCCGGTGTCAGTGGTTACGCGACCGATGGCGCTCCTGATTTCAGCCGTCAAGTACCCGCGTACCTGTCGAATCTCGCCGTCCTCGCCGGTCACACGGTCTCGCGTCGGCCGGCATCCCAGGTCGGTCATCTCTTGAGCGAACGTCTTCCGGTCGATCTCCAGGGCGCCCAGCAGCTCAGCCGTGGGCACGAACTCCCGGCCATCCGGGCCCAGGTCGTCGCCCAGGTAGTCGACGAGCGACGCGAGCGGTTCAGGCAGCTCACCCTGCGCCGGAACTGCGTCAACGGGATGACTTGCACCGATTGCCTTGACTGCCGCAGCGCGGTCGAGCACTGGCGTGGTGTTCTGCCCGGCCGCGTGCCCGGTCAGTGTCTCGGCCGCCTCGCGCAGCGCCCGGCCCTGCTCACAGATAGTCCGCCAGTCCTCGTTCGGCATGTAGTAGGTCCGGACCGTCATCGCCAGCACGTCGGCGCCGGCCGCCGTGTCGCCGTCCGGTCGCAGGATGCCCACGCCCTTGTGCGAGGGCAGTAGGCGGCTGGAGTCGAATCCGCGCGTGTTCATCTGCTCGCCGAGCACGATGTTCGAGTCGCGCCAGTCCATCACCCGCAGCGCGAACCGCGACCCAAGCACCGCCCGCAGCCCGGACGGGATCGTCTTCGAGTCAGGCCGCTGCGTCGCGAGCACGAGCACGATCCCCGCGGCCGGTCCCTTCTTCGCCAGCCACGTCAACAGCTCGCCGACGTACTCACCCGCAGGAAGCTTCTTTCCTTGCACGTCAACGGGTGTGCGATCTTCCAAGGGAACTTGGACCTCATCGATGAAGATCGCCGTAATCGGCATGTCCAGCGCCTTGTCGCGGGACATCTCGGGCGTGACCTTCGACTCCGGGCACGTCAGGTCGTCCAGATCGCGCATCCGTCGGAAGCGCGTCTGAACCTCGCCGACCAGCTCAATCAACCAGTCCACGAGGGCCAGGACGTGTTCGGGCTCGTCTCCGGACATGAACCGGTGAGCCACCAGGCCGGCTGCATCCCAGTCTTTCCCGGCCTTGAAGTCCGCCACGTACAGCCGCACCCACGCGTCCAAAATGAGTCCAGCCGCTGCGAGCCGTGCGGCAAACGTCTTACCCTGCCGTGGAATTGCGCCGACCAGCAGCGACGTCCACACCAGCGGAAGGTCGATCCGCCGGTCTCGCGCGTCCCGTCCGAACGGAATCGGCCGCCACGCGTCCCACTGTGCCACCCCGAGCAGCGGCGTCCGCAACGGTGGCGAGCTGTACGGGTCTTCGTCGGCCACCCACATCGACACCCGCCCGGCGTGTCCGCCATTGCCCCGGACGCGCTCCACGATGAGCTGCACCTCATCGACGGCAAGTGCCGACGCGAGCGCGTCCCGGTTCTTGACCACGTCGGCCGCCTTGCGGGTGGCGGGGAGATCGACGATGACTGCCCAGCCGTCTCCGACGCGCGTCGCACGTTCGACGAGCCGCAATGTCTCGTCCTTGCCGATCAGCTTCGCGTCGCGGAACGCGTCCACCAGGACTTGCGGGTCCATCGTCCACGTCAACGTCCGTGGCCCGGCGAGCGCTGGCTTGCGCCCAGGACTGCCGTCCTTCCTACGCCCGAGGATCGCGAGCGCCACTGAGGCAGCAGCTCCGCCGATCCACAAAGGATCGGTTTCGTAGACGAGATTGACGATGACGACCGCCATAGCCGTTACGACCACGACGGCACCGGTGACCTTCCACCGGAACAACGTCAGCGCGCGAATCTCGGTGAACTTGTCGGCAAGCTTCTCGGACTCCTCGGCGGCCGTTCGGTAGTCCCGGACTGTCACCCAACCGCGCCACCACCGAGCGCCAACCACGACACCGCGCACCACGGCACCGAGGAACCGCAACGGCGACAGCACGAGCCACACCACGGCATCCTTGAGCGCTTGCCTCGCCTGAGGCTTGCTTTTGAGCCACAACGGGACTCGCGGCGAGTGCAGCCACCACAACACGAAGCGATTCCTCTTCGGTGCGCGCGGGCGCGGCTGCGGCAACGTGTCGTCGACCAGTTCTCCGTCGAGCACAGG
Organism: Amycolatopsis balhimycina FH 1894; assembly: GCF_000384295.1. Taxonomy (NCBI): domain Bacteria; kingdom Bacillati; phylum Actinomycetota; class Actinomycetes; order Pseudonocardiales; family Pseudonocardiaceae; genus Amycolatopsis; species Amycolatopsis balhimycina. The sequence goes on along the minus strand of NZ_KB913037.1, from coordinate 2,515,008 downwards.
ATCGGCCTTGACCGGCAGCGAATCAGTCATGGGCCACCTCCGCCCGTAGCGCCCGCGCCAGCCGGGGTGACAGGCCACGTGAGCACCCGGTTGCCCGCCGCACCCACGCCGGCGTGATCTCGACGTCCGGCGTCCACATCTCCCGAGCAATGGCGAGATAGTCGGCGAACAGCACGCGCCGCCCGCCGGTCTCCTGCTGAACGGGACGCCGTTCAGCAGCCACCAGCACGGCATCGGTGAGCTTGTCCCGCAGGTCGGTGATCGCCTCGACAGCGACGAACACGACGAGCGGCGGCACCGAGTGGAGCACGATCGAGGCGGCTTCCCCGGCCGCGAACGACGTCCAGGTGTTCATGACGTACGTAGCCGCGAGCGTGAACCACTTCGCCCGCCGCACCCACGCGCCCGTCTTGACCTGGTACCGCGCGGTGACCTGCTCCGCCCGAAGGATCGCCAGCAGGACGAGCGAGACGGTCGGGTCCAGCACCCACGCGGCTAGCCACGGCAGCGACCCCGGCCGGGTGCCGGCCGACGCGAAGCCCTGCACGTTGGTCATCGTGAAGGCCAGCCCGAGCACGATCCCGGACCAGCACATCCAGTCGACCTGCCGCCGCACGCGCTCGATCCGCAGCGCGACGACGTCCGGATCGGTCTGATAGGCGCGCACCTCGGCGGCCTCGGCCGCGTCCTGCGCGAGCCGTTGCGCCCGGTTCATCGTCGACCACCCCGCTTCGAGGTGTCGACGGTGGTCACGGTCATGGCGCGAGTCAGCGCGTAGGACGCGAACAGCGCGGGCAGCCCGAGCACGGCGAGCAGCAGCCACGGGCTACCCGGGTGAGCGATGACCACCCACTGGACGGCGACGATCAACCCGGCGTTGAACAGCACGCGCCCGGCCAACGACATGATCCGGGCGCCGCTCCGAGCAGCTTCGGCGGCGGCCTTCGCCCGGCGAGCACCGGCCCGCCAGACCCAGAACAGGACGATCAGCACGCCGACACCGGCGAGGATCTGCGTGGGCGTCACGGTGAGTCCGTTCATCGCGCACCCCGATCGAACCGCTCACCACGCCGCAGCCAGAGCGGGTGAAGCGCGCGCCGGTCGTCGTCGCTCATCGCGCCCCAGACGCCGACTGTGTCAACGCCGGCCGTCCGAAGCTCCAGTTCAAGGCACTCGTCCTGGACCGGGCAGCCGCCGCACAACAGCTTGGCGAACTCGCGGTCATCGCGAGCGTCCGGCGGACCAGCCTCCGATGGCGTCATGCAGGCTCCATCGCTGGTAACAACATCGCGCAGGACATCCGTAGGCACCCAGCGCAGACGATCGAGCCGCCATGTGATGCCGATCAGCCAGAGGTCGTCGGCTTCCATGCCGCACCTCCGTCCTGAAGGGCCCTGGTCAGCTCGGCGGACGACACGCGCAGCCCGGAGCGGCAGAGGGTGGCGCGAAGCATGCCGGTCCGGATCGCCCGACTGACGGCGTTGCGGGAGACGCCGAGAATCCACGCGGACTCGGGAATGGTGTGAAAGGTCGTTTTGGCGTTCATAAGAGAACCAATCTGATGATTTCAAGACTATGTTGTTGATTTCAGCTCTAAGTCGGACATGTTTGCCCGACGCGCCGCAGCCAATGCGCTATGCGGCGCGGAGAAAGCTCGACGAACCGCTAATCTCGGCGCTGAGGCGGAGCGCGGAGGAATACGTGACGGAGGACTGGGCGGCAGTCGCCAAGGCGATCAACATGCGCGTGAACGAACTCGGCTGGCGACAACGCGAGCTGGCCGAGCGGTCGCACGTGTCGCAGGCGATCGTGCGCGAGCTCCAGCACCACACGGTGGAGCGCCGCCGAAGCGCGCGGACGCTCGAAGCCCTGTCCACGACCCTGGGCTGGCATCCGCAACATCTGCTGGCCGTGCTGCAGAACCGCACGCCGCCGCACCCGGACGAGCCGGCCGACGACGGTCATGAACTGTGGTCCCGGTTGGACGCACTCGAACAGCGCCTGGCCGAGATCACCGACCGGCTGGAGGACGTCCAAACGAGCCTTGCAACCGTGGTCGAGCACGTGAAGCCGAAGCGTTAGCGACTGGGTGAGCGAGGTGTTTTCCATGCCTCTAATTCAAGGCCGGAACGGCGTCGCAACCCATGCACAAGCACCGCAGGACCACTGCACAACCACCGCAGATCAGCGACATTCGGGAGCGCGATGAGTCCGGCCGGGGGATGGACGGGACGAACAGCGGTCGCATTGCAGTCGGCATTGCGGCTCAGTCAAGAGCGGTTCGCCGAACACCTCGGAATCAGCGCGCGCACGGTCGCGTCCTGGCACAAGAAGCCGGATCTCCGGCCACAGTCGGAAATGCAACAGGTCCTGGACACCGCCCATGAAAGGGCATCGGAGGCCGAGCGCGCCCGCTTCGCCGAGCTGATCGGCGAGGGGCCGACCGTCGACACGACGGAGGCCGACCAGCGGCTTGCCGCAGACCCCCACATCGGCGCGGCTCTCGAATGGCTCGACCGGCACGCCCACTGGACGCCTGGCAGCGCGCGCCGCGCCGTCGCCGAGCGAGTCGCGAGCGTCGACGTCCAAGACCTGCACGACCGCGGCACGCGACGCGGTTGGGTCAGTCAACGCGACGTCGCGGAAGCGCTGGCCACCTACTACGGCAACCAGCTCGACGACCACGGCCTGTACACCGCGCGATGCGGCGAGCTGGCCATGAACACCAGCGTCTTGACCTGCGAAGGCTGGCTGGACCTGGACTGCGAACTGCGCCCGCCGCACGATCGTTTCCGCGTTCCGAGCGCGCAGCCTGAAGCCGACTTGGACCTGGACGACCACGCCGCCGGCCGCGCTGTTCAGCGGCTCGCCGAGACGCTGTCCATGAACACCCGGCTGACAGACAGCCCGATCTACCGCCTGACGAGCACGGACATCCGTGAACACCAGCTTGGCGGGACGTTCGGCATGTCCCAGTTCGTGCACTACGCGTTGACGGTCGACCTGCTCGAAGGCGAACTGGTCGACGCCGTGGCCACCGGCCCGAACGTCATGCCGCTGCGAGACCGCTATTTGCCGGATCTCCGGTCGGTGCTCGACGTCGGCGACCGCCTGTGTGCAGGTGGCGTGCTCGCGCTCACCGCGATCGCCCGGCCTGCCGACCCGTACCGCGGCGAGGCGGACTACCTGCTCTTGGTCCAGGAGCGGTCTGGCCACGTACTCAACGCCGCGCGCCGGCTCGCGGTGATCCCAAAGGGCTTCCACCAGCCGCTCACCGACGTTCGTCGAGACGTGCAGGTCGGCATGACGCTCCGCCGTGAGATGGAAGAGGAGCTGTTCGGCCGCCCGGACATCGACAACACCCTGGGCGACATGCTGGCCGCCGACCCGCTGCACCCGACCAAGCTCACCGAGCCGATGAGCTGGCTCTTGGCGGAGCCCGGCCGCCTGCGGATGGAGTGCACCGGGTTCGGCCTGAACCTCGTGAGCGGGAACTACGAGTTCGCCAGCCTGATCCTCATTGATGACGAAGAATTCTGGGCACGCTACGGGGGAGTGGTCGAAGCAAACTGGGAATCCGCGACTCTTCGTCAGTATTCGACTACCGATGCGGAACTCGTCACCGAGTTGCTGGGTGATGTAGCGTGGAGCAACGAAGGATTGTTCGCCATGGCGCAAGGACTCCGACGCCTTGCGCAAATCGGCGGAGAACGTGTGAAACTGCCCGAGATTGAATGGGAGATCAGCCAGTGAGCGACGGTTGGACCGCCGGCAATGCCAACGACGACGCGGCCGACACCCGCGGCTGGCTGGTCGGTCACTTCATCGACCCGTCGCAGGGCGTTCGCGCCTCCAAGGACGTGGAAGTCAAGTGGGCCAACCACCCTGCGGGCGATAAGCGTCCTGAATGGACATCCGACGATCAGAGGACCACGCTCGTGATGCTCGTCTCCGGGGAGTTCCGCGTCGAAGTCACCGGCGGCGGCAAGATCATGAATCGGCAGGGTGATTACGTGATGTGGGGTCCAGGCGTCGACCATTCCTGGGAAGCATTGGCGGATTCGGTGGTCCTCACCGTCCGCTGGCCGTCAGCAACCTAATTCGACGGCGGGAATTCGCACTCGGTCGCCGCCGATCTCGGCGAGCCGACGCAAGCCCTGGAGAAATGCGAACAACCCCTCATTGCTCCAGGTTTCGTCGCCGGTCAGCTCGCTGATCAAGTCGCCGTCGAGCGTCGAGTACTGCCGCAGCCCGGCCGCCTCCCAGTTCGCTTCGACGTCGCCGCCGAACCGTGGCCAGAACTCCTCATCCTCGATCACGACCAGGCTGGCGAACTCGTAGTTCCCGCTGACCAGGTTGAACCCGAACCCGGTGCACTCGATCCGTAGCCGGCCGGGCTGCTCGGCGAGCCACCGCATCGGAGCAGACAGCCTGCTCGGGTGCATCGGGTCGGCGGCGCGCTGCGTTCCAGCCGTCCGGTCGACGTCGACCCGCCCGAACAGCTCTTCTTCCAGTTCGCGTCGCAGCGTGGCCCCGATCCGCGCGTCGGCACGGTGGTTGGCAAGGGGTGCGTGGAAGCTCTTCGGGATCACGGCCAGCCTGCGCGCGGCGTTCAGCACGCGCCCCGACCGCTCCTGGACCAGGAGTAGGTAGTCCGCCCCACCGCGGTACGGGTCGGCCGGCCGGGCGATCGCCGTCAAGGCGAGGACTCCACCGGCGCACAGCCGTCCTTGAAGGTCGAGCACAGCAGGTAGATCGGGCAGGTACCGGTCCCGGAGCGGCATCCGGTCGCGACCGGCCGCCAGGCTCTCAAGTAGCTCACGTTCGAGAAGGTCAACACTCAGCGCGTACTCGACGAACGGCACCACACTGACCTTGCCGCCGACCATTCCCGGCCGAACCTGCACGTCCGTGAGCCGGTAGAGCGGCACGTCGGCGATACGTACGTCATGGGTCGCGGCCTCAGCCAGCCTGCGAACCGCGGCCGCTGCGTCGAGCTGCTCGCGCGACGCCTCGCCGTCGGCCGACAACGCCAGCTGGTCGCCCTCGAACGTCAACGGGCAAGCCAAATCCAGCCACTCCCGCCGCGTCAGGACACTGGTCGCGACTCGAACCGGACCGCATCGCGCGGCGTACTGCGCGTGACCTGAAACCGAATCGCCGTAGTAGCTCGCCAGGGTCTCAGCCACGAGACTCCGCCCGGCCGTAGCTCCACCACGCGATCTCGCCGGCGCGGCCGCTGTGACTCGTGTGCGCGTGGTCCCCGGCGGCCACCCGATGCGCCGATCCAACCAGGCGAACGCAGGTTCAAGCTCCGACCGGAGCAACGGTGCTTCCCGGGGCAGGCGCAGGCCGATCAGCTCGCGCAGCTCGTCGGCGGAGCGGCCGAGCACCTTGGCCAGCTTCGGCCACTGGTAGGGCAGCGGTGCGTACTCACCGGCTTCCCATCGGATGACGGTGGATCGGTCGACGGACATCACCTCGGCGAGCTTCTCCTGAGTCAGTCCGGCCGCCTTGCGAGCTGAAACAAGCTCCTCGCGCCGACGAACGCTGACCATCCGAACACCTCGCTCTGCTGACAGTGATCACAGCCTAGCAGGCATATCACCTGGTAGAGCTTGCGACTGCCACATCTCCGCCCCGAAACACCGACGTTTGCGCTCTGGGTGTGGGCGGGTCCTCCGGCTTGGATGATTTCAACACATCCGACGACCAGGGGGCGAACGTGACCAGCGGCGAACGCGGCTCGCGGCCTTCGCGCTTGTACGTGACCTGGCACCGCAGCGTGGCCGACAACCTGGACCACGCCGTCACCGACGAACACCTCGCCGACGGCGTCGCACTCCAGACGGGCCGCTACTACTCGCTGTGCGGCCGCGAAGTGCCGTTTGACTCCTGCCTGGTGCCTCCGGGCCGTCGGTGCGGCGCATGCAACGTGCTGGTCCGGCTTCGCTCGACTCCGCCGACGACCGAACGCACGTGCCACAGGAAGCCGTCGCGCTGGCGTCGCCTGTTCGGCCGTCTCCAGACTCCGGCCGTCCTGCCGCCGCACCCGCCTCAACGCGTGCGGCTCATTCCTGAGCAGAGCGGCCGGACCACGACGTCGGCGGGAACGGGCGGCACCCCGACCGCGCCCGTTCCCGCCGATCACCACGCCCGGCGAGGCGCCCGATGACGATTCGCCTGGTCATCGCGCGCCCGTTGCCCGGCACGGTTGGCGAGTCTCGCCGCGTCGTCCACGTGTTCCCGGTCCCGACAGAGGAGACCACGCCGGAGCGTCTGATCGCGTACTGCGGCGAAACCTTCGGGCCCGGTGAGCTTGAGCTGCTGGAACGCCCGCTTGGCATGCCCTGCGTGACCTGCCTCCACCGTGCACCCACCCCAGAAAGTGCGGAACAGCCGGCGATCGAGCAATGACGTCAAGTCCGCGGCCGATCGTGCCGGCCTTCCAACGCGAGCTGGACCCGCTGCTGCTTCTGCCGGTGCGGCTGTTCATCGCATGCCTGCTGGCCGACATGCGCTGGTGCGACGATGTGGCTGTCCAGGGCGTGTTGCGTCTGAGCGAACGGAGGTTCGATCCACACGTCGAGCGGCTGCGCGCCGCTGGGTACGTGGAGGCCCGAACCGAAGGACGTCGCGTAAGGCTCCGGCTCACAAGACTCGGGCTCGACCGGCTGACCGAGCACGTGATCGCTCTCGACAGGGTCGCGGCCACGGCCGCTGAACTCGTCACCGTGCAGCGCGCAGCACTACGTCCGCCCGACAATCTGTGACGGCTGCTCCGCCGACGCTTACAGCCTGCACGGGGGCCTGTAGTGACCGCTGTGACGGGTTCGAACACGCCCGTCACAGCCGTCACAGGCAATGTTTCCGCAGGTCGATCGGCATTCGACACTGTCACAGCATGTGTGACGGCGTGACGGCTCGCGAGACGGGTTGTGACGGCCAATTCGTGACCGTTTGAAGTAGCCAACGGACCGCAACGTCGGCCTGGCGCTCCGGCGAGCCGACGGACAAGCCCGGCTTGCTGCCTTGACCTGCCGCTAAGCTGGGCCAGCGTGCTGCTAGGCCAGTTCGGAGCAGCGGACCGGCCGCGGTGATCCACGAGGCAACGTTACCTATCAGGCCGCCTTCCACAGGAGCGGGCCCTAGTGGTGTGTCGGTGATTTGTCGCGGTAGGGTTGGTTATGGCGATCATTACAGCCGCGCCACTGTCGATGTCGGACACCCAGCGGACTGAGCTGACGAAGATGGCGTCTTCGTCGGTCCTGCCCTATCGGCAGGTGATACAGGCCAAAGCGTTGCTGTGGGCCGGTGATGGAGTCGCGAACGAGGAGATCGCGCGGCGCTGCGAGGTCGACTCCGACACCGTGCGGCGCTGGCGGAAACGGTTCACTGAGAACGGCACCGACGGAGTCGGGGTAATCGCGAAAGGCCGAGGCCGCAAACCCTCGCTCCCACCCGGCACCGTGGCCGAAGTGCTGCGCCTGACCTTTCACGAACGCCCCGAAGACGGATCGACACACTGGAGCACCCGCACCCTGGCCGCACGGATGGGGATCGGCAAGGACACCGTGGCGAAGATCTGGGCCGACCACAACCTCAAGCCGTGGAAGGTCGACACCTTCAAGATCAGCAACGACCCGCAGTTCGAGGAGAAACTCCTCGACGTCGTCGGGCTCTACCTCAACCCGCCGGCCAGGGTGGTGGTGTTCAGCTACGACGAGAAAACCCAATGCCAGGCACTCGACCGCACCCAGCCGTCGCTGCCGATGACACCCGGACGGGCCGGGACCATGACGCATGACTACAAACGTCATGGCACCATCGACCTGTTCGCGGCGATGAACATCGCCACCGGCGAAGTCGTCACCGACCTGCACAAAGGCCACGCCGGCGCCGATGTCCTGCGGTTTTTCAAGCAGATCGACAAAACCGTTCCCCGCGGGCTCGGTGTCCACGTGGTCCTGGACAACCTCTCCGCCCACTCCACCCCGGCCATCATGAAGTGGCTGGGACACCGCGACCGTCGCCGCTGGCATCTTCACTTCACTCCGACGTCGAGTTCCTGGCTCAACATCGTCGAGCGCTGGTTCAAAGAACTCACCGACAAACGCCTCCGCCGAGGCGTGTTCACCAGCGTCGCCGACCTCACCACCGCGATCACCACCTGGGCCGAACACTGGAACAAGGACCCGAAGCCCTTCATCTGGAAAGCCACCGCCGAACAGATCATCACGAAGGTCCAACGCGGACGAGACACCCTCAACCAGATCAAAACACAGACAGACCACTAGGAGTGGCCGCTGTCGTACGCGGACACGTGATGGGCCGCGAGCGGTGTCCCGCGAGTCATCCTCAGCTTTGTGCCGCGCAGAGGGATACTCGATTCATGGCGACACGTGAGACTGCGATGGTGGCTGTAGCTCCGCGCTGGTTGCGCATCCGCGATGACACCATCCAAGACGACACACCTTTCGAACTGGACGAGGATGGCTTTCTTGCCCAGCCGGAAGACTCGGCGCCGCTTTCGGCCGGTCAACTCATCCGGCCTCGCATGGCGGTTGGCCGAGGAGCTTTGGTACTCCTTGGCGAACCTGGTTCAGGTAAGACAACCACTTTCAAGGACATCATCGGTGATCGCCTGACTGGCGCAGATGAAGACACTGCTACACCGGAAGCGGTCTGGGTCGATGGCAACGACATACGAAGTATCGAGGATTTTCGCGACTTCCTTGCGGTTCACCTCGATTCTCTCCCTGTGAAGAGCCAAAAGGTCGCGCCTCTGCCGTCGCGGCTCACAATCGTCCTGGATCAGCTGGACGAGAGTCCGTTTATCAGGTCCATTCCGAAGCGGCTTGACCTGGCCCTTCGGGGGCGCGACACTCGTTCGCTGACCTTCCTGATTGCATGTCGCACGGCAGACTACCCGAGTTCGTTGACGAAGATATTGGATAACGTCACGAGCGGGTGCCTGGTTGCCGACTTGGCTCCCCTGACAAAGCAGGACGTCGTCAGTTTGATGACTGATAGCGAAGTTGATCCGGATAAATTTGTTGAGTTTGTTATTGCGAATCAGGTCGGACCGCTCGCAAGTATTCCTTTGACACTCAGGATGCTTGCCGACTCTTATCGCGAGGACGCCGGCAAGTCGATTGTGACTTCACATGAGCTGTTCAAGAGAAGCGTGCTCCGCCTTGCTGACGAGCATGGTCGCGATCGTGAAAGCCGTGGGCCACTCGGCTCCACGGCGGAGCAGCGGGTAATAATAGCCAGCAGGGCTGCCGCTCGTGTAGTACTAGCCGGCCAACGAACAATTTTTCGAGGAGCCGCGTCCGAGGCTGGTCAGTTCGACGTAGCGGAAGGGAGTATTTCTGGTGGAGTCGAGATTGCCGGCGGCGGCGAATTTCAGGTAACTGCAACGTTGGTGGCTGAATCCCTTGCAACTGGGCTCTTTACTTCTGCCGGAAAGGATCGAGTTGCATTCGTGCATTCTTCCATCGCTGCGTACTTGGCAGCCTGCTACCTAGCAAATAGGTCACATGACGACTTTGGCAATATGAAGAAGCAATTGGGAGGCGTGTTTTTAGTTGCTGCTCCCGATGAAGAATCGGCCAGTATTCCAATCCATCTTCGTGAGACGGCGGCCTGGTTGCTTGAGTGTGCGCCAGCAGAAACCTTGTGGCTGGGGAGGACTGATCCGCAAGGGATAATAGCTCATAGTGGATATATCAATAGTCCTCGTACTCGTCAAGTCTTAGTGGCGGAGCTACTCGATCGCGCGGCAGAAGTCGAGCTGACCGGTAATTTATGGTTCTCGACGCGGTGGCAGCTATACTACCCGGGACTTGCTGATCAGTTGAGGCCGGTTCTTCAGCATGCGGCAAGTAATCCATCTGCTGAGTGGTCGGAGTTCGCCCGGGCACGACTTGCAATTCGGCTCGCCCGGGATTCTGTGGTACCCGCCTTGGCGGAAGACCTACTCAAAATCGTGGATCAACCAGGTTGGCCAGCTGGGTTAAGGCAACGTGCCGCTAGTGCAGCGTACGAAGCCTCATCAACCGTCGCTGCTCCGCGGCTCAAAGAGATTCTTTCAAGCTTGAACGTTGCTAGCGGCGACATCGCCGAACGCGAGCTCATGGGAACTATTTTCTCCTTGCTCTGGCCGAACGAGCTGGCGTTAGCGGATGTGCTACCACATATCTCATGGTCGAGTGACTCCTCGCGAACTCTATACAGATGGGAGGTAAATAAGTTCCCACGTCTCTTGCGCGAGGAGGATATCACTTCGTTGCTGGCGCATATCAACGATGCTATTGAAGGTGGCGCTAAGATTATCGATGTAGATCAGTTTGCTGAATTCGATTCGGAACCGATAGAGCCAGTCACATTTCAAGTTGCTGTAGCAGACTTGTCGATCGAACTCATAGATGCAGTTGTTGACCGAACCTTGCGGTCGCCCAACGCGTTGGATTATCTATCGCAACTTGCGCCGATACTCATAAATCGACTCATGGCGGACGATCAGGTAAATATGCCTATGGCGATTGACCTGGTCGATCAGGAATCTCTGGAACCAATTAGTGTGCGCACGCTTCGCTACGCACTGGCGGAGCATCTAGTGCGCGAACGATTGACCCGATCTGGAGTTTTTAATCGCAGCGATGCACTGATGATTGCACTAGACTGGGAGGCAGATAATCCCATTTTGGGATACCGCGTGGAGGATGTGCCAGAGAATTTGCAGCGGGCCGGTCGGGCGCGCCTCGTGGACGGCCGCGACTTTAGACGCGGACTACAACGAGTTGACACGCTTAGAGGTGAGGGAAGTGTCGAGCTTGCTCAAGCATTGGGGCAACTATACTGCAGCGTTGTAGAAATGTTTGACATGGAGACTTTCGAGCTGGGCTACACGCGCCGGGAAACGCCCGAGTGGGAGCATCTGAAGTGGTTCTATGAAGGAATCAGAATTGACAGTCAACTAGCTGATTCATTGCGAATGAGTCGAGTCAAGAAGACTGCATGGGAGCACGCCGAAAAATTTGCTGAAGGCCAACGTCGGTTGCTTAACGATGCAGCGTCCGGGGAACTGGATCAGTTCTGGAAGTTTATCTACCAGCTTGGTGTAGACCCCTCAACTGGCCGGTTCGTATATGAGTTGATGAACAAGAGTGATCTTCGCGAATTTCCCGGCACGAACCTCTGGGAGCCGGTCGAGTTTGAAGAAAAAATGATCTTAGCATGTATTGGGTATCTTTCGTCGAAATCTGATGTGCGCGAAAGTTGGCTAGGAACTCGAAGTACCGATCGACGTGCAGTGGCAGGGTATCTGTCGGCTCATTTTCTCGCCTCGAAGGGCCTCCTCGGAAGTGTCGCTGTTGAACGCTGGCGGTCGTGGGTGGGTGCAATAATTGATCACGTTCGGTTCTTGGATGATATCGAGAAAAGCCCGATCTCTTTTGACTTGCTGCGGCATTGCGCGCAACATGCCGGTGAAGAAACTAGGGTTGCAATAATCCAGTATGTGCGCACTTGTCTAACCAGGGGTGACGCACCATTGGGGCTTAAGAGCTTATGTCCGGCATTGAGTGCGGATACAGCCACTTCTTTGATCTCTTTGTCGGATGAAATTCGCGAGGTGATGAAGGGCTGGGATGGAACAGAAATCGGGACGTTTGTCGGTGTCCCTGTCGAGGACGAAGTAGTCGTCACTGAGGGGCCGGTGCGAGTCCCGTACACCAAGGAAGGCAGCCACGCTGCGACCATGGCCTGGGTATCCCTTATGCGTTTGGCGGTTTTGTCGCAAGAAGAAGTCGCAATAGACTCTCTGGAAAGGACGTTTAGTTCGTCGCATGGAGTCGATGGCTATATCTCTTGGGTGGCTGAGGCTGGCCGGCTTCTTTTGCAAACTGACCCCGAGGTATATTGGGATCGCGTCTATTCAAGAACGCGTGCTGATCCTGGCCTAGCTAGGAAGTTGGCGGAGGCATGCGCGAGAAGCTACTCATCTAAGCAGTTTATTGAAGAACTTTCCTCAACTCGATTGTATGAGGCGTTCAACTGGATCTCGTCGGTGGCTTCTCCGGATGCTGAGGTGTATAAACTTGGTGTCCATGCGCCTTTGCCTGACCATGAACTGCACGACTGGAGAAACTCTATACTATCTGCGTTGGTTGAACGAGGCGATTCAGAGGCTGTCCGGCAGATTCGCCGAATCTCGGTAACGCACAATGACAACTTGAGAATTCAGTCCGCGCTACTCGAAGCGCGCAAGCGAGCGCAGGCGAACGCCGTCGTCACCCTCACGTCGGACGAAGTTATAGAGCTTCTGTCAGATAAGTCTCGCCGAGTGGTTAATACGGAATTTCAGCTTGCGGAAGTTGTCATTGAGGCGATTTCAGATATAGGTCAAATGTTGGGTGGTCATGACTATCTGCTGTGGGACGGAGAGCGTGATGAAAATGCCAGCGTATCTCGACGAGGAGCACATCGTCCTCTAAAGTGGCGACCCAAGCCTGAGGGTACTCTAGCTGCCTATCTTGCCAATCAGTTGACCCTGAGGCTGGCTAATCGACGTGTGTTGGTCAATCGTGAGGTGGTAGTTCGTCCTACTGGTCCAGGCGACGCCGGCGAGCGTCCAGATTTGCTCGTCGAAGCTTTCATTGAATCTCGCTATATATCGAAAGAAGAGACGGCAACACTGCTGCGTGTACCAGTTGAAATCAAAGGTTCTTGGCATCACGCTGTCCGGACTGCGCAATATAGTCAGCTTGCGAATCGATATCTTCGATACCTGAGGTCGGATGTCGGCATTTACGTGATCGGACTCTTTTCGGTTGAGTTGTGGGATGCTGACGATGGGGCGAGAAAGAAAAGGGCTGCTGGGGTGGGCTCTCCCTTGGCTCTGCAAGGGGAGTTGGAGGGCCAGGCGGCTGAAATACTGCGCGTCACGGGAAAGCGTACGCTTCCGTATGTGCTTTCGATCGGAAGGGGAGTTTCTCCATCTGACAAAGATTACTGATGATGCATAGGACTACTGTCGTGGTACACTTCTGCGCGGCCGACTCATGACAGATCGAGACGAGTGAGTAGTGTGCACCGTCTACACTCGATGCTTCCATCGAAACCCCTAGGTGACGTCAAATTGGCGTCAATCCGCGAGTCGAGGCTAATTTGATGCAAGGATCTGCGGCGCCCTGGATTGCGGCGGCGATTGCCTTACTGGCGCTGGTTGTATCAATTCTTTCGCTAGTCTTTGGGTATAGATGGAACGTCCGAGCAGCCCGTGACTCTAGGCGCCCAATTGTGTCATTCTTCTATGATGAAGAGAAAGGATGAATGGCAACCAATCTTGGAAATGGGCCAGCGTCGCGAGTAGTTGTTGCGCACCGATATCAGCACGAAGATTCGGAGTGGGCCTACCCAACGCGTCTTCCTGATATACCGACTGGCGCAGAGTTGAGCCTTGAATGGCTGGGCCACACAAATGTTTCAGTAATCGGCGCTTCTTGTGAAGACTTCACGATAAGTCGAGGTGATGCGGCAGGAAACTCATTTACTACGATTTGCGCAAACGACGAGAATCGAATTTTAGGCGGTAGGGCGCTTCCGTCGTGGCAGTCTGCTCTGATTTATCCAAAGTGGCGCCAGTCGCAAGAGTCCGAGATCGTTCGAGAGCGCCTGTTAAGAATGTTTAAGAGTACGGTTCTGGTGGATCGCAGCGGGAAAATTCATACGTGGGAGGATCGACATGGAAAGCCTGGCGATCTAACTTGAATTTTTTTGGCCCGCAAGTTTAGGGTGGTTTACCCAAAGCATTATGGAGTTGATCAAAACGTGTGCACATGATCTTTGCGTCATCAAACATTAGTCGATCATCTTCGTCGTGTTTTGTGGTGTTGCCGCATTGGTTGACACCTCTGTTATATCGTGCAGTCTGCAAGGGTGCCGATACTGAGCGGTTGAGTTCGCTAGATCGGTGCACGGTCTCGTGCGCGGCACGCCGCGTCTACGATTGCCCGATCTTACCGAGGGCAGCTTCGGCTGCCTTGATGCGGGCTCGAACCTCGGCGGCGCGATGGGGTCGGTTGTAGCCGTCGAATAAGGTCGCTGCTTCGCGCCAGCATTTGACCGCATCGGCGCAGCGACCAGTTGAGTTTAACGCTATCCCGAGTGTGTCAAGCGGTTCGGCGACTGCGTGGGGAGTGTAGTCGACAGCTCGGCCATCAGCTATTGCCTCCCGACACAACGAAATAGTCTTCTGGTGTTGACCTAGTCCTTGCCAGGCTCGCGCCAGGCAATGCATGGCATAAACTACACCAGTCAGATCGCCGGCACGGCGACGCAAGATGAGGCCGCGTTCGCCGTGTTCAAGTGCCTGCTTGTAGAGGCCGAGACCCGTAAATGCAGAGCTTAGATTACCCTGGATCACCGCTTCGAGTCGGCCGGTGTCAATACCTCGACTCAACGGCAATGCCTCATGAAGATAGGGCAATCCCTCTTCGAAATGCCCCTGTAAGCAACGAAGTAGGCCGATGCCGTTAAGTGCGTTGGCTAGTTGGCGGTTTAGGGGGATTTCCCGAGCCAGAGTCAATGCATGTTCAAGATTTTCTAGTGCTTCATTCCACTTTTCTGCCGTAATTAATACCTCGCCTAACCAGTTGCGAAACCGCGTTTCGGCCACGCGATCACCGGAGCGCTCAGCTGCAACCAGGCCAAGTCGGGCACCTCGAAGCTCATCGACCCATCTGCCGTGCCGGCTGAGGAATCGGCTATTCTGCGCCAGATGTACGGCCTGTTCATGTAGTTCATTGTCGACGGCCTGCTGAAGGGAGGGCAACATGTTTGCGCGTTCAGCTTCAAGCCAGGCCAGCGCTTGTGCTGAGTCTTTGATCTCCGGTGATAGATGACTGGAACATTTGTGCGTCCGTGGGGTCCGAGGGTGGGCAGGATATAGCAGCTCATCGCATCTATACGCGGTGTCGCCGTACCAGTTAAGGAAGCGTTCAACGGCGTAGTCTCGGTCTTCATTGGTGTCGAATCGGAGAGCCTGGTCGCATGCGTAGGTGCGTAACAAGTCATGGAATCGGTATCGGCTTCCGCCTACCGGTTCAATCAGGTGCGCGGTGGATAGGCCCTCCAGTTGTTGGCGAACTTCAGACAGCTTAAGGTCGGTGAGCGCGGCAGCAGCATGGAGGCTGAAGTCAGGGCCAGGATGCAGACCCAACCGCCGGAACAGGCTTGCTTGTACCGGCATCAACTGCTCGTAGGACCAATCAAAGACTGCGCGGACCGCCGCTCGCTCATCTCCGTTGCGGCTGAGTACGTCGAGCCGGTAGCGATCGTCGGTCAGTTCGTTGACCACTTCGGCCACGGTGGTTTGCGGGCCGGCGGCGACCCGTCCGGCGGCGATCCGCAACGCCAGCGGCAGCCGGGCGCACAGCCGGACAAGTTCCGCCAGCGCGTCGGGCTCGGCCTCCGCATGCAACGTGCCGACGATACCCGCTACTAACGCCATTGCCTCGTCGAGGCTGAGAAGATCGAGCGTTAGTCTTGTCGCACCTTCGGTGACGACAAGCCCGGTGAGGCTGTCGCGGCTGGTCACCACGACGACCGAGCCCGCTGAGGCCGGCAGCAATGGCCGGACCTGCTCGGCATTCTTGGCGTTGTCGAGCACAACCAAGACCCGTCGCTCCGCAAGCAACGACCGATACAGCCCGGCCTGCGCCTCAATGCTTGGCGGCATTCGTTCGGCCGGAACCCCCAATGCGCTGAGGAATCCGCCCAAGACCTCACCGGGGGTAGCGAGTTCACCCGGGCCGTAGCCGCGCAGATTGGCGTATAGGGTTCCGTCCGGAAAATGATGTTGCGTCCGGTGTGCCCAGTACACCGCCAAAGTCGTCTTGCCGATCCCAGCGGTTCCGTCTACTGCCGAGATCACTACCGCCCCCGACGGCGCCGCGTCGTCTCCTTCCGAGATCAGCGCGTCCAAGGCTGCAAGGTAGTCGGCCCGGCCGGTGAAATCCCGAACCGTCGAGGGCAACTGCCGCGGTACGCAATCCGAACCGCCCTTGTCCGCTTCTCGCACCATGCACTTCAGTGTGTCGCCCGCCAGCGTCACTCCAGTGGCTTCCTCTGCAGCACCACCCTCACGGAGCACAGGCAGACACTGTGTGTTAACCATGCATTCGCGTCACGACAGAGCCGGTTGCTGCCCATACGAATGGTCTTCGATGTGTGGCCACGGACAGGTCCGAATTCCAGGCGGCAACAGGGCAATGTGGCTCTGACCTGCTGAAACGTGCTCGCGGCGAAAGCGTTGTGGTCAAAGTGCAAGATCGTTTTTTCGGACACTCAATTACCCCATGAGGCGCGTGGTGGCTTCGGGCCCAACTCGTGGGAACCTGCAGGTCAAGCTAGGAGTTGCAGGCGTGTAGATAGTGAGCAAGATCGTCCTCGGACACCAAAAGTGGTGAACTTTCACCGATCCTCTCACAGCACGCCGATCACCGGTTTTGGTGGTCGGCATCTTGCGTTCCAGCCTCGTGTCACCCGATCGAGGTGGTCGGCGTGAGCGCTCTCGTAGCTCCGGTCATCCCTGGGGCGAGCGTCGATGGGCTGCTGGCACCGCTGGCTCCGATCGCGGTCCCGCTGCCGTTGCCGACGCCACCGCCTGGTCGTGTTCGGTGTGGTCTGGCGTACGCGATCGCCCGCATCGACGCCTCCGGCCGGGTGTGCGTGCGGCCTTTGCTGAGGTTGTTGGGCTGGCCGGCGTCGGTGCGGCTGGCTGCGACCGGTGTGGCGACATCGGTGGTGATGAAGCCCGACCCCGGTGGGGTGTTCCGGTTGGGCACGCGCCGGACGGTGGTGCTGCCGGTCGCACTCCGCCGCCTGTGCGGCGTGACTCCCGGCGATGACGTCCTGCTGGTCGCTGACCCGGAGCACGGCGTTCTGGTCGTGCACCCGCTGTCGGCCCTGGACCAGATGATTCTCGGCTACCACGCCTCCCTGACCGGAGGTGGTTCCGATGACCAGTAGCCAGATGGAACTGGACGCGGCCCGGCTGTTGCTCTCGAAGATGGGCATCGCTCCCGCCGACCTGCTCACCGAACCGGTGGAGCGCCCCCAGGTCCCGACGTTCACCGAGTACATCCCGGTGGTCGCTCGTGCGGTGTCGGCGGCGACGGCACGCTCGTACTCGTCGTACTGGCGTCGGCTGGAGGCGGTGTGGGGGAGTCGGCGGCTGGATGAGCCGTCGCCGTCGGAGATCAAGCAGCTGGCCGAGGAGTCGCGGGCGCAGGCGGTGGTGCGGCGGAACTCGCGCGGTGGGCGGAACGCGGCGGAGAACTTCATTGCCGCGGTTCGCTGTCTGTACCGGCATGCGGTCGCCGACCGGATCCTGACCGAGGCGGAGAACCCGGCCCTGAAGGTCGCCAAACCCCGCCGGTTGCCCTCGCCCCGGCGGGCGCTCGCTGACCATGAGCTGATCGAGATCAACGCTGCGGCGGCCGAGACGGGAGACGACCCGTATCTCGACACGCTCCTGCTGCGGCTGCACACCGAGACTGCGTGCCGGCGTGGGGGAGCACTGGGTTTGCGGCGGCGAGACCTGGAGCAGACCCAGTGTCTCGTCTACCTGCGGGAAAAGGACGGCACGAGCCGGTTCCAGCCGGTGTCGCCGACGTTGATGAGACTGCTGGTCTCGCACGCCGACGAGCGCGGGGCAACCCACCCCGACGGGCCCTTGCTGCGGTACCGCACGGGCGAGCCGATCACCAAACGGCGCTACGACTACCTGTGGGAGCGGATCGGCCGGCACGTCCCGTCGGTGCACACGCAGAACATCTCCACCCACTGGCTCCGCCACACCACCCTGACCTGGGTCGAGCGCCGCTTCGGTTACGGCGTTGCGCACGCCTACGCGGGGCATTCGGATGCGGGGGACAGCGCGACGGTGACCTATGTCAAAGCCTCGCTCCACGACGTGGCCACCGCCTTGGCCGCGCTGACCGGCGAACCCCACCCCCTCGCTCACAGGCCTGCCCCCGGAGGTGCGTCATGACCCGACCCCAGCGATGGCAGCTGTCACTGGTTGTCCAATGTGCCTGCACCGCCCTGGTGGCCCTCGGCGCGGCGTATGCGTCCTACCGGCACGGCCGCACGTTCGCTCTTCGCTTCGGCGCCGACTCCACGACGGCGGCGATCTGGCCGCTGATCGTCGACGGGCTACTCACGATCGCGACGGTGGAGCTTTGGACGGCCGGGCGAGACTCGGGCCGTCGTATCGCGTGGACGGCGTTCGGGTTCGGGATCTCGCTCTCGCTGTGCGCGAACATCGGCTCGACCGACAACCAGACCGTTCTCGGCGTCATCGTCGCCGCCAGCCCACCCCTGGCGCTTCTCCTGGCCGTGGAACTACTCAACCGCGCCCTTCGCCATCGCCGGGAGGCCCACAACGAGACCGAGCAGCAGCCTGCCGCCGAGACGCCGCCGAGACTGCGACTCGCAGACGTCTCGGACGGTTCGGCCCCGACCGCGGAGCAACGCATGTGGGAGTACTACGTCGGCGAGCGGGCCCGCGGCCGTACGCCGACGGGCGCGGAGCTGGATCGAGTGGTCGGAACGCACAACTACGGCCGTCGGATTCTCCGGAAGTGGAGGACCGATCAAGATCAGCAGATCAACGGCTCCGGACGTTCTGAGACGGTAGGCGCAGTAGCGACGTCCGCGAGGGCGGTCATTTACTCGGGCCCACCTTCGTGATGTTGATGTGCCGGTGGGGCGACTCCGTTTCCGTGAAGAACGGCTTCGCGACCTTGTCGTCGGGGATCGCCTTTTATCGATTGCGGCGCGTCGTCCGAGACGCTCACTCCGCTTCCGGTGTCCCGGAACGAACCGCTCGCGAGGTTCTGCGTCGGTGCGGAGGTGTCGGTCAGCAGCCAGGCGGTCAGTCCGCCGCTACCGGCACTACCACTACCGCGGCAGCACACGTCCTCCCCCGTCTTTCCGGCATCCGAGGAATCGACGGGTGTGCGTTGCTCCCACCAGAGTCTCTCTGCCGGCGGCCGGTGTTACGGACGCCCGTATCCCGGCAGGTCGGCGACCAGCTGCGCGACGAGTTCCGTGGTGACTTCGGCAACATGCGCCCGGAGATAGCCGAGCGGGATGCTGTCCGTACCAGTGGTCTTCGCCTTCCCGCCGTGCATCCACGGGAACGTCGCACTAGATGATCCGTCTTGCAGGGTGCCGGGATCGCCGGGCGAAACCGAATCCAGCGGGCCGAGCCTGAGCAAGGGGACGACATCATCCGCGAGAACCTTTAGGCCGCTCGCGGTGGAGATCAGTTCCTCGGCGATGCGCTGCAAGGAGGCGTCGTCGACCTTCGCGCTGATCGCGTCGCGACGCAACCGCATGGCGATGACGACGGTCCGATTACGATGGACATCGATGTACAGCGGGAAGTCCGGCGACACGCCGAGCCCCGCGCTGCGAAGCAGAGGCTCAGATCGAACGGATGCGACATCGCCTTCGACCGCTTTGCTGACTTGCCACTCGTCTTGGGACCGGCTGCCCAACGGCCTAAGGGATGGGAGAGCCGCGCTGAGGATGCGCTCGAGATCGCTCACGAGTTCACGGAGGCCGGCCATCGGCAGGTTCGGGACCGGAACAGGCGGGTGGAGCTGCAGTTCGAGGACCGGTCCGCCGAGGCGGTCGGGGACCGTGTCGAGCGCCGTGTCGACCGGCTGGACCGGGACCCTCAGCCCGCGCCACCCGACATCCGGTTCGACTTCGAACTGTGGTTCCGCGGGCAGCTCCGGTGGCAGGTCCGGGACCGGGCCCAACGGCGGCATGACGTATCGCGGGCTTCCGTAGAGCGTGCGCAAGAGGTCTTCCATGCCGTCCCGCGTGAAGTCAGTGATGTAGTAGCGCGTGACCCCTGCGTGTCAGGGTGAGTTGAGTCCACTGGTTCACAGCAACCCGGCCTGATGCAGGGCGAGATACGGATCGACTGACATGACCCGCAAGACCATGTCCCCGGTAGTCGAGGGCGACAATGAGCGGATGGATTCCCAGCACCCGCGCAGCGACGGGCCACGGCGACGCACGTTCACCGCGTCGGAGAAGCTCGCCCATCTGGACGCCTACGAGGCGGCGTGTGAGCAGGGCGACGGCGGCGGATACCTGCGGCGGGAAGGCCTGTACTCGTCGTTGATCAGCGAGTGGCGCAAGCAGCGCGATGCCGGCGTGCTGGCGGGCAAAAAGCCCGGCGAGAAGGTCGGCAGACTGTCCGCGGAGCAGGCTGAGATCGCGCGGCTCACGCGGGAGAACGCCCGTTTGAGCAAACGGCTGAACACCACCGAGACGGCCCTGGACATCATGGGAAAAGCGCACGCTCTCTTGGAAGGTCTCTCCGAGAGAGCGGATTCCGACGAGAAGCGCAAGAAGCGCTGACCCACGCCTACGCGTCCATGACCGCCGATGGTGTGCCCACGAGGCAAGCCGCCTGGCTGACCGGGCTGGCGCGCTCAACGGCGATCCGGCACGGCAAGACCGCCGCCGCGGCCACGCCGGCGGTCATGGCGCATCCGGCGCCGGAACCGGTCAACAAACTGACCGTTTCCGAACGCCTGCGGATACTCCAGGTGCTCACCAGCGAACGATTTGTGGACCTGGCGCCGTTGCAGATCTATGCCCAGCTGCTCGACGAGGGCGTCTACGTGTGCTCGGTGTCCACGATGTACCGGGTGCTGGCGGAGAACAAGCAGGTCAAGGAACGCCGCCGGCTGGCGCGTCACCCAGCGAAGGCCTGTCCGGAACTGGTCGCGACCGCACCGCGTCAGGTGTATTCGTGGGACATCACCAAGCTGGCGGGCCCGGTGAAAGGCACCTACTTCGACGCGTACGTGATGATCGATATCTACTCCCGGTTCATCGTCGGCGTCCATGTCCACGCCCACGAATCCGGTGTCCTGGCGAAAGAACTGATGGAACAGATCTTCACCGTCCACGGCGTCCCGCAGGTCGTGCACGCCGACCGGGGCACGTCGATGACCAGCAAAACNGTCGCCGTCTTGCTCGCCGACCTCGAGGTCACACGGTCACACTCGCGGCCTCGGGTGTCCAACGACAACCCGTACTCGGAATCACTGTTCAAGACCTTGAAATACGGTCCGGAATTCCCCGAACGCTTCGGGTCACTGTCGGAGGCAAG
This sequence comes from Amycolatopsis balhimycina FH 1894, assembly GCF_000384295.1. Classification (NCBI taxonomy): domain Bacteria; kingdom Bacillati; phylum Actinomycetota; class Actinomycetes; order Pseudonocardiales; family Pseudonocardiaceae; genus Amycolatopsis; species Amycolatopsis balhimycina. Next base: position 2,493,797 of record NZ_KB913037.1, on the reverse strand, counting down.
GAAATTCATGGACGAGTTCGCCCAGTGGTACAACCACGAACATCGACACACCGGCATCGGCCTGCACACCCCCGCCGACGTCCACTTCGGCCTGGCAACCGCCAAAGCCGCCGACCGGCGCGCCGTGCTCACCGAAGCCCGGGCCAGGCACCCGCACCGGTTCGGTGGCATCACCACGGCGCCGAAGGTGCTCGATCTCCCCGACACCGTCTGGATCAACCGACCCACCGACGACACCAGCCAGGAGACCAAAACCGAAGCCGCCTAACACCCACTGGTCTCACCCACCTTGACAAATTCCGGACGCGCCGCAGGTCGGCGGGGATGTCCTGGTCGTCGGCGCCGGGCAGCACCACCATCTTCACCGTTTTTTGAAAACGCTGCTGATCCGCGTCGAACCGGCCGTGCAGGGCGTCGGCTTCCCGCGCGGCGCCGGCGCCCTCGGTGGGCGCGTTGCTACCTTCCCAGCGTTCCCGCCAGGCGCGTGAGATCGCGATGATGGTCGTGTCCGCGTGCTCGATCGCCAGGGTTCCGTAGCGGGTCCAATCGACCGCGTCGTCGTGCTGGTGGAAGAGATCGATGTCGGCGTCGACGCCTGCTTCCCGGAGAGCCCTGGCGAACCTGTGGACCGTGTGCTGCCACCCGTCAGTCTGTTCGGCCGTCCAATCGCTCGCCCGGTGCGCCCAGGTGACGAACGCGGTGGGTCGTTCCGTTCCAGCCATCGGGTCAGCCTACGTCCGCTGGGCCCGCCGACGCTCGAGGCACGACTGAGTCGCCCGTCCGGGGGAGTCCACTTCGGAGCTCTCCGGTGAGCGCACGACGATCATTCAAAATTTGACGCTACATCTGAACCCCTCGTACCTGCGCTCGGCCGCAGACGGCGACGTGACCCAGAACACCTAGCCAACGCGCGCTGGCTGGCGAGCGCGGTGGAAGACATGCCTGGCTGGGGGTGCTGGCCCGGTGAACTTGCAGACGGTCGTCCTCCGCGACGAGCCGCCGGGAACCGTGCCGGCCGCCGGCGAGATCCAGGACTGCGCCGCCCTGGACACGCACACGCTGGCATGGGTCGAGAGGGCAGCAACCCGAGATCGCGTTCCTGACCCCGTCCCCGCTCGATGGGCACCGGTCGGTACGGGTGAGCTGGGCTACCGGCCCGAATCCGGGGTGTGACCGGCGAAAGTGGCGAGGGTGGCCCGATCGCCGTCGATCGCCGCGTGGGCGAGCAGGATCGACCTGGCCGACCAGATGGTGAGTTGCGCCGGCTTCGGTGACTCCGCCGCGGACGTCGTGGTCGGGTACTGTGCGACAAGGTCCACGAGTGCCTGCACCTGCCCGCGGATCAACAGCGTGGCCCTGCCACGCGACAAGCTGCTGGCAGGCTCACAGGCCTGGTAAGACGAGAACGTTGGCCATCCCCAGCCTCGTCTTGAGATTAAGAACGTGATCCCGCCCGCGGTTGCCGGATGCTGCAGTGTGTGACCGCGCCCCGATCCGCACACCTGGTTATGTCCTCAACCTTGGCCAGCTCGGCCGTCGTCAGCGCGCCGCTACACAGGATGGGGTGTCTGCCGAGACGCAAGAGTTAATTTGCAACCACTGTCGTTGTTGTGCGGATAACTATTCATGTCACTTATGGATATCACTACTGCCGTAGGCCTCGTGTCGGGCCTGGAAGTGTCGGGCGAACTGTCTATAGTGCACTGAGGGAGGTGTGGTATGGACGGCCGGATAGCAGGGGCGGGTGGTTCCGACGCAGGGTTCACGGTGAGGTCCGGGTTACTCGGGCACGAGGATTTGATTGAGGATCGAGAACTCACGGACGCACACGAGGACCGGTTCGAGCACCAGTGCATAGCTGACCAGCTCGTCGAGCTTGCGACGAGAGTGGAAGCTCCGACGAACATCGCTCTGTACGGGCCGTGGGGTTCGGGGAAGTCCGGTATCGCGAACCTTGTGAAAGGAAGGCTCCAAGGGGCCAAAGGGGTGCGGTTCGTTCGATTCGACGCGTTCAAGTACGCGGAGAATCCCCTGCGCCGGACGTTCGTGACAGCTGCCGCGAACGAGCTCGGCGTAACTGATGCGAAGTACCACGAAGACCTGTACTCGGGACGCACCCGCACGGACATCCGCGTGCCTGCGGCGAGTGTCTGGACGCTGATCTGGGTCTTCGCCTTGCTACTCACCGCCCTGGTGTCCCTTCTTGTGGGCGCCATTGCCATCGTTGCCCTGCTCCAAGCCGGCACCTTCGACGAGAACTTCACCAGGATGGCGGGAACCGCTGTCACAGCCGGACTCGTTCCGGCGACGCTCTTGTCGGGGCTGGTCGCCCTGGTCGGCAAGAACCTCGCAGCCGAACGCAGTCTATCGAAGCCGGACAGTGACGAACAGTTCGAAGCACTCCTCGCGGATCTGGTGAAGGACTCCAAAGCGGACCGTGTGGTGATCTTCGTCGACGAGCTCGACCGGTGCAGCTCGGAAGACGTGGTCGCCACGTTGGATGCGGTGCGAACCTTCCTCGGAACCGACCGATGTGTCTTCATAGTGGCTGCTGACCAACAGGTACTCGAAGAGGCTTTATCTCGAAAATCGCAGCAACCCACCCCGGTGACGGCGCATAATCCTTACTACAGCACGGGAAGTGCCTACCTCGATAAGGTCTTCCAATACCAGATCAGCCTTCCCGCCCTGCTTGCTCCCAACATCGGCGAGTTCGCTCTGAACCTGGTGAAGGATCGTCAGTCCGGCGTCTGGAGCGAGCTGACCAATCTTCCGCTGGTCATCTCGGTCCTGATTCCCGGACACGTGACCAGCCCACGCCGGGTGAAGCACCTGCTCAACACGTTCGCCTTGACCTACCGGCTCGCCGAGGAACGATTCCGGACCAAGCATCTTCACGAGAACCCCGCGCGGTCGGCGACGGCCCTGGCGAAACTGGTGTGCCTTCGCGTGGAGTTCCCTCTGTTCGGCCGGGACCTGGTCATCGATCCAGAGCTTCCCTCGCACGTGCTGAACTTGCAGAATTCCGAATCCCTGCCCGACGACATCGACCCCGATGCGAAAGAGCTTGCGCAGAGGTACAACAACCCGGATGCCAAGCTCGCACCCCTCATGGTCGGGGAGGGCAACGAAAACGGCGAGGGCGTCAACGGGGCCGGGAACACGCGGGTCGCTGACACCCGTCACACCCATCATCGCCAACTTCTCAACTACCTGCAGCGGACCCGCACCGTCGACGGCCCATCGCGCGATCTTGTTTTCCTGCGGAGTGAAGAGAGCCTGTTCGGTCTCGACACCGCGTCCGCGAAGCGGCTCCTGGCGTCCGCCGAAGACGGCGACATCGGGGCCGTTGTGGACGCGGTCGGTGCCGAGGGCGGGTCTCTGGATCGACGTGACTCAGCGTTGCGATATCTCACCACACGAATGCGTCATTCGTTCGGTGTCGCGGAGCAGAACATCGCCGTTGCCCTGATCGAGCTGGTAAAACAGCGACCGGACCTGCCGTACGGCATCGTGGCCGACGAGGTCCTCGCCTCGATCTCCAACCTCGAGCAGTCCGGGATCAACATCCTGACGGCGAGCAACGCTGAGGGTGCCTGGCAGCTGACGCTGTGCGCGACAAGCGATGCCGACGGGCTCCGTCGGCGGATCATCCAGATCGTCCGAGACGACGAGGAGGCCGACGTCCAGTTCATCCTCCGGGAGCCGGCGGCCGCGGCCGCCGACGCCCGGGGTGTCAACGCGTTGCTGGCCCGAGGTCTGTGCAGTTCGCACCGCGAAGCGACGCTCGCGACACTTCGCGCCGTGGACGCCCCTGTCAGACTCGAGTTGCTGCGGCTGGCTCAGACGCTGCCGAAACTGCTGGCTGAGGCGCTGAACACCCCGCCCGTCACGGCACCGGCGCAGCCCACAACAGCTGACGCGACGACCGCGGCTGTCACCACGGCCGCACCAGCCCAGCCGGTCGAATCCCCGAAGGTTACTGCCGCCAAGAAGGCAATTGAAAGCCTCGCGGCTCTGGCTCACGACCTGCGCAATGACGACGCCGACTCGGTTCACGCGATCGTGGGACTGGTGCTTGCCATCGATCACGAGTACGGACGCACGGAGATCAACAAAATCATCTCTAACTTGCCGCTCACATCGGACGGTGATTTGGCCGCCCAGATCCTCCGCTCGGCAGAGTTCCGTGTTGTGGCTTCGTGGCCCCGGTGGCTGGGGGCGATTACCCCGGGCAGTCGCGTCCCCGACGCAGATCAGCGCTGGGCAAAACTTGTAATCAAGCTGTGGAGCAGCACCGCAGGCAAACAGCCACCGGAAGTCGTCGACGTCGGGCGCGCAGCATCGGCACTGCTCACGCAGATCGAACCGCTGCCCCATGTTCGGCCCGACATCACCGACAGGGTGATGAAGACCGTCGCGGAAGTGGTCGAGACCGACTCTGACGCCGCATCGAGGCTCCCGGCCGTGGCCGCCGCGCGTGTGCTGGCCACCCACGGGTTCGTAGACCCCAGTTTGTTGACGACAACCTTGATCGACTCGTTGACAAAGACCCTCCGCGCCGACATCGCGATGGACAACCGCGGAGAAGCTCTGCGGTCATACCTCTTCGACACCGTTCCCGAAGTTTTCAAAAACGAGGTTGAGAGGGACGGTGCCACCACCCTGGCGATGGACTTGATGACCGCCCTGACCGAAGAACACTGGATGGCGCAATTCGGCCGCGTGCAGCTTCTGCTCCAGTCACTGAACCACGCTGGACATCATCTGCCCGCGTTCTCTGATCTGCTGCCCAAGGCCGCCACGATGACGACACTCGCCGACGAACTCGTCGGCGAGTGCGCGGAGCCGCTGGCGTCCTGGCTCCGGCTCGCGGTGGTCACACCTGCCGACGCCCAAGCGTTGCTCTCGGCTGCAGTCGGCACATCCCTCTTGACGACGGACGTCGTGGCAGGTTTCCAGCACGTCACGGCTGGTTGGAGCGACGAGGAGCACCTGGAGTTCATCCGAGCATTCGTGGGCAAGCCAGAGTCGTCGACGCCGGACGCAAAGGTGATCGCCGCGATCAACCTCGCTGGAGCGAACGAAGCCGGCGTCGTAGAAACACTGGTCGAGCGGTACAACGCGAGCAAGAACAACTCCATGCGCGTCGCGGTGCTGAATCTGTGGGTGGCCGCGTCGATCCAAAAGGAACCCGAACGAGTCGAGCTTTTTAAGCAGGTAGCGATCGCCATGCTGGAGCTGACGTCCTCCGGTGGCCCCAATGCCGAAGCGATAAAATCCGTGTTCCGCGTCATGCCCCAGATCGGACGTCCGCCAAAGTCTGTTCGAAGTGCCTTCGACGCCGCCACCCAACGGGCGGTCGACGGTAAGAAGGAGCTGGAGAACGCCGCTCTGCACGGTCTCGCACCGCTGGGCTACGCAACGAAATCGGCCAGCCTTTTAGGTTCTCGCCGCGTGATCGACTTCGGCAAGCGACGTTGACGTAGCCGAACCGTCGACGACGAACCCGGCCGGCCGTCGATGGTGTGGACATCGCCGGTCCCACCCCGTGCTGACCGTCGCCCTGTGGTTAACCGTCTGGGTGAATTGAGGCTTGCTCTCAAGCGGAGCAAGGTAAGGGCCCAGGAACGGCGCGAACGCCTGGTCGAACGCTGCTCGGAACCAAACATCCGAGCGAAGGAGCCGGCCATGGCTAGCCGATCCACTGTGAACAGCCCGTTGACGATGCTGCAGGTCCAGTTTCGGCAGCCCCGCGTCGTGGCGCGGTTCGACCGGGTTCTGCGTGAGTGGGCCGCCGAGGAACCCGTGTTGTCGGCGATCGCTTCTTACGCGGGGTTGGTCGATGTCTTGGCCACCCGCGACTACGCACGCCACGATGAGCTGTTGCATGCTTTCTTGGTGCGGGCGGCGTCGCCAGGCGGCGGCGGAGTCACCGCTACCGAGATCGTCGTGAACGCGATGTTGCCCGCTGTCCCCGGCATCGTCGGCCGTGTTGTCCATGCGGCACGAGCGGCGGGTGGCGCGGTCGGTGTCCGGCGCGGGGTGACCGGCGGTGGCGTCTCGGCCTCAGAAGAAAGCCGCGACATTCAGGCGGCCGTGCTCGGTCACCTGTGGGAGCAGACCCGCTGCTATCCGCTGCGGCGCAGGCAGCGCGTCGCCGCGAACCTCATGCGGGAGACCCAGCGCGCCGCCCAGCGGGATTTCGGCGTCGACCACGGCCAGGCCGCCGCGGACATCGTCAGCATCGACGATGACGAGATGCACCGGCCGTTGGCGGCCGTGCTGGGGGAGATGGACGCCTCGGAGGAGCTGCTCGAGCTGCTGTCGTGGGCGGTGAAGGAGAGCCGGCTCGATGAGCACTCCGCCGCCATCCTCACCACCCGCTACTTCGGTGACCCGGTAGGCCGCGACGGCGTGGCCACCGACCGCCAGATCGGCACGCTGATCGGGCTGAGCCAGCCGACGATCACCCGTCACCGACGCCGCGCGTTCGACCAGCTGGCCGAAGCAGCGGCGGAGTATCCGGGCCGAGACCTTCCCCGGGCCGGCTGAATCACACCAGGGTCCAGGCACGCGTGCCTTCGAACAACAACCGGAACTGGCGGAGGAGGTCGTGTCGTGCTTGGTCGTCGCGGCCGAACCAGCAGAGGTTGGCTGGCCGAGCTGTTGCCGGACGCTGAGGCGGAGTCCGCGATTCGAGGTGCGAGTCGCCGGGTCGGCCGGGTGGTGGCGTGGCTGGCCGTGCTGGCCGGCCCGCTGCTGACCATCGCCGGACTGGTTGTTCTCCAGCCAGCGGGTGCGCCGTCGATGCGGGACGGCGGCGCACCCGCGCCCTCGGCCGTGCCGGAGGGGTGGGCGGAGATGTACGTACGCGCTTGGCTTTCTGCGACCCGAGACGATCCGGCCGGACTGGAGACCTTCTACCCGCCGGGGATGAAGTCGCAGCGAGCGGCCGGCACCCAGGTCCCGGTCGACACCGCGGTCGTCTCGGCAACTTCGCCGGCGCCTGGGACGTGGTCGGTCGTCGTGGTCGCAGACGTGCTGGTGCTGCAGCCGGACGGTAAGCGGACGGCGTCGCTGCTGTGCGCCCAGGTCGCGATGGCCGGGACCGGCGACACCTACGTCGCCGCCTCGCTGCCCTCACCGGTTGCTTGCCCCGGAACCCTCGGCGCCGCCGCGCTCGCCTACGACCAGGTTGCGGACCCTGCTGGTCCGATCGGGCAGTCGGTCACGGGGTTTCTGGCCGCCTACCTGGCGGGGCAAGGCCAGCTCGACCGATTCGTCAGCCCGGGAGCAAGCCTCGGCCTGCCGAAGCCTGCACCGTTCGCCGCGGTGCAGCTGGCCGAGGTGCGGACGCACGAAAAGTTCGAGCCGGGGCAAGCCGCCCGGCCGCCCGACGGGACCGCTGTCCACAGCCTTGTGCGTGCCTCGGCATGGGACGCCACCGGGCAGAGCACCCCAGTCGACTACGCGCTGACCCTCGTCGCGCGGGCCGGCCGGTGGGAGATCAACCGCATCGACTCGGTGCCGCTACTGGCGGGCCGGTAAGCGAGGAGAAACCCGATGATCGTGCTGGCCGCGGACGTGAAGTCCTGGATCGACACCAACCTGGCCTGGGGTGATCAGTCCGTTCGGCGGCTGATTTTGCTGGCTGCCGTCGTCGGCGGGATCGGGCTGCTGGTCGGCACGCGCGGGAACTTCACACGGGCGATCAAGTACGGCGTGATCGCGGCGATCTTCCTCGGTATCCTGCTCAACCTCGACGGGGTGGCCGGCATGTTCGGCGCCTGGTTCACGCATTGACCGCGCCGAAGAGCCGCGGCGATGTCCTGGTCGGCCGCTCCTACACCCGGTCGCGTCGGTTTCCGCGGATGTTCGGGCGGATGCCCGGCCGCGATGGCGGCTACTTGCCCGGTGGCCCGTACACCGTGACCCAGGGCGCGTTGTTCCTGGTTCTGCTGGTCGTGGTGTGGAAGCTGCCGCTGCTGGACTGGCTCGGCCCCGCCCGCTGGGGGCTACCGCTGTCCGCGGTGTTCGTCCGGAGGGCCCGGATCGAGTCGCGCACCCCGCTCGGCTGGTTGGTGGGCCTCGGCGCGCACCTCCTCGCTCCGAAGTCCGGCACTCTCGGCCGCCACGCGTATCGGCCTGCGCGACCGGAGCGGACCCGCGCCGCGCTCTACGTGCATCTTCGCGCCGAGCTCGAGGAACCGCCTGTGTCGTCGCTGCAGCTGGTTTTGGCCCAGGCTCGGGAGCGGTGATGGACAGCCCGGTGACCGACGTTGCGGGGAACCTGCTGTTCTGCGTCGACGGCTCGACCTGGGCGGTGTGGCGGGTACTGCCGCACGAGAGCGCCCGCTCCGCGGGACGGCAGCTGCGCGAGCTGTACGACCGCACCGTGACGCTGATGAAGTCGCTCCGGGGAGAGGTGATGATCGCGTCGCTATGCGAGCAGGTCCAGGCCCACGCGATCGTCCAGCGCTGCCTCGACGGCATCGACCTGGACGCCAACCCGCACTGGGCCGAGACCGTCCACAACGCCTGGGACCAGCTCGACACTCTCGATGTCCTCGGCCGCAGCTACTGGCTCGCCAAGCCCCTGTCCGGGCACGGCTGGAGGGAGTCGGCCCAGGCCATGCTCCGGGCGACGAGCGCAGCGCTCGCCGAACAGCTCGGTCTCCCGGCCCGGCCAGCGTCGGTAGCCGCGATCGCGGCCGGTCGGGCGCGGGCACGCGTCGCGGCGCAAGAGCTCGGCGGTTCCGTTCCGCTGCGGCAGGCGACGGAGGCCGAGCTGCTGTGGTGGCTCTGCCGCGCCCCGGTCCGCGGCATCGATGAGCCGCAGCTCGACCGCGCGACCGCGGTGCACAACACGGGTGTCACGGTGCGGCGAGGGAGCGGGCGCGCGCGGCTGACGGTGCTGCGCTCGTGCGTGTTCGACGAAGGCGGTCGCACCGACCCGGCCGAGGATCGGGCGGGCTGGGGGCCACTGGGGCTGTTGAACCGCCGGTTCCTCAAGTGCGTGGCCCCGCATGACGACGGCGCCGTCACCAGCTATCAGGCCTACCTCGTGCTGGCTGAGATGCCTCGGGCGTTCACCTTTCCCGGGCACGAGATCCTCGCCCGGCTTGCCGACATCGGCTTTGGCGTCGACTACGCGCTGCGGATCACCGCTCGATCCAACGAGGAGGCCCGCGCGGCCAACCGGCGCCGCACCCGGGACCTGATGAGCCAGGACGAGGAGCACGCCGGCGACACCGCGGGTGTCCCGGCCGATGTGGTCTCGGCGCAGGAGGAGATCCAGCACAAGAACGCTCGCCTCGGTGCCAGTTCCACTGAGATCGACCTGGAAGTCGGCGTTGTCGCCGGCGTCTGGGGGCAGACCGCTCGCGATGCCGACGCCCGGGCCAAGGCGCTGCGGCAGGCGTTCCTGGGCGGGGAGTACCGGTGGGAACGGCCGCTGGGTGGGCAGCGGCAGCTGTATCAGGCGCTGCTGCCGGGGAGCCGGACGCCGATGGTGGTGCGCGAGTGCAGCCAGAATCTCCTCGCCACCGACGCGGCGATGTTGCTGCCGGTGTCGGCGACCGACTTTGGCGACCCCGCCGGGGCGCTGTTCGGGTTGACCGTCGACGGCGGCGCCATCGCGCCGTTTCTGCTCGATCCGACCTACGGGCCGACCCATGACTCTTCCGGCGGGATCGCGGTGATCGGCGAACTCGGCGCCGGGAAGTCGGTGATTCTGAAGAACGTCGCGGCGGTTGTCCGGCTGATGCTCGACGGGCGGGTGATCGTCATCGACCGCACCCGTAGCCGGGAATGGGCACCGGTCGCCGCCGCGCTGCCTGGTGACGCGCAGATTGTCGACATCATCGACCCCAGCCTCGACGACCGGCCCGCCGCGGCCGAGCTGCAGCACTCGTGCGATCCGCTGCGGGTCTTCCGCAGCGCCAGCAAGTCGAGCACCGGGATCGCCGAGACGTTCTTCGCGTCCTGGCTCGACCTGGAGTCCAACTCTGCCGAACGGGACGCGCTCGGCCGGGGACTTGATGACGTCAGTGGTCACCCGGAGGCATCCAGCAATCGGCTTGTCGACACGCTCCGGCGACACGGTGGACGGGACCCCGCGGCTCGGGCGCTCGCGGATCGGCTCGAGCGTCTGCGGCGTGACCCGATCACCCGGCCGATCTTCGATCCGGAGCTGTCGCCGGTTGATCTGTTCGGCGCCGACATGGTTGTGTTCTGCACCAACGAGATCCCGTTGCCCAGCGCGCTGGAGATGAGCAACGAACGGATGGCCGCGCGGATCCCGCCGCGCAAGCTTTTCGGCCGCGCCTTCCATCTGCTCATCGCCGCGATCGCCAAGGAAATCTGCTTCACTCCGGGCCGGTGGGGCGAGTTCATCTGCGACGAGGCCTACAACGTCACCGGCACCCCCGAGGGCCAGCAGATCGCGCTCGAGTTCGTTCGCGACGGCCGCAAGCACGGCGCCGACGCCGCTTTCGGCTCGCACGCCCCGCAAGACCTGGGTGATGACGTCTTGCGAGGGCTGATCGCCGTGCGGTTCCTCGGCCGCCATCGCGACAACAGCCTTGCCCGCAGCGGTCTGGCGTGGCTCGGCGTCGACCCCGCTGACATCCGCTACCACGAGATCGTCACCAAGGACCTCTCCCCGTTGAACCCGGCCGGCGGCGAAGACGAGCGCCGGGCCCGGGCGGGGGAGTTCCTCGTGCGCGACCACGCCGGTCGCGTTGGCAAGGTCAAGGTCGTCACCCAGCCGTACCGCGTGCTGCCGAACGCCGTCCTGACCACGCCGTCCGTGACCCGGGGCCACCAGGCGCATTGAACGTCCCTCCGCCGGCCGTGTCTCAACAGGACACGACGAGGCTGGAGGCGACTGCCGATGAAGTGCACGGCCGGCGGGACTCGCGTTCTTGCGCTCGCCACGGTGATCGTCCTCATCGGACTGATCACGCCCCACGCCGCGACGGCGCAAACGCTTCTGCTGCCAGCAAACCCGCCGGAGCCGAACACTTCGCGCCCACAGAACCCGTGCGAGCCTTATCCGACGTGCTTGTGGCTGCCGGGAGATAAACCAGCGCCGCAGCCGGATCCGGACGCGCCGCCACTGCCACTGCAGGACGACCCTGGTCACCATGTCCACCTCGGCGGGATCTTCAGCATCGACGACGGCTACGGCCGCGACCTGCACAACTACGACCTCTTCGCCAACCTGCCCGGCCTGCTCGACAACCCGATGCCGACGATCTGGCTGTGGCTGGGCAACATCGGCTTCGCCGTCGGCAAGTACGCGGTCGGGTTCTCGGTCTGGTTCACTGAATGGGCCGCCTCCACCCAGGTCTTCGACTGGATCAAGGCCCCGGCCCGCGACCTCGAAGGCATCTGGCAGACCTCGGTCATCGGCGACCTGAAGCTCCGCGAGATCGCGCTGCTCGTGGCCACCTGCTACCTCGGGCTCTTGTTCGCGCGAGGCCTGACTACCCGGGCATGGCGGGAAACCGCGTCGACCATCGCGGTCAACGTCCTCGCCGTCGCGATCATCACCCACCCCGTCGACGTCCTCGTCGGCGACGACGGCGTGCTGTCCCTGTCCCGCGATCTCGCCGCCGACGTCTCCAGCGTCGTCATGGGACAGGAGCCCGGCGGCACCGGGAACCCTGCGGCGCCGATCGGTCAGGCGTTCATTGACAACCTGCTGATCACGCCCTGGGAGACGCTCAACTACGGCACGCCGATCAGCCGGGTCAAGGGCATCGCCGGCGCCTGCCAGTACTCCGTCAAGAAGGTCCTCGACGACGGTCCCTGGTCGGGCAAGGACGACAGCACCAAGGCCCGCGAACTCGACGGCTGCCCCGGCGACTACGGCAAGTACAACGAGGTCGCCGACGGCGACCGTACCCTCGGTGCCTGGCTGTACGCGATCGCGATGCTCCTGTTCGCCATCCTGGTGATCTGCCTGAACGCCGTGCAGGTCTTGGCGCCGTACCTGCTGCTGTTCGAAGGGCTGCTGCTTGCGCTCGCGTTGGTTGCCGCGCTGGTGCCCTCGATGCAGCACCAGCTCGCCTACCGGGTCAGCTCGATCGCCGCCACCATCGCCCGGCTGCTGGCCGGCATGGTCTTCCTCGCCGTCATGACTGTGCTGCTGCGCACGCTCATGCTGGCCGATCTCGGCCCGCAGCTGGTCCGGTTCGCCGTCATCGACCTCGTTGTCTTCTCCGGGTTCCTCTTCCGCAAACGCCTCGCCGCGAACCTCCAACGGGTCCGCGGCCAGGTGAGCTCTCGGCTGCAGCGGCTTGGCCGGCCGCGCCAGGCTCCGAAGGCGTTGCCGACGCCGGTCGTGCCCGCGGGTCCGGATCGGCTCGCCCGGACGGTCAAGGCCGGGACGTCGGCGTTTGCCGAGACCTTCGCGCCGGTCGGTCGGCTCAAGGAGCGCCTGGTCACCGCGGGCCGCGCCGGCGGGCAGGCCGGGGGACAGGTGCTCAAGTACACCGTGGGGGCTCCGGTCTCGTGGCCGCAGGCAGCTCAGCGTGCGCAGACGGCGCTCACCGCCAAATCCGGTATGGCCAAGGCTGCGCTGGCTCGCCGTACCGAGGCCGCGAAGACCTACGCCACCGCCTACGCCGGAAATGTCGGGACAGCGACCGGCGCGCGACCCGCGTGGCAGGCCGCCACCCCCGTACTCACCGCACTCAGCGACCGCTCACGTAGGCAGAAGCCAGCAGCCTCGACGTACCTCGGCGCGGAGATCGCCGGAGCGACGCCGCCGGCCACCGGGCGGAAACCGGCGTTCACCGGCACCGACCTCGGGGCCGCAGCGCGCGGCCGCGGCTTCATCACGAAACCATCGACTGAGACCTTATTACCTCCCGCGATGCTGCCGCCGCCCGTCTCGTGGGCGCAGCGGCTGCGCGATCGGCTCGGCGACGCCGCCGGCCGACGATGAACCCGCTGCTCGCCCTGCGAGCCGCCGAGATCGCCCGAGACCAGCTCCGCGAACACCCGGCCCGCTGGGGTTGTCTGGCCGCGCTGCTGCTGTTCGGCCCGCCTGCCGCCTGCGTGGTGATCGTCGTCGTCCTGCTCGCGACGCTCGCCGGGGCCGGCGACTCGAGCTCGGCCGCCGCGCCGAACGGCGGCACGGTCGGGGACATCCCGGCCGACTACCTCGTCCTCTACCGCGAAGCCGCCCAAACCTGCCCCGGCCTCGACTGGACGATCCTCGCCGCCATCGGCAAGATCGAAAGCGACCACGGCCGCTCCCAGCTACCCGGCGTCCACAGCGGGGAGAACAGCGCCAAAGCCGGCGGCCCGATGCAGTTCCTCCAGCCGACATTCGACAGCGTCGTCTCCCGCCACCCACCACCGCCCGGCGGCGCACACCCGCCGTCCCGGTACAACCCGCACGACGCGATCTACGCCGCCGCGGCCTACCTCTGCGACTCCGGAGCCCGCGACGGCCGCGACCTGCACGCCGCGATCTTCGCCTACAACCACGCCGAGTGGTACGTGAAGAAGGTCCTCGCACAGGCGGAGAAGTACACCTGCGGCGCGGTACAAGCATCGAACAGTGCCGCCCAGGCCGCGATCACGTTCGCCTGCGATCAACTGGGCCTGCCGTACGTCTGGGGCGGCAACGGCCCCGAGTTGACTGAACTACCGAATGGCCAGACCCAGGTCAGGGGTGGGTTTGACTGTTCGGGGTTGACGAAGGCGGCGTACGCGGCAGCCGGGATCCAGATACCGCGGACGGCGCAAAGCCAGTACAACGCGGGTCCTCGTGTGCCTGCGGGGCAGCCGGTCTTGCCGGGAGACCTGGTGTTCTTCGGCTCCGGGTCGAGAGCGGTGACGCATGTGGGGATCGCGGTCTCGGCCGAGGAGATGGTCGATGCACCGGATCGGGGTCTGGTGGTTCGGGTCGAGCGGATCTGGCGGTCGAACTTCGTCGGCGCGGCGCGTCCGGCCGCAGTCCAGGCCGGCCGATGAAACCGGGTCACTCCATTTGGATCTACTCATGTACGGATATGAGGACGTCCACCGTGACCCTGTCGAGGTGAGGGGGTGGTGGCTGGGGATGCACGCACAGTTCGCCGCTCGCGTGCCGTTTGCGCCGTCGCTGGCTCGGGTGTGGTCAGCTTCGCAGGTAGGTCAGGACGGCGAGTACCCGGCGGTGGCCGTCGGCCTCGGGGAGGTCGAGTTTGGTGAAGATGTTGCCGATGTGTTTGGCCACCGCGGCGTCGCTGATTTCGAGCGTTCGGGCGATGGACAGGTTGTTGTGTCCTTCGGCCATCTGCCCGAGCACCTCCCGTTCCCGTGTGGTCAACCGGTCGAGTGGGTTGGTCGTGCGTGGGCGGTTCAGCAACTGCCGTACCACGTCGGGGTCGATGACGGTCTCGCCGGCCGCGACCCGCGATACCGCGTCGGCGAAGTCGGCGATCTCGCCGATGCGGTCCTTGAGCAGGTAGCCGACTCCGGCCCGTCCGGACGGGCCGAGCAGTTCGGCGGCGTACGCGGTGGCCGCGTACTGCGACAGCACTAGGACCGCCGCGCTCGGGTCGCCGGCGCGTAGTGTCACCGCGGCACGCAGCCCTTCGTCGGCGAAACCGGGCGGCATGCGGACATCGGTGATGACCAGGTCGGGTCGGTGCTCTCGGGCGGCCGCCAGCATCGAGTCACCGTCGCCGACCGCCGCCACCAGGGTGTGGCCCAGTCCTTCGAGCAGGCTGACGAGTCCGGCCCGCATGAGCGTGGCGTCTTCGGCAAGCACTATTCGTAGCGACACGGCAGGTCGATCCGCACTGTGGTGGGTCCTCCTTGTGGGCTGCTGATCTCCAGGGTGCCAACCACGACGGCCACTCGGTCGGCCAGCCCCCGCAGGCCCGTGCCCAGTGACGGATCAGCGCCGCCTTTACCGTCATCGACGATGGTCAGCGCCAGCCGTTGCTCAGCGAGCCTGCCACTGATCCGGATACGCGTGGCCTCAGCGTGTCGTACCGCGTTGGTCAGGGCCTCCGAGACCACGAAGTAGGCGGTGGACTCGATCTCGGGCGGCAGCCGGCCGGGCAGGTCGAGGTCGACCTCGACCGGAACCGGACACCGTTCGGCGAGTTCGCGTACCGCCTCGGCCAGCCCGAAATCGGTGAGGATCTGAGGATGGATGCCGCGGATCTGGTCCCGGAGGGCCGTGAGTGCCAGCCGAGCCTGCTCGTGGGCCTCGCCGACGAGGTCACCGGCGCGTCCGTCCGCGTCGGCCAGCTGCCGCTCGGCCAGGCCCAGCTTCATCGTCAGGAGCACCAGATGTTGCTGCGCGCCGTCGTGCAGGTCTCGCTCGATCCGACGGCGCTCGGCCTCGAACGAGCTGACCAACCGGCTGCGTGACCCGGCCAGCTCGTCGACCTGACGGTTCATCTCGGTGCCGGTGGGCGCGAGCAGCCACTTGGCGAAGGCTGCCTGGGCACCGCCGAGCACGCTGATTCCGTACAGGGTGACCACCGTCGCGGGCACCCCGGCCAGACCGGCGACGGCGCACGCCTGCCCGACGGTCTCGACCGTCCAGGTGCCCACCGCGAAATGGACGTTCGCGCCCAGCCCGACCAACAGCGGCAGCGCCAGCAGGGCGAGGCAGATGAACAGGACGATCACGGCGGCGAGGTCGAGGAGCGCAAGCACCGACAGCAGGCATGCGCAATAGCCGAGTTCGCGCCAGGTGGCCGCCTCGGTCACCCGCAGCCGCACCCACGCCCAGCCGCTCGGGGGCGCGGGTGCGTGCGGGTCGGGGATCGCCGGCGGCTCCAGGAAGCCGAGCCGGCGGCGCTCCAGCGCCCCGATCGGTATGCCGACGAGCAGCAGCAGCGGCGGAAACAGCAGCAGCGGCACGAGGGCCAGCCAGGCGATCGAGATGACCGCCACGCTACTGACCACGTAGGCCAGGCTGCGCCATGGCCATCGCGACTGTCCCGCCCCGGGTTTGATGGAGACATTCAAGCCTGGATGATGAGGACTGATGGCCCCACCGAAGAAGTACCCAGACGAGCTGCGTGAGCGGGCGACCCGGATGGCCGTGGAGGCGCGGCGGGATCCAGCGGCCGCGACCGGGGCGATCAAGCGGATCGCCGACCAACTCGGGATCCACCCCGAGGCGCTGCGGACCTGGGTCAAGCGCGCGGAGACCGACGCCGGGGACCGGCCGGGCACCACGAGCGGTGACGCGGAGCGGCTCGCTCAGCTGGAGCGGGAGAACCGTGAGCTGCGGCGGGCGAACCAGATCTTGAGGTCAGCGGCCAGTTTCTTTGCGGCGGAGCTGGACCGTCCGTCGCGATGAAGGTCGAGTTCGTCGACTCCCAGAAGGAAGAACACGGTGTCCAGCCGGTCCTGCAGGCGCTCAAGCAGACGCCCGCCGAGATCGCACCGTCGACGTACTACGCGGCCAAGTCCCGCCCGCAATCGGCCCGTACGGCACGAGACCGGGAGCTGACCGCGACGATCAGGCGGGTACACAAGGACAACTACGGCGTCTACGGGGCGCGGAAGGTGTGGAAGCAGCTCAAACGCGAGGGCGTCGACGTGGCCCGATGCACGGTCGAGCGACTCATGCGCGAGAGCGGACTGCGTGGCCTGCTGCGCGACAAGTCTCCGCGCACGACACGGCCGGCGGCGGAGACCAGCAGGCCCGCTGACCTGGTGGAACGTGACTTCACGGCCACGCGTGTCAACGAGCTGTGGGTCGCGGACATCACCTACGTGCGCACCGCCGCCGGCTGGGTCTACGCGGCGTTCGTGCTCGATGTCTTCTCCCGCCTGATCGTCGGCTGGCAGGTCGCCACCAGCCTCTACACCGAGCTCGCGCTGGACGCGCTGCAGATGGCGATCTGGCGCCGCCAGGCCGCCGGCGCGGACCTGACCGGGCTCGTCCATCACAGCGACCGCGGCGTGCAGTACCGGGCAGTGCGCTACACGCAGCGCCTTGCCGAGGCTGACGCTGTCGCATCCGTTGGCAGCAAAGGAGATTCCTACGACAACGCGATGGCTGAGGCGTTCAACTCGTTGTACAAAGCCGAACTCGTCCGCAACCGCGGACCATGGCGCGGTATCGACGACATCGAGATCGCCACCGTCGAGTACATCGACTGGTACAACAACCGACGCCTGCACGGCGAACTCGGACACGTACCGCCCGCCGAGCACGAAGCACTACACGCGATGACCCACACGGTCACCGCAACCCTGGAAACCAGTTAATCCAGTCTCCATCAAACCCGGTACTTGACACGACAGGACGAATCGGACGGGGTTGCCCGCCATCGCCTGCCACACGCTCGTCGCCACGGTCACGACCCTATGACGGAGCTGGAGGAGCCGGTGTCAGCCCGCACCGATGACGTCCAGCAGCGTGGTGGCGGGCTCGAGCGCCGAGAGTGCACTGCCCCCTGCCAAGAGGAGCAGCAGGCATGCGGTCAGGGCCGTGATGACACCGAGTGTGCTGTGCATGAATTTGACGCGGGTGGCGCCCGGGTCGCCGGTGATACGCCGCTTCCAGAAATGGGCGCTCGCCAGGCCGGTTGCCACCATCAGCGTGGCGGAAATCGCCACCATGACCCAGTGGTATCGCTCGATTTCGCCGAGAAGTACCGTCAGCGCGGGGGAACCGGCATGCGGGCCGGCCGATTCCGTCAGCCCTTCGTGCATCTCACTCAAAACCTGTGTGAGTTTTCCGTCGGTGGTTGTCCCGGGTAGCAGCCCCAGCAACGCGACCAGCGGTACGGCCGTCGCCTGGATGTTCGCCATCAACGCTCCCGTGGCGAGAACCGTCGACACGGCTGCGGCCGTGGCGGCCGCCGCGTACCAGGGCCGGGCTCGCAGGTATCTCCGCCACAGCGCGGTGGTGAGCAAGGCGAAGACAATGACCGACAACGCGCTGATCGCCACCTTGATCGCATGCCATTGGAACCAGTAGTCGACCAGCGTTGTCAGGCGGGCGGGGAACACCGGAGTTCCGCTTCGCCAATACTCGACGAGAGCACTCCCGAAGGCGTCCTGCAGTTTCGCGTAATCGTAAGCCCCGAAGGTTGGCCTCAGGAGGGCAGCGGGGGCAAGCACGAATGCTGCCACCAAAGTGTCAACGGTCATTGGGAACTCCGGGCGGGCGGACAGCTGGTCTGCGGGCTGGCGGACAGTACTTGTCCGGGCTGATGGACAGCGGTTCTCCGGATCTTGGTTAGGTCAAGGGGACCACCCCCTTGCCCGCGATGGCTTCGGCGAGGCGGTGGCTGTCGCCTTTGGTGGTGACCAGGTGGGCGTGGTGCAGTAGCCGGTCGACGGTGGCCGTGGCGAGGGTTTTCGGCATGATCGAGTCGAACCCGCTGGGATGGATGTTGCTGGTCACCGCGATCGAGCGGCGTTCGTAGGCGGCGTCGATGATCCGGTAGAACGCCTCGGCGGCGTCCTGCCCGGCGGGCAGCATCCCGATGTCGTCGACGACGATGAGGTCGCAGCCGCAGATCCGGGAGATCGTGCGGGCCACCGAGCCGTCGACCTTGGCTTTGCCGACCGCGGCGGTCAAGGTTTCCAGGGTGAACCAGGACACCCGCATGTCGTTCTCGATCGCCGAGTGCGCGAGGGCTTCCACGAAGTGCGACTTCCCGGTGCCCGACGGCCCCGCGACGGCCAGGTTCTCTTGTCTTCCAATCCATTCCAATGTGGACAGTGAGTTCTGGGTAGCCTCGGAGATCGAGGATTCCTCGGCGCGCCAGGAGGAGAACGTCTTGCCGGTGGGGAAGTTCGCGGTCTTGCGCCGCATCCGCCGGGTCGCGGCGCCGCGGCCGGTGACCTCCTCGCCGAGCAGGACGCGCAGCACCTCGGCGGGATCCCAGCGTTGCGCCCGCGCGGTGGCCAGGACGTCGGGTGCGGCTTTGCGCAGGTAGGGCAGCCGCATCCGGCGCAGCACCAGGTCCAGTTCCTCAGGCAGGGCGGGGGCTTTGGGGCTGCTCACTGGCCGA
The DNA here is from genome assembly GCF_000384295.1 of Amycolatopsis balhimycina FH 1894. NCBI lineage: Bacteria > Bacillati > Actinomycetota > Actinomycetes > Pseudonocardiales > Pseudonocardiaceae > Amycolatopsis > Amycolatopsis balhimycina. The sequence continues at coordinate 2,474,793 of NZ_KB913037.1, read as the reverse complement.
ACACCTCCCAGCCGCTGGTGCCCGGTTGCGCGGAGTGGGCCTCATCGGCCACCACCACGTCACTCGGCGGCCCGGAGGAGGTCAGGTGGTCCAGGATCGAGGCGAGGTCGTCCTCGGCGAACCGGCCCGCGATCGCCGCCAGCCCCAGCGCGTCGTCGACCCGGCCGGCATCCAGGATCGCCGCCAGTTCCACCGCGCGGGCCATCTTGACCCGGATCCGGGTCACCCCGGTCGCAGCGGCTTCGACCAGCCACCGGCGAGCACCCTCGCCGAGGGCGAGGAACGCGACCTCCTCCGGAGTGCGTGCCCTGACCTTCGGCGGGCGAGGCAGATTCCCGCCCGGATGGTGCGGGTAGTGCGCGTCGTCGATGCGCGGAGAACCCGGAGTGGACAGCACATGCCGGGCGATCTCGGTCAGCCCGGCGGTGGTGTCGCCGACGATGACCAGCTCGTCGCCGGTGACGCGGGCCCAGACCTTGCTGCCCTGGTGCCCGTCGGGGGTGGAGTAGCGCACCGACCCGAACCGGATCGTCTGGTCATCGTCGACCAGGCGCTCCTCGCCGAGGGCGATCGCGTGCGGTTCGGCGGGCAGGACGTGCAGATGCTGCAGTTCGGTGGCCAGCCGGACATCCGGAGCGGCCCCGGTCTCGCGGTGGGTGCGGGCGTTGACCCGCTCGCACCACTCGACACACGCGTCCGCCAGGTCGGCGAACGTCGAGTAGGCGGGCAGCAGGTTCGCCGTGGTGGGCACCAGGTCCGCCTTGGCGATCTTGACGGTGTGCTCGGCGCCGCCCTTGGACTCGGGGTCGAACGGCTCACACGTTTCGACTTTGCAGCCGTAATACCGGCCCGCGGCGACGATCTCAGGGTGACGTACCGGCACCCCGGCGACCCGGTCCATCGTCACCGTCCGGGGGTTGTCGGTCAGCAGATATGTTGGTGCGCCACCGATCCGACGCAACGTGGCATCCACACAGGACACCAGAGTGCCCAAGGTCTGGTCCCATGCGGGCAGCACCACGCGGAAGCGCGACCACGACAGCCACGCGCAGAACAACTGCGTGCGCCGCCCGCCGACTCGAGGGCCCTCACCCCAGTCGAACTGCATCCACATCCCCGGCTCCGGGGTCCACGGCCGGTACTTGCGGCGGTGGCCGGCCTTCCACGCTGCTTTCGCCTCGGCGACCGCGCGTCGGGTTGTGCGGTCGGTGCCGGTGAACCCCATCGCGACCAGCCGCTGATGCACCACATCGGCGCGGACCCGGCCCTGGGAGTTCGCCACCAGTTCCTCGATCTTGCCCAGGAACGGGTCGATCCCACGAGCCCGCCGCGCCGGGGTGAACGGGTCACCACCCGCGTCGCGGATCGCGACATAACGGGCGACGGTCTTCTCATCCACCCCCGCCAGCTCCGCTGCCGAGTGCGCACAGCGTGTCAAATCGAACGCTTCCAAGATGTCCATGATTTCCCTGTCAGACTTGGTCAAGGGACTCCTCCGGCCGCACGGGCGGGCAACTGATCAGCAACCAGAGCCAACCCCGCCGGAGGGGTCCCTACCTGCATTGATGTCAGGCGTGTCCCGGAGATCTCATGTCCATCGACCCGGAGATTTCATGTCCGCCCACCCGGACCGAACTGTCCGCCCACCCGGATTTTTTCATGTCCGCTGGCACAAAGCTGCGGCGGCCGCCAGCAGCAACCCGATCACGGACCTCGAATACAGTCGAACAGTCCTGCGCTGGGAACCTGGTGTTGATTCGGCGGCACCAGTTGGCGTGCTCGGTCGAAATCGCATGGGGACGACGGTAGAGAAGGGCCGCTCGGAGCGCGATGGTGCATGGGCTAGCACGACCGGGTGAGGCTGCGCTACCCGTGCGGTATAGCTGGCTCTACCTCAGGTCGAGTAGCCGGGAGGAGTCTCCCACCCCGGCTATCCGGATTTCGGCGCAACAGTCTCCCCGTGCGCTGTCCGCTGCGGTCATGCTTTGTCACCCGGTGGCGGGCGTCAGCCGGGCCCGGTGTCGAGGGCGCGGCTGAGTGTCCGAGGGAGACGCGGAGCTTGGCGGCGACGGCGGTTCGGGTTTGTCCGGCTCTGAGCAGGATGCGGGCGTCGGCGATCTGTTCGCAGGTCAGGGCGCGAGGGCGGCCGCCGACGCGGCCTCGGGCGCGGGCGGCGCTGAGACCTTCGCAGGTGCCTTTGACGATCTGCTGATGGCTGCGAATACGGTGAGCGGGAACGATGAAGATCAACTTTTGTAGCCCGAAGAACCGTCGGCTTCGATGCCGGCTTCGACTGCTCAGGCCTCACCAAAGCTGCCTTCGAGTCGGCCGGGATCGATCTACCAGGGACCGCGCAAGCCCAGCACGCGGCCGGACCTCGAATCCCAGCTCAGAACGTCGGCCCCGGAGACCTCGTGTTCTTCGGAACTGGACCCGCTCACGATCACCCACGTCGGGTTTGCCACCTCCGCGACGGAGATGATCAACGCGCCCGACTGCGGTAAGGCGGTGCGTGTCGATCCGTTCGGTCGCAATCTGGTCGGCGTCACACGTCCGGCAGGGAGCTGAGGACGACTCGTTCAGGAACGTGGGCAGGTCTCGATCTGACGCCTGCACGGCGACTCGGCATCCGACTGCGCGGCTCTCGGCGGACAGTGTCGATCACCCGAAAGATCAGAAGCGTTTCCCTGTGCCACCGAGCTTTCCGGCGGCGCGAAGGCTGTTCAGAACGGCGGACCTTGTCATACCCAGTTCGGTGCTGACAGCGCTAAGCAGTTCGTCCCGGTTGATGTCGAGGTCGTCGTGTTGGTCGGCTCCAGGGTGATCGGACGGCCACAGCCCATCCACAACGTCGTCGGCCAGGCTTTTCCAGCCGTCGAGGACCCGCCCGGCGAGGTCCGCGCATTCCGGTGTGGCGACTGCGGCGAATTGTCCGCAGGCCAGGTGGGCGTTTTGCCACTGCCGGGTGCACTCGGCATGGAGGGCGCGTTCCTCTTCGGGATCAACCCGGAGCACGTTTGCGTCGGACGCGGCCATGATGGCTTCTTTCCACGTGTCGAACGCAGCATTGAGGACGCGGTAACCGGACAAGAGCTGAGCCTTCTGCCGGTTCGCTTCCTCCAGACTTGGCTGGGATAGGGAAGTCTGCGTGTCGAGCGCGTGCTGGACCCACGCCTCGTGATCGTGTTTGATCTTCTTGAGGCGAGTGACGGTATAGTGTCCAGGCTGGTCGTCGACCTTCTTGTCGTCGACCTTGCACAACAGAATCAAGTTGTCGTAGGAGTCGAGGGCGACGGCGGGGCCGCGGTTGTGACGAGGGCCGCCGGGAGAGCGGGCCGCGATGTGGGCTTCGTCGCCGACCACGGCTTCGGGATCGAGTGCGGTGCGATCCGCGACAAGGCGACGCTGACAGAGTGCGCACCGATTACCGGACCTGCCCCAGAGGATCTTTCGGTCCTTGTCATTGATGCCCACTGAGACATGATGCCGCAGGGGCGAAGGTGGTCGACGCGTGGGCGTCACCGGCTGGGGCCAGCGGTTGTACTGCAGGAAGCTCGTACAGCCTCCGCGCTGTGGGCGCGGTGGAGCACCACTGATTGGCGTCCGTTCGAACTTCTGGTTGCCACGAGAAGGAACTGGATGAATAGCCGTCGCTGACTCACTTGTCTCGGATCAGACCTGAAGGGCAAGCCGAAGGAGACGGTGTCGTGCATGGGTGCTTTGTGGGCCAGGCGATCGTTGGAGGTAGCGTTGGCGATTCGTTGGGGTGGATACCCGACGGACGGCCTTCTGCTGCTCAGCGGGCTATTCGGGGACCTGCCTCGAATGCCGACATGTTCCCCGGCACGCATGGCCGCCAGGCCATACTGGGGAACAGCGCGCCGAAGGCGCTCCGTCCAACCGACGTGCTCGCGAGCGGCGCGTTCTGGTGGGTGACCACCGCCGTGGTCGCGATCCTGATCGCGGTGTTCGTCCTCCACCGACACTTCCGTTCCCACCACCTCCGCTCCCGTGTCCGGTTCGACCTGCTGCCGACCACGACGTTCGATCCGTCGCCGCAGGCGGTGCTGGCGTTCGCGCATCAGCTGGGGCGGGTGCGGCCGGTGCACGGGTGGGTGCCGATGTCGGCGGTCGGGGTGCGAGTCCGGTTCAGCACGGACGCGGAGTTCGGGAAGATGGTGATGAGCGTGGAGGGGCGCGAGTCGGTGACCGGAGTGCTCAACAAGCTCGTCTACCCAGACGTCGAGATCCGGCGCGCGGCGCCTGGTGACGTCAACGGTGAGGTGGCGTCCGTCGGCGGCGAGGGTGATGTGTCCCTGCCGCCGACGGGCCGACAGCGGTGATCTCTCCCCAGTGATCTGCTGGCCACCGTGGTTACTTCGTGGCGGCGGCGACCCTCTTGCGCGGCGCCCGCTTGCGGGGAGCCCTCGCGGGGGCTTCGGCCTCGGCGGCCTGGGCCTGGTCGTAGGCGGAGATGACCTCCGAGGAGAGACGTCCTCGTTCGGACACCGCGTAGCCGTTGGCGTTGGCCCACGCCCGGATCTGCTGGTTGCGTTCACGGTCGGCCGTGGTGACGGTGGTCGACTGGCCGGTCGCGACGCGGAGTTTCCGCCCGTCGCGCAGGGCGGTGGCGTTGTCGTCGGAGAGGTCGATTTCGTAGCTGACGCCGTCGAGGGTGAAGGGGACGGTCTGGGTGGCGGTGCTGCCGTCGAGGTCGTCCAGGATCTCGACGCGGACTTTCTGGGCCACGTGAATACTCCTCAGAGTGGAAGTGTGCGGGGAACGCGACGTGTGACGCGTTGCACAATGAGCAACGTTCTTTGACGGAGTGTATCTGTTCTTGGGCATCGAGGCAATTTCACCGTCGGGTGCGGCTGTATCAAAACGTGTCGGTTCTTCCGTGACTGATGCCGGGAGCCGTGTGGTGGTTCCCGGGAGGAGAACCCACCGTGGACGGCGAAACCGAGACGCGCTTGCAGGTGGCACGGGCCGAGCTCGTGCTGGCACGGCCTGGTCATCTTCCGTTGCAGGCCTTGCCGGTCCGGCCCGACGATCCACTGCAGACACTGGCCAATGCTCTCGGTGACGTCCGGCCGGACCTCGCTGAATCTGTGCACGTGTGTCTGGATCTCATTCCACTCACGCCCGCCCGCATCCGCCACTACGCCCGCCGTGTTGTTCACAGCTCGCACACAGGAAATGGTGCAGGGCCATTCGGAGCAGTTGCCGACTTCGCTGACGAGCTGATCGGCGAATTCCTGCCGATCGCGCGGCCCGCAGCCGGTGGTCGTGTGCGCGAAGCGGCGAGGTCGGCTCAGCGAGTGGTGAACAAGTTCGTCACCGATGAGCCGGTATTCGCCGTCCAGGTGCTGATCCGGTGTGAGTCGGAAATCTCGGGCCGGGCGCAGGCGCATCTGCGGAGCGTGATCGGTGCGTTCGACGTGTATCGCGGGGAGAACTACTGGCGGGTGCGTGGTCCGCGGGTCTTCGGCTGGCACTTCGGCGCGGACACCATCCTGGTACGCCGATTGTTCGACCGGCGATTCCGGACCGGCCTGACGAAGCCACGGACCGGCTCGCTGGTCACCGCGGGCGAAATCGCGGCCCTGCTGAAGCCACCGTCCGGCCGGTGCCAGTCCCCGGCGATCGCCCGCAGCCGCGGCTGGGTGCTCCCGGCGCCACGCGAAATCCCGACCTACCGGCCGGGGACGGGGACGGGGACGGGGCTAGTGCGGCTCGGATACGTCACCGACGTCAACGGCGACGAGCGACTGGTCGGCGTGCCCCTGCGAGAGCTGCTGTTCTCCGCCCGCTTCGGCAAAGCCGGATTCGGGAAGACCGAAGAGGCCCTGGCTCAGGCGATCGAGATCGCCCGGCTCGGCGGCGGGGTCTGGTTCCTCGACCCGCACGCCGACGGCTGGAAACGCGCCAAGCCCTACCTCTCCGACCCAGCGTTGCGGGCGCGGCTGTGGGAGGTCAACCTCGACGTCCGCGGCCGCGACAAGCATCTGCCCGGCTGGAACCCGCTGAGCATGCAGGGCTTCACCGAGTCCGACATCGAGGACCGCGTCGACGCCGTCGTCACATCGTTCGCCGCGGCCCTGGGCTGGGGAGACGCCGCGCCGCGAGCGAAGTCGATCCTCACGAAAGCCTGCGAGGCACTCTGCTACCTCGCGATGCGGCTGCCAGCCGACTGCGCGCCGACGATCTTCCAGATCCCGACGCTGCTGGACGACGAGACCTGGCGCGAATCGATCCTGCCCACGTTGAAGCCGTCCGTACGCAGGTACTGGACTGACTCATTCCCCAAGCTCGCTCCCGACGCGACGACGGTGGTCACCAACATCATCAACCGGCTACGCACCAGCCCCACGCTCTCGGCGTTCCTCGGCTCGTCGGTGACGACGTATGACGTGCGGCGGGCGATGGACACCGGGCGGATCGTGTTCGTCTGCACAACTGGCACCGGCGAGACGAACAAGCTGATCACCTCGTTCATGATCTACGACCTGTTCCGCGCCGGCCGCTCCCGCGCGGATACCCCGGTCGAGCAGCGGCGCAGGTGCGACGCGTTCGTCGACGAGCTCGCCGCGGTCGACGGCGCCTCCCGCGGCTACCTCGCCGCCATCCTCGAGCAGCTGCGCAAGTACCGGGTCGCGCTGCACGCGATGAACCAGATGCCCGACCGGCTCGCCGCGGAGACACGGCGGGCGCTGCTGCAGAACCAGTCGCTGCTGATGACCTCGGCCGCGGCCATTGACGGCGCGAGGACCGTGGCCCGGGAGTTCGGCGGCCTGGTCCAGCCGGCGACCGTGACCGAGCTGGAGCAGTTCCACCACGTCGTCACCGTCACCCTCGGCGGGCAGCGCACGACCCCGTTCAAGATCCGCGGCCTGCATGTCGACGACGAGTTCGCCGAGCATTTCCACCCCGAGTGGAACGACGACGTCGACCAAGCGCTCGATGCCAACCTCGCTCGCCGCCCGATCGGCGAGGTGCTCGACGAGCTCGAGGACCTGGACGACCGCATCCTCGCCGCCCTGCGGGCCGAGCAGCGGGCGCCGCAGTCGCGACGCGGGCGTCCGCCGACGCGGGGCAGTGGCGCCGCGATCGACCTGACTTCGAGCGTGGAGTGACCGGCATGGACCTCGACGTCGTTCAGCGCGATGCTCTAACCGTCCTGTACTGGCACCGGCTGGTGTCGACTGAGCAAGTCCGGCGGCTGGTTGCCCCGATGTTGTCCGCGGTCAGCGTCCGCGCGAAGCTGGCCGGGCTGCGCCGTGCAGGGCTGGCCGACCGGATCACCCGGGAGCACCGGCCCCGCACGTGGCATGTCACCCCGGCCGGAGCTGAGGCCGTCGAGGCGGCCGGGACGGTCGATGCCCGTGCCTACCGGCTGCCGGGCACCGCGGTCGCGCACCTGCTGCAGGAGCACACCCTCGACGTCGTCGAGACCGGTCTCGCCTTCGTCGAGACAGCTCGAGAGCACGGTCACGAGTGCGGGCCGCTGTCCTGGACGCCGGAGGTCGCCCACCGGTTCCGTGACCGGATCGGAGACCGGCGCGGGGTCGTGATCGCCGACGCCGTCCTGCACTACGTGCTCGAGGAAGATGGCCGTCGCACTCAGCGGACGCTGTTCGTCGAGCTGGACCGCGCGACGATGCCGGTCGCTCGCCTGGCCCCCAAGGTGGTCGGCTACATCCGCTACCACGACCACGCACCAGCAGGGACTGGCCAGCGGTGGGCTTGGCGGGAGCGGTATCCCCGGTTCCCGCGGGTCGTGATCGTCCTGTCCGGCGCCGAGCCTCCGGTGCTCGAGCGCCGGCTCGCCGACCTGCGGGCCCACGCTCAGGCCATGCCTCTGGTGAGCACGGCCGCGGGGCGGGTCGACATGGTCGCGACGACCTTGCCCCGGCTCGTAGATGACGGCCCGTTGAAGCCGGTGGCGATGCCGTTGCTCGGCGATCCGCGGTGGGTGGGCGTGTTCGGCAGGCTGTCGTGACCGAGGCGCCGACCGAGGTCGTGGCGCAGTTCGGGCTGTCGCCGCGGCTGCGGCAACGCCGGTTCGCGCTGCTGCCGCTGCGAGGTGAGGGCACGCCGTTCACCGAGCTGCAGGGTCGGCTGCCGGGCGATGCGACCACGCCGGCGGACCTCGCGGACCTGATCTCCTCGATTGCCAGCGTCGGGGTTCTGCAGCCGGTGCTGGTCGAGGAGATCGACCCGGGCGACGGAACGCATCCGGCGATGAAGCTGGCCGCGGGGGAGCGGCGGCTGCGCGCATGCCGATGGGGTGCGGTCAACCGGCCGGACAACCTGCACTTCGCCGCGCTGCCCGCCGTGGTCTGCCCGGGGCCGCTGTCGGATGAGGAACGGCGGATCTGGCAGCTGGTCGAGAACCTCGCCCGGGAGAGCCTGCGGCCGGGCGAGCTCGCCGCCGCCTTGGTGCTCGACCGCTGTGCCGTCCTGCTGGGCAAGCTGCTGGCCGGCGGCCACGCCGTGCCGGCCGAGGTCTATGCGATCGACGACCCGATCGCGCGCTTCACCGCGATGGAACGCATCCGCGGCAACGACAAGCGCAGCGCCGCGCCATGGGCCGAAGTCCTGACCCGGCTCGGCCTGCAGCTGAGCCCACGCAAGGCCCGCGAGCTGGTGCGCGCGTTCGCCGAGATGCCCCGCGAGGTAGCCGAGGAGATGGACGAGGCCAAGGTGTCGCTGCACACCCGCATCCGGTTCGTTGAGCTGCGTCGCGGCCGGGAGCAAGCCGCCGCCGACATCTGGGCCGCGGTGAAGAACACGGGCCGCACCCGGCTGCTGCCCTCCGCCCTCGCCGCCGCCACTACCAACGAGGAGCTGAGCGCGGAGCAAGCTCTCATCGAGGCCGAGCGCGTCCAGGAGCAAGCCGACGCCGCTCGCGCCGACAAGCTCCGCACCAAGCCCGACGCGCAGGTCGTCAGGGTGGACGCCCGGCTCGTCGAGCGCGCTCTCGCCGCGCTGCGTCAGCTGCTTCTTCTCCTGGTGCAGGGCGCCGAGTTGGGCGAGCACGATCGCGGATCCCTCGCGCTGCTGCTGGATCAGCTCGGTGATGTCCTCCATAAGGGAGCAGCTGCATGAGCACCTTCCTTGGCATGCCCACCGCGCCGGCCGCGCGCTGCGACTGCCGCCGTTGCCCCTGGTACGTCGATGCCGAGCCTGCGGTCGCCATTGCGCCGCTGTGCTCTGGCTGCAACTCCGATTGCGCCTACTGCGGCTGCGCCCGCACCGACTGCCGGGCGTGCCCGATTCGCTGCGGTTCCCGCACCGACATCGACGCCTGGATGCGCGACGTCGGTGGCACCCTGGAATTCGACGACCTCACCGGCACCGCGCCGCTACCGGCCACGGTGCCGTCGTTCGTCCCGCAGGTCGACGGCTCGAGCGTCGCCGAGCTCGACGCGGGAGTGCGGTGGCCGGCGTACGCGGTCGGGTTGCGGCGGGTCTTTTCTCCTCGCACCCACACGCTCTACCCGCGTTGGACCGACGGCCGGACCGCGACCGAGATCCTGGAGGTGCCGGACACCACGCTGACCGTCCTCAGTGGATACGGCGAGGACCCGCTCGTCGAAGCGTTCTGGACCGCGCGGCACCGCGATGAACTCATCACCCGGATCGCGGCCATGCGGTTCGGGCTGGTGCTGGCGCCGAACTACTCGATCTACGGCAACTGGCCCCGCGCCGAGCATCTGATCAACATGCGTCGCTCGCTGATCATCGCCGCCGAGTTCGCCGCGGCGGGAATCCCGACTGTGCCGAACCTGTACTGGTATCGGCTCGAAGACCTGCGCCGCCTGACCGATTGGGTCGTCGAGACCGGGCCGGCGGCGGTCGCGGTCAACGTCCAGACCGTGCGGGAGAACGCGAACTGGCAAAGCTGGACGTTGCCGGGCCTGCATTGGCTGGCCGAGAACCTCCCGCCGACGCTGGTCGTGTTCTTGACCGGGTTGTCGCGGCGGGACCGGATCGAGACCGCGCTCGAGCTGTTCGGCGACCGTCTCGTCGTGATCAGCCAGAACCCCGCGCAGTACGCCCTGCACGGCGCCGTGATGACCGCCGACGGCCGTCAGGACGTCCATGCGCGCATCCCGGACGCTTTTGTCCGCTCGGTTCGCTACATGGCGTCGTTGTTTCCGCACGAGTTCGTCGCCACCGGGGGAGGCAGCTGATGCGCCTGTGGGTCCTGCTGGGCTGGTCACCGGAGTATGGCGCCGCGGTCATCGCGGTCGGAGTCCTCGGCTTCGAGACCGGCGGCGAGATCACCGAGAGCTTTGTCGAGTGGGTCCCGCGCGAGTATGAAGCCGGCCGGATTTGGCGGGAACGCCTCGTCGGCACGAGCCCGCAGGAGGTCGTCGAGCGGATGGCGTTCTGGGCCGAGTCGCTCGTTGCATCCGCTGCGGAGGTCGAGCCGATCGTGCCAGGCGCGACGCTCGAGGCTGCGGTGCGGGCGCAGGTCGACGACGTCCTCGGATCGGCACGCTAGCCGCCGGGCGCTGCGATGGGGACCAACGCGAAGACCGACCACGCCGCTTATGCCGTCGCTCCGGCCGGCCCGAAGGCTTACGCGCCGATCGCCGGCGATGACGCGCTTCTGCAGCACTTCGCGGCGATCTGCGCGCATACCGAGGAGCCCGCGGACACCGCGGAGGAGAACCTCAAGTTCGTCGCCGGCATCGTGCAGGGCGGCATCGACCCGGACGGACTCCCGGCCATCGACGTCCCCGACAACCCGGTCGAGGGTTACGGCTTGTTCTCTGCCGCGGTCGGCGCCGCGCTCGCTGCCGAAAGCCAGGTTTCCGACACTGCCGCCGGGCCCTACCACCAGCAGCTGCAGGTCCTCACGGCCGAGTACCTGGCCGGCCTGTCCCCTGAGGAGCTCGCTGAGATCGCCGCGGCGGCGGGGTTCGATCATCCAGAACTCGTCGGGATCGCCGGGCAGGCACCGCATCCGCTGGCAGTGTGGCTGGACCCGTCTACACCGGTTGGCAGTGAAGCCAAGAAGAAGATCCAAGCTCTCGCCCACGCCCGGCACGCCGCGCTGTGTGCGGGCGAGACGGTTAACGGCAAGACGCTGACCGAATGGAACATCCCGGCGACAGCCGCGGCGCTACCGCTCGGGTTTGAAGGCTGGCCGGCCACCGAGGCTGACCTCGCCGCGGTGCAGGCGGACTTCGACACCTTCGCCGCGGTTGTCGCCAAGCAATGTCAGTCAGTGACGCCGGACAAGATCGCGACGCTGCTGCACTGGGAAAACCAGATCGCCACCGCGCAGAATCCCGCCCTGGCCGGCGACTTCAGCGCCGCGACCGCGGCGGCTCGCCACCAGGTCGACCAGTTGTTGGGGTCCGTCACCGCAGCTCAGTTGAGCACCGCGGTGGCGACCGCGAAGCTCGGCGGGAAGATCGACGAGGACCAGCTGCAGACGCTGGGCGTCCATCAGGTGCTGCAGCTGCTGCGGGCGTCGACGCCTGTAGCAGAGCGGGACGAGATCAGCGGTGTCGTCGCCGAGCGGTCGGCGATGCTGGCCAACTCGAAGGCCTGCGCGGGAGAAGTCTCCGCTGTCCTCGCCGGACCTCTCGATCAGGGGACGGCCGGTGCTCTGGTCCTGCAGGTGCGTGCGATCGCCGAAGTCCATGCGGCCGCTACGACCTGGGACACCGTCGAACCCGCGCCGGTCCACCAGGCTGTGCTGCAAGCCGGGCAATCGAAGGTGCTCGCCTGGGCGGACGAGCAGAAGGTCGCCGATCTCCGGAAATTCGTCGTCGGCAGCGGCGTCGCGACCGCCGCGGAAGCCAGCGTCGCGACCAAGGCGACGCTCGGGAAGCTCCTGCAGGGGCACCTGAGCGCCTCGGCGTCCGACGTCACCACGATCAAGGGCACGCTGAAGGCGACGCCCACGCAGCCGAAACCGGTGGCCGCCTCGCCGGTGATGGGCAAGCCGCGGAGCCGGTTCGGGCTGCAGCACGCGCAGCTCGTCGCCGCCCTGCAGCACGCTCAAGCCGCACACACCGCCGTCCCCAAGCCACTCGATCCCGCGGCCGTGGCGGCCTGGGACTTCGGGACGGGGCAGCCCGCGAACCTCGGCGGCACCCATCCCAAGACACTCCACACCGGACCTGATGGCACGACCTGGATCGCCAAGCGCGAGAGCAAACCCCATGCCGGCGCCATCACCCAAGCCGAAGCCGCCGCCTCGCGGCTGGCGGCGCGGGCCGGTCTTCCGGCTGTGCCGGTCTACGCGACCAAGGTCGGTGGCAACCCGGTCAGCGTGCAGCCGCTGCTGCCCGGGGCGAAGCCGATGTCGGGGACGCCGGCGACTTGGTCGCAGGCCGATGTCGACGAGGTGGTCCGGCTGCACGTCACCAGTTGGGCGTTGGGCAATCACGACGCCCATCACGGCAACGTCCTGCGCACCCCCGCCGGCGGGTTGGTGCCGATCGATCAGGGCCAGGCGTTCAAGAACTTCGGCCGCGACAAGCTCGCCCTCGGCTACCGGCCGAGCACCACGGCGGTCTATCACGAGATCTACGACGCGCACCTGGCCGGCAAGTTGGGCAAGGGTGTGCAGGTCAACCCGGCCGTCGCGCACTCGGTCATCCGCCGGCTCGAGTCCGTTCCCGACGCGGAGTGGCGTGCCACCCTGCACACCACCGCCTACGCCGGCGCGAGCCAGGACGTGACGTGGGTGGCGCCGATGCGCACCCGGGCGGCGAAGACGCACGGCATCGCCGAATCCGCGGTCACCTCGAGCCAGATCGCCGAGTCCTTTCTGGACTACGCCGTCGAGCGCAAGAAGAACCTGCGCCGCGACTTCGTGAAGTTCTTCACCGAGGAGGTCAAGATTTCCTCGGCTGCGGCCCTGCAGCACCTCGGCAAGACGTGATGGGCACCAACGCCAAAACCACCCACACTCCCTACGCCATCGCGCCAGCTGAGCCCACGACCGAGACGCAGCCCGCCCCGGCCGACGACGCACCGGAACTCGTACCCGTCGCCGATGAACCACTCGAGGTCGAGCCGGGACAACTGCCGGTCACCCCGATCCCGCTCACCCCCGACGTCGGCCACGCCTACGGGGAGCCGGTCCTGGTCGGTGGTGCCGACCTGCTCGCCTCCACCGCCACGCTCGTCAGCTACGAGAGCACGGACGGTGCGCGGATCGTGCTGCACGCGCGAGTGGATGAGGACGCGGAGGCCAAGTTGCTGGACGCGCTCAACATCAGCCCCGAGATGGTTCCGACGCAGGTCGAGCAGCAGGTCACCGGCCGGCTGCCGGTCGACGAGCAGCACGCTCTCGCCGAGAAGATCATCGCCGCGGCCAAGAGCGTGAACCACCACATCACCAACGGCAGCCTCGACGCGCAGACGTCGCCGCCGGCGACGACCGCGAAGAAGATCGCCGCCGCCGAGTCCGCGATCGAAGGGCTCGCGGCAGACCTCGGCGACGCGGCGTCCCCGGTGGAGCACGCCATGTTGGACTACTACGTCGGCCGGTTGGAGGCCGTGCAGTGCGCCGCCGCGACCGGTACTCCGATCGACCATGTCGCGCCGTTCCTGCATGAGGGCACCGCGCTGGTCACGGTGATGGTGCCCGCCCTGCCGCCCGAAGCGTCCAGCGAGGCCGCGGTCGCGGTGCTGCGGGACGCCACCAGGATCAAGCCGACGCTGGACACCACCACCGGGCAGGCCAGCTGGGACGGTGCCCGCGCGACGAACGTCCTGGGCAAGGAGTACGCCATCGACCTCGGCGACGGGTTCCAGGCCGTCTACCGCCCCTACAGTGTCAATGACCCGGCGAAGTCGGAGTACTCGCTGCGCGGTCGGCTCGAGGTCATCGCACCCGCAGGCGAGGGCCACGGCCCCGAACTCGTCCGCCGCCTCGGACAACTCAACCTGGCCAACCGCCCCATGACCCGTGACGAAGGCGAGTACAGCTACCTCACCGCCAACGTCACTGCCCAGAGCCTGGGCACGTACGCCGAGGTGGCCGCTGCGCGGGTGACGGGGGAGCACCTGGAGGAGATGGTCCGGCAGGAGATCTTCTACGAACGCGCGCACGAAGCCGTCGGCATGACCGATACCCAGCTGGCCGGCTTCGCCAAGGGCATTCAGCTCGAAGCCCACACCCGTGCTCTGCCGGCGAAGGTGCAGGTTCTGCGGGACGCGGTCGCCAAGGCGACCGGCTTCGCTGACGGCGCGGCGTTGGCCGGCAGTCCCGGCTATGACCCGGCGCCGCAGCGGTCGGCCGGCTGGCTGACGTGGAGCCGCTTCGACGTCGGCAACTCACTCCCTAAGCTCAGCGGCGCCGTCGTGGGTCGGTCGCTGGTGCACAAGACGTCGGCTGCCGGGCTGAAGGCGATGTTGACCACGGGGGTGCTGGCCTCGACCGAGCGCCGCACGACGATGGGCACGCACCAGGGCGTCGGCATGAGCGAAGGGGCGGACAAGCTCAGCGGCGGGGCGAGTTCGGTGTTCCTGCGCGTCCGTAAGACCTCGTCGCTCGGCTCGGAGCCGAGTCTGGTGTGGGATCAGCCTGAGCGGCTGCTCGCTCGCGCGGACTACTACGGCGCCAACGCGGACACCTACGGCGCGGTCAACCCGGCCGGAAACCACTCGGTATCGAAGGCCACTCGCGACCCGTTCAAGATTGCGAAATTCACCAGCGCGAGCAACGAGGTCATGTTCGCCGATGGCATCGACCTGCTCGGTCCTCAAGGCCCCAGCCGGATCCTTTGCGGTAGCACGGCCCAACGGGACGAGATCCGCATGATGCTGCTGGCCAAGGGCGTCACCACGATCGCCGGCAAACCCATCGAGAAGGTCGTGACCGTATGACTTACAGCAGACCGCTCTCCCCGGCACAGCTCATCGCCTGCTTGGACGATCTGCTCACCGGACGCGGCGACGATGCCGGGGACGACCTGCCCGGCGCGGAGCTTGTCGTGTTCGACGAGGACCGGGAAGTGTTCCGCGCTGCTCTCGCCCGCCACGTACGCCTGGATGACGAGGACCCTGACGTGATCTGGATCCGCCCGATCGTCACCGCGGCCGGGGCGGGCTCGGGCCTGCCGGTGTTCGACCTGGCGATCGTCCGCCGTCGTGCCCTGCACGTCGCCACAGCTCGGCGCGTCGGGCGGCGCGTCGGTCTCCACCTCGTCACCGGGCAGCGAGCCTATGTCCAGCCCGCGCGCGGCCCTCGGCTGGCGGTGCTGCAGGACTTCGACACCTGGATGACCACCCTGACCGCGGCACAGCGCGCTGAGATCGACGCACTCGATCAAGACTGAATCCACAGCCCTGGAGCCATGTCTTCAGCGACGGCGAGGCGGGTGGTGGGGATGCAGAACGTCAGCGGGCCGGTCCCGCAGCTGGAAATGGTGGAGTGGGTCGTCGACCACCAGGAGGCACACGGCCACCTACTCATCCACGGCACGACGCTCGGCGAGATCGTCGGCCGGGCAAGGGCAGCGCTCACCCGGTGGGCCGCCGGCACGCCCGGCGGCGTCCGGCTGAAGATTCTTCATGCCGGTTGGTGGCAGGCCGAGCCGTGCCGGTGCCGCCGGTCGCTGGCCAGCTCGAACCATCCCGGCTGGCACTACCACCGTGCTACCGCGGGCGACGTTGGTGCGTGGCGAGGTGCCGAAGTCCGTCTCGTGCTCAACCCGTGTCGCCATGGCGGTGATCGATGAGCCTGCTGCTGCAGCTGATCGCAGCGGGCACGCCGGCCTCGCCGTGCATCAACGCCCCATGACCGAGGACATGTCTCCGGTAAAGCAGCCGGCGATCGGAGACGACATGGACGACTACGCCGAGAACGACCTCGACTATGCCGCGACCTCCGCGGCGCAGCGTTTCGACCTGGACCAGGCCCAGGCCCGCGAACTGGTCGACCTGGTCGCAGACGCCTTTACCGAAGGTGGCGACGCCGTCGAGGACGCCGCGTGGGACGTGCAGGACCGCGAGCCCGGCGTGGCCGGCGAGGATTTCGTCGACGACGTCGCCGAGAACCTCGGCTACGACCTGCCCTGATGACCGCCGCACCTGACGATGGCGCCGCGCGCTACCTCGTGCTGCAGCGCAAAGGCACGCTATTTCCCGCGATCGCCGCCGCGGCCTACCAGCTCGTTCACTCGCCCGTGTGGCGCGGGCGGCACCCGGTCGATCCTTCACCGCTGCTGGCGACGCTGGAGGCCGCTGCCGTGCAGGTCGCGTTCTTCAGCAACCAGGAGCTCAACGCCACGTTGGAACGACTCGTCACCGCGGGGCACCAGTTCGCGGCCGGGACTCAGGCGATCCAGGCCCGCAGCAGGCCGAGCTTCGGCGGCGCAGTCGAAGAACCGGCCCGAGCAGAAGACGACGCCGCACGCCGCGCACTCGACCGGGCGATCACTGCATTCGTCGAAACAGCACGGGCGGACTTGGGTATCGCGGAGCCGTGGCTGCCGATCCATCCGACATCAGACCTGCATTCCTGACCACGCCCCAGATCCATCATGAAGCCGGACGGCGATCGACGGGCGTGTCAACGAGGTTCACCGTCTTGGAGATTCGTACGGGGGCATCGGCTGGTCCGCGCCAGTGGCCTGCGATCGGCGTCAAGCGGCGAAACTGTCTTCCCGGGCCGTAGGCCTGGTTGCGGATAAACGGTGCGACCGGGAACCGGACGCTGACGGTGCGACCGCTCGGCTCTCCCGGCCTTGCGGAGCTGCGAACGCGTTTGCGGCTGACGGAGACGACGCGGACCGGCGTGGCGTTGTGACCGGCGCGCTCCGCGCGGATGCGTTGCGTGCGGGGAAGGTGTTCCTCGGACGTCTCGGTGAGTGTGTTGGGAGTACAGAAGATCCATGCTGCGTGGACGGTTTGCAGCCAGCCCAGAGTTGTCTTCGCGGCGGCGGTCCGCCGGGGGTCGACCGCGCGCACTCCGTCTCCGGGATCCGGCACTTCCGGACGCCCGGCACCCCACGGCATGTAGACCTCGTTGTCCCAGGTGAGTTCCGCGGCTTGCGACCGGGCCATGACGTCGGCCTCGCGCGGGTTCGCCCCGGCGGCGCGTGCGAGACGGCGGAGGGCGGTGAAGTCCGTGGCGCTCCAGAACGTGACCCACAGCCCGCCGGTCGAGCTGGAAAGCAAGTCGGTCTCGCCCCACGACACCGCCACGATGTCGATGCGCACGCCGTCTTCGCGGACGTACTCGGCCATCGGGTCTGCGAACAGCATGAACCCGGTCTGCGCCGGGATGTCGTGCGGCTGAATGCCCCACTCATCCTTGAGGCTGGGCGCTGCCTGCCGGATCAGTGTCGTGATGTCGGCGGTTACGTAGAAGAGCTGTGCGTGGCGCAGCCGTTGGTGCTCGTCCTCGAGCAGGAGAGCGGCGCCAAGTTCAGGGCTGGTGTCAGGGCGGATCGTTCCGCGGCCCGCCTTCAACGCCGCCATCGTGAACAGGTACGCCGGCTCGGACCGCAGGTGGCCAGCCAGGTGCTCGCGCAGCGTCGGCAGCTGGCGGGGAAGAGGTGGTTCCCAGACAGGTGAATCGGCTGGCTGACTCATCGGGCGACCTCCAGAAACCTTGTGTACTAAGTTCTCGTGGTTTACCGTAAGCAAACGTTGAGTACGAAGTCAACAAGGTTTGCTTTGAAGGAGGACGCCGTGAACGATCCGAAGCACCGAACAGGCAAGTCGGGCGCCAGCTCACCCATCGACGCGGAATGCCACGCCCTGAAAATCGCGGTGGACGTCGCCGAGGCCTGGCACAAAGGCAGCGGCCCGGCACGGCCCGCGGTGCCGTTGGGGGTCGTGGCCACCATCGCGGTGGCCGGGATGAACGCGCAGCATGGCCCGGGACTTGCGCAGATACTGCGCAAGCAGTCGCCCGAGGAGTTCATCACCATCGCCCGCTACACCTGGGCGGTGACGCTCCACCTGCGACCGGACCTGACAGCCTGGGCCTATCCACTCCTGGGCTGGCTGTTCGAGAACAACGACCAGCAACTGCGGGCCCGGATCAAGCGGACAGCGGACGCGGCCCTGGACGCCCGCCAGCTCGAACTGACCGCCACCGACCGCCGCTACGCCGCCGACCTGCTCGGCCCGGTCCTCGGCGCACTACGGGCACCGGCCAACGCGAAGGTCAACGCCCAGATGTACACCCCCGGCGACGTCGCTCGCGCCCTGACCGCGCTCACCCTCGACGACATCAAGCCCGGCCAGTCGTTCTGCGACGACACCGTCGGCACCGGAGGTCTCTTCCGGGTGGCCGTCGAGACGATCCGCAGCCGCGGCCTGAACCCTGCGGACATGGTCTGGGTGGGCGCCGACATCGACGAACTCGCCGTCGCCGCCACCGCGGTCAACAGCGTGATCTGGCAGCTCGGACCCCGGATCGTCCTCTACGTCGGCGACATCCTGACCCAGCCGGACTGGCCCGCCGAAGCCCAGCGGCGACGCGCCCAGTTCCTCGAACAGGCCGACGGGCTGTTCGCTGCCGTGAACGTACTGGACTTCCTCAAGCGGCTGTGACCTGACACGCCAGGAGCGTCGAAGATCGAGGGTGGCCGCCGCGACCTGCTAATTTCGCTCGGTGGATCCCGTCGAGCACACGGTCGAGGACGGCCCGCCCGCCGAGGCGGGCACGACCTACCGCTACGTCGACATGGTCGAGATCGGCGCCTGGTTCGGCATCGGCCACCGCGCCGTCGCCAACTGGCGCACCCGCTACGCCGACACCCACCCCTTCCCCGAACCGGACGTCATCATCGGCCGCACACCCGGCTGGTCCCGCGACCGCAAAGGCGAGATCGAGCTGTGGGCAGCCGGCAGGGCCGGCCCCGGAGCGGGCGGAGGACGCCCGCGTAAAGAACGATGAGCACGGTTCGTCACCGCCTTCGACGTCGAATTCCAAAGAGTGGGTCGACACAGTCGCGGTGGGGGGAGTCCACCGGCCCCTGGGTATGCTCACCAGGCTCCGCCGCCAGATCATCGCCGCCCGATTTCTTCCGTCATCCTGTCCGGACCAGTCACGTCTGAGGAAATCCTGGAGGTCCAGGTGGCCCAGGCACAAGCGGCCGCATGAGTGCGAAAGTCGAGCTGGTCGAAGACGAGGTGAACACGAACCTCGAAGGGTGTGCGGTGTGGTGCGGCCTCGGAGTCCGCTGTGGCGCGTTGCGGCCGACCTGGCCTTTGACTACCAGCCGAAGCGTTCGAGGAAAAAATCATCGGCGAACTCAGTGCCGCCGTCGTGCATCTCCTTGAAGCGGCCGGAGTGAAACACGAGCGGTGGCTTCGGGTGACCACGGAACTCCTCGACATGACCCAGTACCAGCTGATGGTCTCCGGCCTGCACCGTCTCCGCCACCGAGCAGTGCAGGTTGGCGACGGAGCCGGGCACCCAGAACCGGGCGCCGTCGCGGGTGACGAGGTCCTCGCGGAAGTCCGCGCCCGCTCGGGCAAATGCCACTGCGATGTCGCGTTGGTCGGCCGCCAGTACCGACACTGAGAACGTTCCGGATTCCGCGACGGCGATGCCGGTCCGAGTGCCGTCAGCGAAGGCAACCGCAATCAGTAGCGGCTCCAGCGACACCGAGGTGAAGCTGTTCAGCGTCATGCCGGCCGGATCGGACGCCCCCGCACTCGCCACCACGCACACGCCGGTCGGAAAACTGCCCACACAGCGCCGGAATTGTCTACTGGTGGAAGCAACGGTCCTCACCACGACCGTCCACGGATCGCGGTGAGCGGATCCTCGGAGTAGGGATTGTCCTCTTCGAGTAGTGCGACCTCGTCCGACCAGCCCTCGGGCTGCTCGGTTACGTGCCTGCAGGCGCTGCAGGTGCGGTTCTCCAGCGAGTTGTAGAATGCGCGCTGGACAAGCGGCAGCTGCTTGATGATGTCCTCGAGCACGAAGTACTGCTCGAACAGCTTCGCGTTGCAGGCGTTGCAGAAGTAGAGGAAACCGTCGCGCTCGGTCGGCACCCGATGCTTCTCGATCACAATGCCCATCGTGTTCGCCGGACGCCGCGGCTGATGCGGTTGACGGGCTGGGACGAGGAACATCTCGCCCTCTTTGACTTCCTGTATGGTGATCTTGCCGTCAATGTAGAGGCCGACCTCAATGTCGCCGCTAAGCTGGATAAACAGCTCCTCGCTCTCGTTGTAATGAAAGTCTTTGCGGTTGTTCGGGCCGCCGACGGCCATGACGATGAACGTATCGTTACCCTTATAGATTGTTTGGTTGGTGATCGGCAGGAGCATGTTGGTTCGGTTGAGGTCGAGCCACGCCTGGAGTGAGAACGACTCCAGGGGCCGCATGACATCTCGGGGTTCGGTTGTCATCTCTGCTCCTCTCCAGGTTTTGGTGCTACGGCAACTGCGCGAATCTCGATGAAGTTCCGGCCGGGCAGTCCGGCGACGCCGATCGTGGTGCGGACGGGCTGTACGTCCGGGAAGACCTCCGCGAACACCTCGTTCATCGCGGCGAAGTCGTTCATGTCGACGAGGTAGACGTTGACCTCGACGACATCGTCGAGCCCGGCCCCGGCGGAGGCGAGAACACTGGAGAGGTTACGGAAGCAGCCCCGGGCCTGCACGCGAATGTCGTAGCCGACTATCGTGCCATCCTCATCCAGGTCGAGGCCGGCCTCAACCCAGGTATCCGGGTCTTTGCTGCCCTGTCCGGCGCAGAAGATCAGACCGTTCGCGACGATCGCGTGCGAGTAGCGGCCGGATGGGGCCGGCGCGTTGGTGACCTTGGTGATGCGCGCAATCTGATTCACGAGCGCATCATCGGCGGACGCCGGTCGATCTTCGCGGAGACGGGCGTGGCGCCTGAGACGATTCCGGGACCCTCGGCTGCTCCCACTCGCAGGATGCGCTTCCCGAAGGGGAGCACCATAGCGGCGGTCTCGTCGAGCGCGTCGTCCAGCGAGTACGACTCGAGCGCGGCGTCCACCAGCGATTCGAAGACGCCGGGTTGACCCTCGTTGAGCAGTGTGGGCAGAAATGCGTATGGCGCACCCAGGTAGAAGCGCTCGTACTGCTCGTGCCGGGAGCCGAACTCCGAGCCCAACACGTCCCAGGCCAGCTTCATCAGCTGCACCCGGCGGCGAGAGCCCTCGCCCGGTGCGGTGATGTATCGCTCGATAAGCGCACCCTCCTCAGGATCGAGCAGGTCGCGGTAGGAGCTGGGGAGTTGGATCAGTGCACTCCCGCACAGCTCCTTGATCGCGCTGACGAACGACACGTACAACGAAGGACCCAGGGCGCGCCCGGACAGGGTGATCGATCGATTTGGCTGGACTACGCCGGTTAGCTCGTTGTGAACCTCGTAGTCGGCCTCGGCCGCCAAAACCATCGAGCGGAAGCCGTGCACCTGCGCTATCAGCTGGCCGAGGGCCATGCGCACCGTCGGTACGGCGAAGCTGCCGTTCAGCTTCGCGATCTTGAGCGCCAAGCCTGCCAGGAACTCAAGCTTCGTCCAGAGTCGGATTGCCGATTGGTTGCACATGTAGACGAAGCCCGGGGTGTCCCACCACTGCAGGTAGGCGGTCGGCACGTCCCGGTAGACGAACACCTTCTCCCACGGAATATGCACGTCCTGGAAGACGACGGTCGCGTCGTTCTCATCGAAGCAGGTCGAGAACGGCTGGTCGAACAAGCTCTCCGCGCTGCGCTCGTAGGACCGCCGGGCGATCATCCGTAGCCCGGACGCGTTCAGCGGGACGGTGAAGGCCAGAGCGTTGTCCCGGTCGTCGAAACTGAGCGGCTCGATGGTGCCGATCTGGATCTCGTCGCTGAGGATCGCGCCGGTGGCTACGGTCTTCGCGCCACTCACCACGATGCCCGAGTCCGTCTCCCGAACCACCCCCAGCACAATCGACGGGTCCACCTGATCCCGGACCGGCTTGCGCTTGTCCACCATCGGGTTGGCGATCGAGTGCGCCTGGAAGACGTCTCCGTCGCGCAGCCGCTCGTATTGGGCGATGACGTGCGCAGGGTAGTCACGGGTGCTGTCCGAGGTGAAAACGTGAGGAGCTGAGGCGAAGCCGGCCCACATCGACGCTTTGTAGTCAGGGGTGCGACCCATGTAGCCGAAGGTCGCCTCCGACCACAGCTTGATCGCCTTCCGACGGGCAACGAGGTCCTCGTACGATCGGGGGATCTGGAACGCCCGGTGAGCGGTTCGCCCCGTGTCGTCGACGGTGTAGGTGAGTACGTCACGGTAGGCGGGGTCGTGCTGCATGTCGTACAGTCGAGCGATGGAGCGGGCGCTGTGGCGAAACGCGGGGTGATCGGCGACCTGAGTGATGCGCTTACCGTCGAGCCACACCTCGCGGCCGTCTTCCAGCCCTTTTCGGTACTCCTCGCCGGTTCTGGCCACGATCGCCCTCCAAGTATTGCGCGGTGGCCGGGAACGTTCCGGCCGATCGATAGAGGACAGGCTGCCGGCCCGGTGGCGAATCGGACAGCGACTTCTCACGTCGCGAGAGACTGACCGCTTGCAGCGTGGCTCCACATGGGAAACTAGCTGGCCAGGACACAGGTTTGATGGCGGCTTGCAGTCGCCGCGGAGCGAGGTGGTCGGTGTGGCGGGCGGCATTCCGGGAGACTCGTTCCTTGCGCGCGTGGTACGCGTCCTCGAGGCGTTCAAAGCCGGAGAGGGGGCCTTGTCGGTCTCGACCATCGCTCGGCGGACAGGGCTGCACGTGGCCACAGCGTCCCGCATCATCGCGGCACTGGTGGACTGTGAATTGCTGATCCGTGATGCCGATAGCCAGGTGCGGGTCGGGTTGCGCATGTGGGAGATCGGGCTACGGGCGTCTCCGACCCTCGCCCTCCGGGAGGCGGCACTGCCCTACATGGAGGACTTGCACGCGACAGTGGGGCAGCACGTCCAGCTCAGCGTGCGGTACGGCGCGGAGGTGTTGTTCGTCGAGCGGTTGTCGGCGCCGCAGGCTGTGCCGAACCGAAGCCACCTCGCGGGTCGGCTGCCGTTGCACGTGTCGTCATCGGGGCAGGTACTGCTCGCGTTCGGTCCCGCCTCGCTGCAGACGGAAATCATGTCGCAGCCCCTCGCGCGGTACACGGAGCGCACAATCACTCGGCCCGAGGTGCTGCGACCCCGGTTGGCGGAGATCCGGGAGCGAGGATTCGCGTTGTGCGCCGGACATCTGCACCCCGAGGCGCAGAGCATCGCAGTGCCGATCCGGCGGAGTGCATCCTCGGTGGTCGCTGCGTCCCTATCCGTCGTTCTGCCGAACGGCCGCAGTCCCGTGGCCCTGGTGCCCGTTCTCGCCAGCACGGCACACCGTATTTCCCGAGCACTCAGCTCAACGTACGCTTCGTCACAGGACGCTGATATCGAGCTGTAGCGGCAGGGGCGAGCGAAACGTCTGGTCTATTCATACCTTCAGGCGTGATTTCGGACATATGGCCAGGTTCGATTTCAACTGTCCACACCCGTCGAGCCACACTGCGGTTTCTCAGTAGCGTCCGTGGTGTTCGTCGTGGGTGTGGCGAGGGCCTGCTTGGACGATGTGGCCGATGCGGTGGCAGGGGCTGATGTGGTGGAGGGCCCGCCAGCGAACTGGCGCCCGGCCAACGTCCCCCCCTGCGTCGCCCTGCTCGACGGTGTGCTTCCCCGTGTTGTCGTTGATGTCCGTTTTGATGACGCCGACTCGACGGAGTTGATTCGCATCTCAGGGAACGCCTTCGCGTACTGCACGGTGGGCATGTTGACCGCAGTCTTGGACGCCGGGTGGGCGACGTCCGGGTAGAACTGAGTGGGATGCGCGGGGTCGGAGCGGTTGTTCAGCGAGGCCAGGCCGCCGCCGACGTTTGACACGACCGGTGCTTCCGCGTGCTGCAGCAGGGCAGGAACGCGCGGGTGACGCGGACGGTGCCGAAGACGTTCGTCTCTAAGGTGTTAGTCGTCGGGTTGACCGGAAGAGGTGCGAAGGTCACCCCGGGACTGCCGCTGTGGCACCCGGAACCGGGGCTGAGCGACCTGGAGCCGGACGACATCTACGTCGGTGTCGGACGCAAGACCCAAGGCCGTCTTTGAGAAGTCTCCTGGAATACGCCTCGCACGGTCTTCTCCCCGCAGTAGTTCCCGGCGCCACTCTCGACCCGACACAGCCCGGTAGTTCACCCGGAAGCCCGGCGTCAGTCAGTCTGATGGGTGATGCGTCCTTCGATTGCGGTGAGCGCGGGTGCGAGTGCGGTGAGCTGGTCGACCGGGCAGGTGAGGGGGTCGACGGGGTAGGCCACGAGGTCGGCGGGTGCTCCGGGGGTGAGAGGAGTGCCGGAGTGGCGTCCGAGGAAGTGTGCTCCCGCGGTGGTGTACAACCGCAGGGCTTCGGCTCGGGTGATCGCGTGCTCCGCGCCGAGGGTCCCCATGGGAGTGTGGCGGGTCGTCATGTCGTGCACTCCCTGCAGGGGATCCAGGGACACGACGGGGTGGTCGGTGCCCGCGCTGATCCACGCGCCCGCGTCCAGAAGTTCGCGGAAGGGGAACATGGCGGCTGCGCGGTGCGGTCCCCAGGAGGCGATCACGGGGGCGGCGAGGCCGGTGAGCAAGGCCTGCTGGACGGTGATGTGCACCCCGAGGGCGACGGCCTCGGCGATCTGCTCGGGGGTGATGAGGCCGCCGTGCTCGATGACGAGCATTCCGGGCGGGAGGCGACCGTGGCGGTCGGTGACCACGCGGATCGCCTCCAGGAGCAGGGCGATGGCCCGGTCACCCAAGGCGTGCGTGCCCACGGGCCAGCCACGCTTGACGCAGGTGGCCAGTGCCTCGACCAGGTCAGCGCGTTCCCAGAGCAGCCGACCGGTGAAGCCCGGCCGGTCGGCGTAGGGCTCCGAGAGCGCTGCCGCTTCGACACCGCCGTCGAGCACGAACTTCAGGCCCCATACGCGGAGCCTGCCTTGCGCGGGTTTCGGGGTGATGCCTTGTGCTTCGAGGCCGTCGAGGTAGCCGGAGACCGAACCGGCGGCGTCGATGGCCTCGGGCATGGTCCAGATCATCGTGTGGCTGGCGACGGAGAGCCGCCCGGCGGCTTCGGCGCGGCGGTAGGCGTGCCATTCGTGGGGCGTGACGGCGGGGTCGCGAACCGTCCCGATGCCGTGGGCGGCGTAGTGGGCGGACGCTGCCGCGAGGCCATCGGCGAGGGCGGCTTCCGGCGGAGGCGGCACGATCCTCGCGACCGGCTCCAGTGCGGCGTCTTGGAGCCATCCGGTCGGGCGGCCTGCCGCGTCGCGACCGACGAAGCCGCCGGGGACGTCCGGCGTGTCGGGGCCGATCCCCGCCAGGCGCAGCGCGACCGAGTTCAGCACCGCGTTGTGGCCACCGCGCAGCACCAGCACCGGGTGGATGCTCGTTGCCCTGTCCAGTTCGGCGGCGGTGGGCAGCCGTTTCTCGGCGAGCTGGAGCTCGTGCCAGTCGGCGGCAGTGACGATCCATTCGCCCGCGGGGGTGTCGGCCGCGCGCCGGCGGATCAGCTCGACCATGCTCGTGAGGTCGTGTGCCGCGGAGACCGGCACGCCCAAAGTGTTGCGGGCGGCCAGCATCAGGTGGTTGTGGGTGTCCACAAAGGCGGGTAGCACCACCAGCCCCGGATCGTCGACGGTGATGGTTTCGGGGCCGGTCCACTCCCGCAGGAGGTCGCGCTCCTCGCTGGGGCCGGCGACGGCGACCACTGTGCCGCCCCTCGCCGCGAGGGCGGTGATCGGCCGTTCCGGTGTGCCGAGGGTGTGCACAGTGCCGGCGCGCACTACCAGATCCGCATTCCGTCCGTTCATCGCACTCCTTCCGTCGTCTTGACTTCCGGGCCGGCGCGCCGGCCCGGAACGAGTCTGCGGCTCGCTCGGGTGTTCTCGCCATCTTCAGGGTGTTTCGTGCAGACATCACGACACCAAGAAGCCGATAATGATGATCGTGCGCCAATTGCTCGACGAAACCGACCGCCGGATCGCGGCCGCCCTCCTGGCGGTGCCCCTTGCTTCCTGGAGGGAGGTCGCCACCGCGCTGAGCCTGTCCGAACGCACTGTGGTCCGGCGCGCGGGGCCGCTCCTGCACGCCGGCACGATCCGGGTCACCGCCGTCCGCAACCCCCGCTGCTTCCCCGGGCTGGTGCCCCTCGCGCTGCGCATCCGCTGCCGTCCCCGGCAGATCCTCACCGTGGCCGCCGCACTCGCCCGCCGCCCCGACACCGTGTGGGTCGATCTCCTTGGCGGAGGCGACGAGCTCAGCACCGTCCTCTTCCTCGACGGGCCCGAAGCGCGCAACACGTTGCTGCTGCGCGATCTGCCCGCCACCAAGGCCGTCGACTCGTGGACCGCCCACACGCTGTTGCAGGCCTCTCCGGTTCCGTTCGGATGGACGGGCGGCCTGCTGACCGCAGCGGAGGCCGATGCGCTCGGTCGGCGTCCACTCACGGCGATGCCCACCGCACTCGCTCCCGACAGTGTCGACAACGCCCTCATCCAGGCGCTGACCGCGAACGGGCGGGCCAGTTACATCGAGCTGGGCCGGCAGGCCGGCATCACTCCGCTGGTCGCGCGACGGCGGTCGGACAGACTGGTCGGCCACGCCGTCCGGCTGGTGGCCGAGGTCGATCTCGCACTGCTGGGCATCGGCTGCGAGGCGCTGCTGTGGATCCAGGTCGCCCCCGGGGCGCTGCGCCGGACGGCAAGCAAGCTCAGCAATCATCCCCGTGTCCGCTTCGCCGCGGTGACCACCGGGCCGGCCAATCTCCTCGTCGCCGTGGCTGCGGAGGACCTCGATGCGCTGTACGAGCTGCTGACCGACTCTCTCGACGCCGTGAAGTCCGTCTCCGCCATCGAGACCACTCCGATTCTGCGGACCTTCAAACGCGCTGGGCTGCTCCGCCCGGCCTGATCGGCCGGTTTGCCGAGATCTTGGCGCATGAGCTGCATCAGCGGACGTCTGTGCCGATTTGTCTACAACAGTGGCTTTGGTGGAACGGCGAGCCTGCGTAGGAGCAGACCGTGACTGACCACGGTGCCGGTCTGAGCCGTCGGAAATCGTCGGCGCACCCGATCACGCGCACCTCACACCCGGATTTCCGGTCGGCAAGCGTTTCTGCTCGCCCGAGGTGGTGCGCGTCGCCGAGGCCCACCTGGTGCACCTGGGACACCACGCCCGCGCCGACGGCCGCTGGCGCATCTATGCCTTCGCCGACGCCCCGGTCCCGCCGAGGCCACCGAGCTAGGTGGATGGGCCGCCTGAATGATCGACACGGCGTCGCCAGTGCATCGCTTCGGGCAGGAGGAAGGACGTCGGCCTCATCGTCGACAACGCCGGCTTCGGCCAGCACGGCGGCTTCCTCACCGCCGATGGCGCCGGGGAGATCTACTCTCCGGGTGCCCTGCGAGGCGGTCCTGGGCATCACCCGCGCCGCGCACCCGCCCATGCGCGGCCGCGGCGGTGTCGTCAACATCGCTTCGGTGGCCGCGTTCCAGCCGGCCATCGGTTCATTGCCCGCGAAAGAACTCTGGGACGTGCGGTGCAGGGTGCTGGGCATCTCCCGGGACTGCCCCGAGTTTCCGGTCACGCGTTTGCCGTCGTGAAGACGTAGCGTCCGCTTGGCACCGTGTACAGCCGGTAGGTGCCTTCCGATCCTGCTGGGACGGCTCCGGGCGGCGCGACCACTGTCCGGGCGCCGGTTGCTGGGGTTGACCCTGTGTGGTCTGACCGGCTGCGCGGTGGGCCCGTTCGCCTGGAGCCACCACTGGGTTCGCGCCACGAGATGTCACGATCGCGAATCCGGCGTTCGACGTCCACCTGCAGTGCAGCGGAATGCAGTCCGGCCGTACCATCCTGTCAGCGCTGCAGGACGTCGGCGTACTCGTACCCTCGACGTGTAGCTACGGCAACAGCGGCAACGGCGCCAAGTCGTCGCGCTCCCAGAGTTGCCGCGAGCTTTCCTCGGGGTACGCCGTGACCGTGGGTCGTGCGTCGAAGACTTGGGTCAGGCGGTCGTCGGTGTCGAACGCGGGCCAGCCCGGGTCGCCGGTGGTGGCGAAGGAGATCCAGGCCGCGCGCATGCGCGCCGACAGCTCCACCGTCTCAACCGAAGGCGTTGGGCCGCCGAACAACCTCCGAGCAAATTCACTTTCGAAATCGCCGAATACCAACGGCTGGTCCAGCGCGTGGCACGCACCGAGCAGGCCATCCGCGCCCGGCGCGGGCCAGGTCAGCTCGTAGAAGCGGGTTCGCCCACCGCCGCTCGCGTGGGCCTGCGCCAGCCGCAGAGTCGGCATGCGAAACAGCCAGTCGGACTGGACCCATTCCCAGAGTTGTTCGGCCGTGGCGTCCGGGAAGGCAGCGCGATAGGTCTTCTCAGCGTCCGTGCCGGGGCCGAAGACATCGAGCACCCGGGCTGCTTCCTGGTCGTCGATCGCGCCCAGTTTTCCGGACGCGAACAGGAACAGCCGGTACTCGTCGCGGTTGTGCCCGGCGATCAGTTCGACGTCGCGTCCCACGTCGGCGGCCAGGGCCTGGTACGGGGTGGCCGGGAGCACGTCGCCGTCCACGTTCGGGACGAAGAACGTGAGGTGCGCGGCCATCGGCCCCCATCGGTCGAGGTACCGGCCCTGGGTTGCGGCTGTCTCCTCACCGGCCAGCGCAAGGTCATGCGGGTCCAGTGTGGACAGATCGGCGACGGTGGGTCGCCTGCCACGTTGGCCCGCGATGGCGGTGGTGATGTCGGTGGCCAGTTCAGGTGAGAGGAAAGGGCCGCCGAAACTCTGCGCGATGACGCGGCGGAACAGCCCTGCGGCGGCGGGCATCGCCATGAGCGTGCCGACGGAGCTGCCGCCGGCCGACACTCCGAAGATGGTGACCTGGTCCGGGTCGCCGCCGAACGCGGCGATGGTGTCACGCACCCATTCCAGCGCGGCGATCTGGTCGAGCAGGCCGCGGTTGGGCGGGGCGCCCTCGATGGCGGCGAAGCCTTCGATGCCGAGCCGGTAGTTCAGGCTGACCAGCACCAGGTTGCCCTCCTGAGCGATCCGGGCGTTGGCCAGGAGGTCCGCGCCGGAGCCCGTTTTGTACGCCCCGCCGTGGATCCACACCATCACCGGGAGGCGCGCGGAGCGATCCGGGGCCGGTGTCCACACGTTGAGCGTGAGCCAGTCGTCGCCGGTCGATTGCGGGGGAGTGCCCTCGCCGAGACTGAGGTTCCGGAAGCCCGCGAAGTCCTGTGGCGCGGGCGGGCCGAAGGCAACCGCGTCGCGCACCCCGTCCCACGGGGACACGGGCTGAGGCGCGGCGAACCGCGCGGCACCGACCGGGGGTGCGGCGTACGGGATGCCCAGGAAGGCGGCGAGCCGGCCCTCCCAGCGTCCGCGCACCGTTCCGGCGGTGGTGCGGACCTCGGGCTCGGCATTCGACCGTTGCGTCGCATCAGCTGTCATCGTCTGCTCTCTCAGGGCCGTGAGGGTCTGCTGGCTGCCGGCGCGTGCGAGCACTACCGGCGGTGTTTCGGCGGCCCGCCCGAAGGCATGCTCGAACTCATTGGCGCCACAAACGTCAACGAGCTCCGGCCAGCGCTGGTGCCGGTCTCCGCCGGTGTTCCCGTCGACGTGCGCGCCCCTCGACCGCGCTCGAGGCTACCCGTCGAGTGCCGGGACGACGGACGTGAGGAACTTCCTCAGCGTGTGCTCGATGTGCACGGTGTCGCGGTTGAACAGCCACTGCGCCTGAAGACCGTTGATGAGCGAGATGACCATCGTCGCGAGCATGTCGGGCTCGAATGTCGACCGCAGCTCGCCGCGGTCGGCGAGTTCGGCGAAGGTCTCGGTGTAGAACTGCCGCAGATCTCGGTAGCGCTTCGCGTAATACTCGTGCGCGGGATGGTCCGGCGAGGTCGCCTCACCAGACAGCACGCAGTGAAGCTCCATCAGCCCGGGTTTGAGCTCGTCGTCGACGAGCCTGGCGAGCATGCCGCGCAGGGCGTCCAGTGGACCGACGCGCGGGTCCAGGACTTGCGCGGACATGAGGATCTCCTTGCTCCGCTCGTCCCGCAGTTCCAGCAGGGCGGCGAGGAGGTCTTCCTTGGTCGGGAAGTGGTGCCGCAGCCCGGTGTGGCTGATGCCGGCCCGCTGGGCGATGTCCTTGGTCGTCGCACCGTAGAAACCGGTCTGTCCGAACGCGTCGATGCACGCCTCGAGGATCTTGCGGCGCACTTCGGCGGACTTGGCGTAGGGACCTCGACTTGTCGTTGTGGACAACTGCTACTCCCGTCGCGGTGAGGCCGGCGTCGAATATAGCATTGGTGTGCTGGTTTCGTGTAGTGTCCGCTTGCCTTTTCGAGCCAAATCCATGTCGGTCCCGCGGGGCGACGGATCGATCGCGTGATCGCGGTGTCGCTGCACGGTGCGTGGTGGCCCGACTGCTCCCTCGTCGCGCTCCACGAGGTCGGCCGCCCGCTCCGGGAAGTGGATCCCCGTTTCAACGTATGGAAGTTGTTACCGGCTGATGTCTTCCGGGTTGCGGCCGAGGCATGTTAGCGTCCCCCGAGTTCCAACAGATAGATGCAAGGTCCAATTATTGGAATGCGCGATGAAGGGTGATCGCTCACCGCGGTGAGCCGGGCCGACCCGGTGTCCGCTCCAGGACACCCGGCTCCAGATATGACCGGCTGCCGCGCCGGTTTCCCGTGACTCCCACAGGAATGGACAGCATGTTCTCTTCGCGAACCGCGCTCATCACGGGCGGCGCCAGCGGCTTGGGCAAGGCGACCGCCGGCCGGCTGGAACGGGAGGGCGTCAAGGCGATCACCCTCGACATCGCCGAGGGGGCCGACATCTTCTGTGACGTCAGCGACCCGGCGGACGTCCAGGCCGCGGCCGAGCAGGTCGGGCCGGTCGACATCCTGGTCAACTCGGCGGGGATCGTCGGGCCCAACGGTCCTCTTTGGGAGATCCCCGAGGAGGGCTGGCGGCGCACCTTCGAAGTCAACGTGCACGGTGTCTTCCACGCGTGCCAGGCGTTCATCCCCGGGATGCGGGAGCGTGGCTGGGGACGCGTCGTGAACATCGCCAGCATGGCCGGCAAAGACGGCAACCCGAACATCTCCTCGTACTCCGCTGCAAAGGGCGCCGTCATCGCCTTGACCAAGTCACTGGGCAAGGAACTGGCCACCAGCGGGGTATTGGTGAACGCCGTGGCACCGGCCGTGATCGACACCCCCATGAACGCCGCGACCCAACCGGAGACGCTGGCCCACATCACGAGTCTCATCCCGATGGGCAGGGTCGGCCGGCCGGAGGAAGTCGCCGAGCTGATCGTCTGGCTGGCCTCGGAAAAGGTCAGCTTCTCCACCGGCGCGGTCTACGACATCAGCGGTGGCCGCGCCACCTACTGAGCCAGCCCATCTCTCTCTCCAGGAAGTCCCGCGAAAGGCGGTCCACCATGTGTCCGGCCCGGACTGATCGACATCGACGTCACGGACTCCGGCAGGCAGTTCCCGCTGTGCTCGCCGGATCCCACGCGTACTACGTGCCACGAGGAGTGGACCGATGACGACGGCCACCCTCAAACCCGTGACGCGTCGCCAGGCGACCGAGGTTCGTTCGCCGGGGCGGCGGCGCAGTCTCGGCCGGAACCTGTGGTGGTTCGTCGTCCCCGCGCTCGTGTGCTACCTCTACGTGGTCGTGATTCCCGCCGTGCAGGGCATCTACATGTCCTTCACGGACTGGAGCGCGTACTCCCGAACACGGCACCTGGTGGGCTGGGAGAACTACCGCGGCCTCTTCGACGGGCTGTCGGGAGATGCCCTGGTCCGGACGGTGGTCGTCGCGGCCGTGACCATGGCCGTCCAGAACGTGGTGGGTCTGCTGCTGGCGCTGGCGCTGAACGCGCGTGTGTTCGGGCGGAACGTGCTGCGGACGGTGATCTTCGCGCCCGTGATCGTGTCGCCCCTGGTGTGCGGATACCTCTTCAAGTACATCTTCGCTCCGCCGGGGATCGGCGCCGCGAACGACTTCCTCGAGGCGGTGGGACTGGAGCAGCTCCGGCAGGACTGGCTGGGTCAGCCGGGCACCGCGCTGGCGGTCGTGATCGTGGTGATCTGCTGGCAGTTCGTCGGCGTTTCGATGGTGGTCTACCTCGCGGGGCTTCAGTCGGTGCCGGCGGAACTGCTGGAAGCGGCGGCCCTCGACGGTGCGGGGGCGGGGCGCCGCTTCTGGTACGTGGTCCGCCCCTTGCTAGCCCCCGCCGTCACGATCAACCTGATGCTGAGCCTGATCGGCGGCTTGAAGATCTTCGACCAGATCTACGCCACGACACAGGGCGGCCCCGCCGGGCAAACCGAAACGATCTCCACGTTGATCTACAAGCAGTTCTCGCAGTTCGGCGCTTACGGCGAGTCGGCCGCGCTGGCCGTCGCGCTCGCCGTCGGGGTCGCGATCCTGTCCCTGATCCAGTTCATGGTCCTTCGCCGGCAGGAGCGCAAGTCATGAGGGCCGGCCGGGTGGGTGGTGCCGTCAACCACGTCTTCGCCTACGGCAGCGCGCTGCTGTTCGTGCTGCCGGTCTACATCCTGGTGAACCTCGCGGTCCGGCCCGCCGACGACCTGTCGTCGGCGCTCGTTCCGACGACCCGGCCGACCACCGGAAACTTCACCCAGGCGTGGACCGAGTCGCATCTCGGTGGCGCCCTCGTCAACAGCATGGTCGTCACGACGGTCTCCTGTGTCGCGATCGTCGCGATCTCCACCATGGCGGCCTACCCGCTGGCCCGGTCGGCGGCGAGGCTGTCGAACTTCACCTTCTCCCTGTTCCTCCTCGGAATGCTGCTGCCGTTCCAGGTCGCCTTGCTGCCGCTGTACCTGATGATGCGGGATGCCGGGCTGCTCGGCTCGCTCTGGTCCCTGATCATCTTCTACACCGGCCTGCAGATGCCGTTCTCGATTTTCCTGGTGACCACGTTCCTGCGATCCAGCGTCCCGCTGGAGTTCGAAGAAGCCGCTCGCATCGACGGCTGCGGCGATGTCCGCACGTTCCTCCATGTCGTCGTCCCGCTGCTGCGGCCGGTCCTCGGCACGGTGGTCATCCTGAACGCAGTGGGGATCTGGAACGACTTCTTCACCCCGCTGCTGTACCTGTTCGGCAGCCACCAGGTGACGACTCCGGTCGCGTTGTTCCAGTTCGTGGGCCTGTACACGACCAACTGGCCGCTGATCTTCGCCGGCCTGACCATGTCGATGCTGCCGGTACTGGCTCTCTACCTCATTTTCCAGCGTTACGTGATCCAAGGTTTCGCCGGCGGCCTCAAGGGCTGAGAACCATCGCCGGGTCAATGCTTCAAGAACCGCACACCACTGGAGAAACAATGAAGTTTCCAGCCAAAGCGACGGCCGGGTTGTTCCTCGCCGCCGGGCTTTCCCTCACCGCGTGCTCGACGAGTTCGAGCCCTGACGCAGCTTCCGCCTCGGACGGCCGGGTGGGCGGTACTTTGACCGTCATCTACGACGCGACGTTCAAGTCCGCCCTCCAACCGGTGATCACCGGGTTCGAGCAGAAGTATCCCGGGACGAAGGTCGACGTGAACTATGTCGGCGGTGACGTCGGAAACCTCATTTCCACCCAGATCCAGGCCGGCACGGCACCGGACGTGTTCCTCACGTTCCCGGGGGGTGGCAACGCGATGGGCGTTCAGACCCTCGCGTCTCAGGGCCGGCTGCTCGACCTCTCGGGCTCGCCGTGGGTGCCGCAGATCCCGAAACTCTGGCGGGATAACATGCAGTACCAGGGAAAGACCTACGCCTACCCGGGCACCCTGCAAGGGTTGGGCGGCATCTACAACACGTCCAAGCTGAAGGAACTGGGGCTCGCGATTCCCCGGACATGGTCCCAAGTACTGCAGCTGTGTGGAAGTGCCAAAGCAAAAGGCGTCTACGCCTACGCGCAGGCGCTCAACGACGCCAGCGGGCCGCAGATGCTCTACCTTGCGTTGACGGGCACCCTGGTCTATGGGCCGCACCCCGACTTCGCCAAGCAACTCGCGGGCAAGGAGACCACCATCCCGGCCTCGCCGTGGAAGGCGGCTCTCGAGAAGTACAAGCAGATGAACGACGCCGGATGCTTCGGTGAGGGTGCTCTCGGGCGGTCCGGCCCACAGGCCAACAACGAAGTCGCCGCGGGAAAGGCGCTCAGCGTCGTCAGCGTGGGCGCGGTGATCGCGCCTCTGAAGCAGGCCGCACCGAAGAGCGAGTTCACCATCGCCGCGCTGCCGGCCACCGACAACCCCGGCGACACCTACTTCGACGCGCTGCCCGGATACACGCTCTCCGCCAACGCCAACGCCAAGAACCCGGCCACCGCCAAGGCGTTCCTCGACCTGCTGGCGCAGCCGCAGTACATCAACCAGTACGCGGCGGGCTTCGCGAGTGTGCCCGTGATTCCCGACGCCGGCTTCAAGCCGCCCGCGGTGCTGGAGGAGTTCAACAAGGCGGTCGCCGATGGGAAGATCGCCCTGCTGGCCGACTGGCCGAATCCCCGCGTCAACGACGTGGCGCAGCAGGGCGTGCAGGGGATCGTGCTCGGCAAGGACACCGTCGACGGCGTGCTGAAGAAGATGCAAGAAGCCTACGAAGGCTAGCCGCCTGCTTGCCGACCGGTGATGCCGTCCCGACCCATGCCCTGTCCGTTCACCTTCGGAGGACGTACCGCACCATGCCGACCGAGAGCTACCGTGACATCCGCCTGCCCGCCGCCGAACGCGCCGAGCTGCTGCTGGCGGAGATGACGGTCGACGAGAAATGTGCCCAGATCACCGGGGTCTGGCCCTGGCAGCTGGTTCGCGCGGACGGTACCGACGCCGAGGAGACCGAGGAGGTGCTCCGGCGGGCGCCGGGACACGTCGCCGGGCTGTCCGGTGATGATCCGGCCCGGGTGGCCCGGGTCGCCGGCGCGATCCAGCGCCAGTACGTGACCCGCACCCGGCTGGGCATCCCGGCGCTGATCCACCAGGAAGCGCTCAACGGTTTCGTGACCGGCGGTCACATGGTGTTCCCGACCGCGATCGGGCTCGCCGCCACGTTCAGCCCCGACCTGGTCGAGCAGATGGCGGAGCTGACCCGGTGGCAGATGCGGCGCCTGGGTTACCGGCAGGCGCTCTCGCCGGTGATGGACGTCGCTCTCGACCCGCGCTGGGGCCGGGTGCACGAGTCCTACGGCGAGGATCCCTATCTCTGCGCGGCGTTCGGTGTCGCCTACACCCGGGGTCTTCAGGGCGACGACCTCGCCAAGGGGGTGATCGCCACCGCCAAGCACTTCCTGGGCTACAGCCATCCGGTGGGCGGCCTGAACCTGTCCGCGTACGAAGGCGGTGCACGGCAGATCCGGGATCTGTTCGCCTATCCCTTCGAGGCCGCGATCCGGCTCGCCGGCCTGAAGTCCGTGATGAACTCCTACGCGGACGTCGACGGCGTTCCCGCAGGTGTCTCGCGGGAGGTGCTCACCGGACTGCTGCGCGACACCCTGGGTTTCGACGGGTTCGTTTCCTCGGACTACACGACGCTGGAACACGTGGTCAGCCGCCAGCGGGCCGCCTCCACTCCGGGTGAGGCGGCCCGCCTCGGGATCGCGGCCGGTCTCGACGTCGAGCTGCCCGGCCCGTACGGCTACGGCAGCGCGCTCGTCGAGGAGGTGCGGCGCGGCACCGTGGCCGAGCGGGACGTGGACGTCTGCGTGCGACGCGTCCTGCGGGCGAAGTTCGAGCTGGGGTTGTTCGAGAACCCTTATCCGCACGAGCACATCGACGTCACCGAGGTCGCCGATGAAGGCGGAGAGCTTTCCCGCCGGCTGGCGCGGCGGTCGGTGGTGCTCGTCAAGAACGACGGCGTCCTGCCCGTCGCGCCGCGCGAGCGGACGATCGCGGTCCTCGGACCGCACGCCGATGCCGTCTCGCTCCAGTTTCCCACCTACACCTACCCGGCGTTGCGAGACATGGGCAACGCGATGACGCGCGGCGAGATGGTCAACATGGTCGGGGCCGCCCAGGCCCAGACTGACTGGCACGAAGCCATGGTGTCCACAGTGGACGCGGACACGTTCGCCCGGGAACTGTACGGAGCGCGTTCGCTGCACGAGGAGGTCGCGGAGTTCGCACCCGTGGTGCTGGTGGAGCAGGGGTGCACACTGACTCGCTCGCTGGGACCCGACGTACTTGAGCGCGCTGTGGACGCCGCCCGCCGCTCGGACGTGGTCGTGCTCGCGCTGGGCGGCGCGAGCCTGTGGTTCAACGGGGAACGTACCGAAGGTGAGGGGAGCGACTCGGCGGACATCGCGCTGCCTGCCGCGCAGACCGAGCTGGCCGAGGCGGTCGCGGCCACCGGCAAGCCCCTCGTCGTCGTGCTCGTCCAGGGGCGGGCCTACGCGCTGCCGAGGGTGGTTCGCGATGCGGCGGCGATCGTGGTGGCTTCGTACGGAGGACCGTCCGGCCCGCAGGCGATCGCGGAAGTGTTGTTCGGCGCCGTCAATCCCAGCGGGAAGCTGCCGTACAGCGTTCCCCGCCACGCCGGGCAGATTCCGGTCTACCACCACCAGAAGGCCGGCACCGGCCACCGCAATCCGCTGCCCCCCGGAAGCAGCCGGCTGTACCTGGACATGGCGGCGACGCCGCTGTACCCGTTCGGGCACGGCCTGAGCTACACCGGCTTCTCCCTCCGCGATCTGGACCACGACACACGCATCGGCACCGAGGGCGTCGCCGAGATCGGAGCGACGATCACCAACACGGGCCGGGCCGCCGGCGCGACCGTCGTCCAGCTGTACGTCCGGGTCAACACCTTCGACGGCGTCACGAGGCCCGCGCAGCAGCTGGCCGGGTTCGTCCGGGTCGAGCTGGCTCCCGGGGAGTTCCGGCGCGTCACCTTCCGGCTGGCCGCCGCGCAGCTGGGCTACACCAACGCCGCCCGGGACTTCGCCGTCGAGCCCGGGTGGGTCGGCTTCTTCCTCGGCCTCGACTCCGACGACCGTCGCCTCGAGGGCTCGTTCGAGGTGGTGGGCAAGCAACGCGTGCTCATGAGCGAGGAGCGGTCCTTCTTCTCCGAGACCACGATCACGCGAATCTGAGGGAGAAGAGAAATGACCTTCCCGCCGGACTTCGTCTTCGGCACTGCCACCAGCGCTTTCCAGATCGAGGGCGCGTGGAACACCGACGGTAAGGGCCCGTCGATCTGGGACACCTTCGGCCACACCCCCGGCAAGGTGCACCGGGACATCCCGGGCGACGTCGCGGCGGACCACTACCACCGCTACCGGGAGGACATCGCACTGCTGCGGCAGCTCGGTTGCGGTTCCTACCGGTTCTCGATGAGCTGGCCGCGGATCCTTCCCGAGGGCACGGGCCGGGTCAACCGGGCCGCGCTGGACTTCTACCGCCGGCTCGTCGACGAACTGCTCGATGCCGGCATCTCCCCGCTGGTCACCCTCTACCACTGGGACCTCCCGCAGGCGCTGGAGGACCGTGGCGGCTGGGGCAACCGCGACATCGCGCTCTGGTTCCGTGACTACGCGGCACTGGTGTTCGAGGAGTTCGCGGGGCTGGTGCCGCGCTGGGCCACGCTGAACGAGCCGATCTCGATGTGGGTGGGCTACGGCATGGGCACGTTCGCTCCCGGCCACGCCGACCCGCGCCTGGGCAAGCAGGCGATGCACAACGCGCTGCTGGCTCACGGCGAGGCGGTGCGCGCCTTCCGGGAACAGGGCGACCCCGGTGCGGAGATCGGGATCGTGGTGGACGTCTGGCAGCGGCATCCCGCGACCGGCGATCCGGCCGACCAG
Source organism: Amycolatopsis balhimycina FH 1894 (assembly GCF_000384295.1). Taxonomy (NCBI): domain Bacteria; kingdom Bacillati; phylum Actinomycetota; class Actinomycetes; order Pseudonocardiales; family Pseudonocardiaceae; genus Amycolatopsis; species Amycolatopsis balhimycina. The sequence goes on along the minus strand of NZ_KB913037.1, from coordinate 2,436,957 downwards.
GCGCTCGCCGACCGCGACGAGGACGACTCCTTCCGCTTCTTCTTCAATCCTCTGCTGAACGGCACTTACGGCGAGCGGATTGTCGAGCGACTGACCCGCGAGGGCACGCTGCCGGACATCCGGGACGGCGATCTCGGCTTGATCGCTTCCCCGGTCGACTTCCTCGGCGTCAACGTCTACTCCCGCGTCGTCGTCAGCGCCGAGAACTACAACCCGATCTGGTGGGAGAGCGACGGCGGTGGACCGGGCGGGAACTTTCTGGACAACGGCCTGGAGTACTACCCGAAGGCGGCCTACGACGCGATCCGGCTGGTGCGGGACGACTACGGCTGGCAGGGCCCGATGTACATCACCGAGAACGGGACGCCCGACGCCGACGGGGCCGACCCCATCGAAGATCACGAACGCATCCGCTACGTGCGGGGTTTCCTCGAATGGATCGAGCGCGCTGTCGAGGAGGGGGCGGACGTCCGCGGCTACTACCTGTGGTCCCTGCTGGACAACTACGAATGGAACGCCGGGTTCAGCAAGCGCTACGGCATCGTCCACGTCGACCCGGACACTCTCGAACGCACCCCGAAGGCCTCGTTCGACTGGTACCGCGACGTGATCGCCCGGCGGGGTGTGGCATGACCCTGCCCAATCCGCTGATCCCGGGATTCAACCCCGACCCCAGCTGTGTCCTCGTCGACGGAACGTACTACCTGGTCACGTCGTCGTTCGAATACCTGCCCGGGCTGCCGGTCTACCGCAGTACCGACTTCGTCACCTGGGAACACGTCGGCAACGTGGCGGTCCGGGAGGAGCAGGTAGGCGTCGGGCAAGCGCCCGCGGGTGCCGGCGTGTGGGCTCCGACCCTGCGCCACCACGACGGCCTGTTCCACGTGATCGTCTCCGTGACGGCCGGCTCGCGCCGCTGCGTCGTGTTCACCGCCGAGGACCCCGCCGGCCCGTGGAGCGAGGGCACGTCGATCGACGGTGTCGTCGGCATCGACCCCGATCTCGCCTGGGACGAGACCGGCGCGGCCTATGTCACCTACAGCGCACTGGAGCTCGACGGGGTCACGCAGGTGGGGTTCCACGGCATCCGGCAGGCCCGGGTGGATCTCGACGCCGGCAAGGTCCTGGAGGAGCCGCGGTCGCTGTGGTCGGGCACCGGGCTGGTCGCGCCGGAGGCACCGCACCTGTACCGGCGCGATGGCTACTGGTACCTGTTCATTGCGGAAGGTGGGACCGGCAGCGGCCACGCCGTGAGCGTCGCACGCGGTCCCTCCATCGAGGGGCCGTTCGAGGGAGCTCCGAGCAATCCCGTGCTCAGCGCCTCGGGCCGGTACCGTCCGGTCCAGTGCACGGGACACGCCGACCTGGTCCGGGGGCCGGACGGCGACGACGTGCTCGTGCTGCTCGGCACGCGGGCCGCGGGCGCGGCCTCGCCGCTCGGCCGCGAAACGTACGTCACCACGGTCGAGTGGCTCGACGGCTGGCCGTGCCCGGCGCCGGTGGATCTCGCCCCACGCCCGGAACCACTGGACGAGCTCTTCGACTTCGCTGACTGCTCCGCGCCGGCGGACCCCGGCTGGCTCGCTGTCGGCCGGATGCCCGGCGATGTCGCCTCTCTCGGTGAGCGGCCCGGGCATCTGACGATTAGTGCCGGCTCCGGCGGCATCGGCGCGTTCCGGCCGGGCTTCGTGGGCCGCCGTCAGCGCCACCTGATCAGTGGCTTCGAAACGACGGTCGATCCAGCCGACGGCAGCGGCGGTCTCGGCCTGCGCTTCGACGAGGACTTCACCATCGCACTCGTCGCCGAACGAGTCCCGTCCCGCGGGATACGGGTCACGGCGCGGGCCAGCCTGCCGGCGCTCACGCGGGAATGGGTCACCGAACTGGTGGGCGAGCGGGTGGTGCTCCGGCTGGAAACGGACACTCCGCCGCCCGGCAGGGCACCGTGGTCGCCGCTGGGCGACCGGATCAGGCTGATCGCCGCCGACGAAGCCGGCACCGAGACACAGCTCGCCGAACTCGACGGCCGGTTCTGGTCGGTCGAGATGGCGGCCCCGTTCACCGGCCGGGTCGTCGGCATGTTCGCCGAACGCGGCGCCGTACATTTCGCCGGTTTCCGGTATCACGGGGAGGATCCCTCTTGACCGCGTCGAATGCCCCTACTCATCTACGTGTCGAACACCTCGACGACGCTCTGGGGATCGGCCTCGCCCGTCCCCGGCTGTCCTGGCGCCTGCCCTTGGGCGCCGCCGTCCAGACGGCTTACCGGATCCGGACCGACAGCGGCTGGGACAGCGGGCGGACCGAGTCCGCGGAAAGCCTGCTGATCCCGTACGCGGGGCCTGCGCTGCGCTCCGGTGAACGAGTCGGGTGGCAGGTCATGGTCTGGACCGACCGAGGCGAGAGTGACTGGTCGGCACCCGGGACGTTCGAGACGGGACTGCTCGACGCCGGTGACTGGCAGACCGAATGGGTCACTCCCGGGCAGGACCCCGGCGGTTCGCCGGGGGAGCGGCCCGCGTCCCTGCTCCGCTACGAGTTCGATGTGGACCGTCCGGTCGTCTCGGCCCGGTTGTACGCGACAGCGCACGGCGTCTACGAGGGTTTCCTCAACGGCGAGCGGATCGGCGACGCCGAACTCACGCCGGGATTCACCCAGTACCGCACCCGGCTGCAGGTGCAGACCTACGACGTCACTGCGGGCGTGACGCCGGGACGCAACGCACTCGGTGCCATCCTCGCCGACGGCTGGTACCGCGGCCTCATCGGGTACTTCCGCTTCGCCGATCAGTGGGGCGACCGGCCCGCGCTGCTGATGCAGCTGCGCCTGACCCACGACGACGGCACGGTCACCGTCCTGGGCACCGGCCGGGCGTGGCGCGGCACGCAGGGGCACGTCGTGGCCGCGGACCTGATCGCGGGCGAGCGCTGGGACCTGCGATGCCTTCCACGCGGCTGGTCACGGCCGGGGTTCGACGACGCCGGGTGGCTGCCGGTATCGACGGACTCGCGAGGCTTCGACACGCTGGTCGGCTCGCCCGCCCCGCCCGTGCGGCGGGTGCAGGAGCTGACGCCGGTGTCGGTGCGCCGCCTGGACGAGCGCCGGCAGATCGTCGATCTCGGCCAGAACATCAACGGCTGGGTGCGGCTGTCCAAGCTGGGCCCGGCGGGGACGCGCGTCCGGCTCGTGCACGGCGAATGGCTGGACGCTTCCGGGGACGTCATGACCGGCAACCTCGCCCCCGAGGTCCCGGAGCCGAAACCGGCCGGACAGGTCGACGAGGTGACCTCCGCGGGAGTTCCCGGCGACGTCTTCGAACCGAGGCGCACGACGCACGGGTTCTCCCACGTCCGGATCGAGGGCCACCCCGAAGACTTGACCTCCGCGGACGTCACCGGCGTCGTGGTGCACACGGACCTGCGGCGCACCGGCTGGTTCTCGTGCAGCGACGACCGGATCAACCGGCTGCACGAGGCGGCCGTGTGGAGCCTGCGGGGCAACGCGTGCGACATCCCGACCGACTGCCCGCACCGCGAGCGGGCCGGCTGGACCGGCGACTGGCAGCTGTTCGTCCCCACCGCGGCGTTCCTGTTCGACGTGGCGGGCTTCTCCGCGAAATGGCTGCGTGACGTCGCGGCCGACCAGCGCCCCGACGGAACGGTCGTCCACTTCAGCCCCTACGCGCCGGCCGAAGCGGGCAGCATCGTCAACGACCTCAACGGGTCGGCCGGCTGGGGAGACGCGGCCGTGATCGTGCCGTGGGAGGTGTACCGGGCGTACGGCGACACGGGGGTGCTGGCCGAATCCTGGCCGATGATCACCGCCTGGCTGAACCGCGTCGAACGCCTCGCCCGCACCGGGCGGCACCCGGAGCGCGCGGCCGCGCGGCCGACCCCCGCCGCGCACGAGCAGTACCTGTGGGACACCGGCGCCCACTGGGGCGAGTGGCTCGCGCCGGGCGAGGAGGTCCTGGATCTCTTCGCTCACGCCCGCCGGGACCACGGCGACATCGCCACGGCCTACTACGCCCGCAGCACGGACCTGGCCGCCCGGATCGCCGAAATCCTCGGGTACGCGGACGAGGCCGGGCGCTACCGCGCGCTGAACGGCAAGGTCCGCGCGGCATGGCAGGCCGAATACCTCGGGCGCGACGGGCGGCTGACCCCGGACACCCAGGCGAACCACGTGCGCGCACTCGCCTTCGAGCTCGTCCCCGGCGAGCTGCGGCCGGCGGTCGCAGCCCGGCTGGCGGAGCTGGTGCGGGAGGCGGGCACGCACCTCGGCACCGGGTTCCTCGCCACTCCGTCCCTGCTGCCCTCGCTCGCCGACACCGGCCACCTCGACGTCGCCTACGACCTGCTGCGGCAGGACACCGACCCTTCGTGGCTCGCCATGATCGACCGCGGCGCGACCACCGTGTGGGAGAACTGGAACGGCGTCACGGCCGACGGAACGGTCAACGCGTCCTTGAACCACTACTCCAAGGGCGCCGTCGTGTCGTTCCTGCACCGCCACGTGGCCGGCATCGAACTGCTCGACGAGGCACCCGCGTACCGGCGCTTCCGGGTGCGGCCACGCCCCGGCGGCGGACTGACCTGGGCCCAGGCCGCCCACGAGTCGCCCTACGGGCGGATCGAGACCGGCTGGCAGTTCGACGGGATCACCCTGCGCCTCCACCTCGTCGTGCCACCCGGGACGGAGGCGACCGTGGTCCTGCCCAGCGGACGGCACGAGAGCGCCGGACCCGGCACCCACACCTTCGTCGACTGACCTCTCATTCCCCAGCGAGGAACGCACCGTGCCGATTTCCACCGAGACCTACCGCGATACCCACCTGCCCACCGACCACCGAGCGGACCTCCTGCTCCGCGAGATGTCGCTCGAAGAGAAGTGCGGCCAGCTCACCTCCGTCATGCCCTGGTCGGTGATACGCGCCGACGGTTCGGACGCCGAAGGCGTCGACGAGGTCCTGGCCGCGCCGCCGGGCCACGTCGCCCAGCTGATCGCCGACGACCCCGCCGACCTGGCACGCCTGGCCGGCGAGATCCAGCACAGGTTCGTCACCCGCACCAGGCTCGGTATTCCCGTGCTGCTGCACGCCGAAGCCCTGAACGGGTTCCTCGCCGGCGGACACATGGTCTTCCCCACCGCCATCGGGCTCGCGGCCACCTTCAGCCCGGACCTGGTCGAGGAGATGGCCGGACTGATCCGGCGGCAGATGCGCCGCACCGGCTTCCGGCACGCACTGTCGCCGGTCATGGACGTCGCTTTGGACCCGCGCTGGGGCCGCGTGCACGAGACATACGGCGAGGATCCCTACGTGGCCGCGGCGTTCAGCGTCGCCTACACCCGCGGCCTGCAGGGCACGGACCTCGCCGAGGGCGTCATCGCCACGGGCAAGCACTTCCTCGGGTACGCCGTGACCGCGGGCGGGCGCAACCAGTCGGCGTTCGAGGCGGGCTCCCGGCTCACCCGGGACCTCTACGCCTACCCGTTCGAGGCCGCGATCCGGCTCGCCGGGCTGAAGTCGGTGATGAACTCCTACTCCGACGTCGACGGCATCCCGGCAGGCATCTCCCCGGAAGTGCTGACCGATCTGCTGCGCGGCACCCTCGGCTTCGACGGCTTCGTGTCCTCGGACTACGGAACCCTGGATCAAGTGGTCAACCGGCAGCGCGCCGCGTCCACCCCGAGCGAAGCCGGGCGGCTGGCGATCACGGCCGGTCTGGACGTGGAACTGCCGACACAGTTCGGCTACGGCAGCGTACTGGCCGCCGAAGTGGAACAGGGAAATCTCGACGTGCGCGAGGTGGACGCCTGTGTCCGGCGGGTGTTGCGAGCGAAGTTCGAGCTCGGGCTGTTCGAGAACCCCCACCCCCAGGAGCACATCGACGTCGCCGCCGTGGCTCGTGAGGGGGTGGCGCTGTCCCAAGAGCTGGCCCGCAGGTCGGTCGTCCTGGTCAAGAACGACGGTGTCCTCCCGCTGTCCCGTTCCCTCGACGTCGCGGTGATCGGGCCGCACGCCGGCACTGCGCTCCGGCAGTTCCCGGCCTACACCTACCCCGCGTGGCGGGAGACCCTGGCGAACTGGGACCACAGCACCATGGCGGGAGCGGAAGGGGCCGGGGCTTCCTGGCACGAACCGCTGTTCCCGCCCGTGGACGCGGAGACGCTCGTCCGGGAACGCCACGGGGCGCGTCCGCTCGCCGCCGAGGTCGCCGAATTCGCCGGCGCCGTCCGGACCGAACAGGGCTGCTCGTTCACCCAGGCCCCGACGCCGGATGCGGTGGAGCGGGCCGTGGACGCGGCCCGACGGTCCGACGTCGTGGTCCTGGCGCTCGGCGGCGCGAGCCTGTGGTTCACCGGGGAGCGCACCGAGGGGGAGGACAGCGATTCGGCGGACATCGCGCTGCCGGCCGCGCAGATCAAGTTGGCCGAGGCGGTGGCCGCCGTGGGAAGGCCGCTGGTCGTGGTGCTCGTCCAGGGGCGGGCCTACGCGCTGCCCGCGGTGGTGCGGGACGCCGCCGCGATCGTGGTGAGCACCTTCGGCGGGCCGTTCGGGGCCAAGGCGGTGGCCGAGGTGCTCTTCGGTGCCGTCAACCCCGGCGGGAACCTGCCGTACAGCATTCCCCGGCACAGCGGGCAGATCCCCGTCCACCACCACCAGAAGGCGGGGACCGGATACCGAAGCCCGCTGCCCGGCCAGCTCACCCAGCACTACCTCGACATGGACGCCACGCCGTTGTACGCGTTCGGGCACGGCCTGAGCTACACCGGCTTCGGCCTGGGTGACCTGGCGTGTGATCCGGAGGTCGACACCGCCGGCGTGGCACGCATCAGCGCCACGGTCACCAACACCGGGAAGGTCGAAGGCGCCGCGGTGGTCCAGCTCTACGTGCGGGTCAACGCCTCGCGCGTCACACGACCGGCGCAGCAGCTCGCCGGCTTCCTTCGCGTCGAACTCGCGCCGGGAAAGGCCGGCCGCGTGACCTTCCGGGTCGCGGCGGCCCAGCTGGGACACACCAACCTGGCCCGCAGCTTCGCCGTCGAGCCCGCACACGTCGAGTTCTTCCTCGGCTTCGGCTCCGACGACCGCGGGCTCGAGGGAACCTTCGAGCTGAGTGGCAGCCCCCGGAGCCTCAGTGGCGCCGAACGATCGTTCCTGTCCGAAGCGACGGTGGAGAACCTCTGACAAAGCTGCCATTCCCGCACCAGAAAGGCATCCATGTACGACTCGATCCGCCCAGGGCAGGTATGGCTGGACTCCGGCGGTAACCGCATCCACGCCCACGCCGGCTCCATCCTCTTCGAGGACGGCGTTTTCTACTGGTACGGCGAGAACAAGGAACACTCGAAGCCGGGCAGCGGCATCTGGACCTGGGGCATCCGCTGCTACTCGTCCACCGACCTCTACAACTGGGACGACCGCGGGCTGATCATTCCACCCGCCGTCGACGACCCCGGGTCGCCGCTGCACCCATCGCGGCTGATCGATCGCCCGCACATCGTCCGCGACCCGCGCACCGGCACCTACGTCTGCTGGCTCAAGCTCATGGGGGCCGACGCGCAGGAAGCCACGGTCCTCACGGCCGGCTCGCTACTGGGGCCCTACACGGTCGTGCGCACCGGGCTGCGGCCGCTCGGGATGTCCGGCGGCGACTTCGACCTCGTGGTGGATCCCGTGGACGGGAAGGGCTACTACTACTTCGAGCGCGTGCACAGCGAGCTGATCTGCGCGGATCTGACCGACGACTTCACCGACGTCTCCGGCTACTACTCCACGCACTTCCCGCGTCGCCACCCGCCCATGGTTCGCGAAGCCCCGGCGTACTTCCGCCGGAACGGCAAGCACTACCTGATCACCTCGGGAACGACGGGATACTTCCCCAACCGTTCGGAGTCGGCGATCGCCGACACCTACCACGGTCCGTTCACGGTCCTGGGCGACCCGCACCCGTCCGATGCGAGCGGCACCTCGTTCCGTTCGCAGATCAGCTCCGTCTTCCGGCATCCGGCGCGGCGGGACAGCTACATCGCACTTGCGGACCGCTGGGCCCCGCACCTGTCGGAGACGGAGTCGGACCAGACGGAAGCCTTCCACCGCTTCTTCGCTGCGGTGAATGCAGGGGAGAGCCCCACCCCGTTCAGCACCCCCGAGGTCGACACCTCCCTCGCCGACTACGTGTGGCTACCGATCCGGTTCGAAGGGGAGCGGCCGGTGATCGAGTGGCACGGCGAGTGGCGGATCGAGGAGCTCGGCTGATGGGTACACTATTTCACCAATCGGTACCACGATCTGACTTTCGGAATGGGATGAAACAGATGCGGGCGTTCGACGGGCCGACGGCCTCATCCGCCGGGGCCGGCACAGAAGACGCGGACGGCAGCCGTCTCGTGGGTTCCGACCGGGTCCTGGCGGTCCTCAAGGAACTTGCCCGGTACCCCGACGGAGTCAAGCTGGAAGAACTGACGCGCGTGATCGGCAGCCCCAAACCGACCGTGCACCGGGCACTCGGCGCGTTGCGCCGGGCCGGGTTCGCCGACCAGGACGCGCACGGCCGGTACGTCCTGGGCGACGAGTTCCTGCGGATGGCGTTCGCCCACCACGAGGCCCGGCCCGAGCACGTGCGCATCCGCCCGGTGCTCGAGGCCTTGGCCCACCGGTTCGGTGAGGCCGTCCACTACGCGGTCCTCGACGGCCGCGAGGTCGTCTACCGCGCCAAGGTCGATCCGCCCACCGGCGCCGTCCGGCTCACCTCGACGGTCGGCGGTCGCAACCCCGCCCACGCCACCGGTGTCGGGAAGCTGCTGCTGGCCCACCACCTGGACGGGCTCGAGGCCGTCGAGGCCTGGATCGGTGCCACCCCGCTCGTGCGGCGCACGCCGCGGACCCTGTGCACGGCCGAGGACCTCGACCGCGACCTGCAGGCGACCCGGGACCGCGGGTACGCCGTCGACGACCAGGAGAACGAGGACGGCGTCAACTGCGTCGCCCTGGCCGTCTACGCCACCTCACCAGGTGCCCCGTCCGGCGCGGTGAGCATCAGTGCACTCGCGTACCGGACGCCGCTGCGCGTGTTGGTCGAGGCCGTTGGTGAGATCCGGGATCTGCTCGGGCCGCTGGCCGGGCCGCATCGATGAGGGCGTCCTCCCGCAGGCCCCGCCACGCGACCACTGGAAGGTAAGCCCCGTGTACCTCATGCGCCTCGGTGCCGTCGGCGCCGAAAAGCCCGTCGCCCGCGTCGACGAGCAGACCTACGTCGATCTCTCGGATGTGGTCACCGACTTCGACGAGGTGTTCTTCGGGACGGGCGGCGTCGACCGGATCCGCCCGATCGTCGCCGAACGCACGACCGCCGGCCAGGTGTCCCGGTTCGCCGGAGAGCGGATCGGCCCGCCGATCGCGCGCCCGCACCAGATCCTGTGTATCGGGCTCAACTACCGCGACCACGCGGCGGAAACGGGCCAAGCCGTGCCGGACGAGCCGATCCTGTTCTCCAAGTCGCCCAACACGCTCGTCGGCCCGGACGACGACGTACGCATTCCGCGCGGGTCCACCAAGCCCGACTGGGAGGTGGAACTCGGCATCGTGATCGGACGCCGGACCAGCTACCTGAACTCGGTGGACGAGGCCCGCGACGCCATCGCCGGCTATGTCGTCGTCAACGACGTCAGCGAGCGCGCGTTCCAGCTGGAGCGAGGCGGGCAGTGGGTGAAGGGCAAGTCCGCGGAGACCTTCAACCCCGCCGGGCCCTGGCTGGTCACTCCCGACGAGATCGACGACGTTCTCGGCCTGGACATGTGGCTCGACGTCAACGGTGTCCGCCGTCAGGACGGCAACACCAGGACGATGATCTTCGACCCGTACTTCATCGTGCACCACCTCAGCCAGTTCCTCGTCCTGGAGCCGGGCGACCTGATCAACACCGGTACCCCGCCCGGTGTCGGCATGGGTTTCACGCCGCCGGTGTGGCTGCGGCCCGGTGACGTGCTGGAACTCGGCATCCGAGGACTCGGTACGCAACGCCAGCGCGTGGTGGGGCCGCGGTGAGCACCGCGAGCATGCGGGCGTTCGTCCTCACGGCTCCGGGCTGTTACGAGGTGCGGGAGGTTCAGGCGCCGGTACCCGCCGCCGGAGAGGTCGTGGTCGACGTCGAGCGGGCCGGGGTGTGCGGCACCGACATGGAGTTCTTCACCGGCGAGATGGCCTACCTCCACCAGGGCCATTCGTCTTTCCCGATGCGCCTCGGCCACGAATGGTCCGGCCGCGTGGCGGCGGTCGGCGCCGGGGTCGACCCGGCGTGGACCGGCCGCCGGGTCATGGGTGACACGATGCTCGGCTGCGGCACCTGCCGCCGGTGCCGCCGGGGCCACCGGCACGTGTGCCAGCGGCGGCAGGAGGTCGGCGTGCGCGACGGCCGTCCCGGTGCTCTCGCCGAGCAGCTGGCGGTGCCGGTCTCCTCGTTGCACGCCCTGCCTGACACCGTCGACGCCGTCCTCGGTGCGCTGGTGGAGCCCGGCGGCAACGCGCTGCGGGCCGCGCAGGCCGCCGACCCGGCGCCCGGAGACCGGGTGCTGGTCCTCGGGCCGGGAACCATCGGGGTGCTGGTCGCGATGTTCGCCCGCGCCGCCGGTGCCGAAGTCCACCTCATGGGCAACAACGAGGCGTCCCTCGCCTTCTCCGGCGCACTCGGCTTTGCCCACGTGTGGTGCGAGGACACCCTCCCGGAACTGCCGTTCGACGCGGTGATCGACGCTTCGAACGCTGCCCAGCTGCCGTCCCTGGCTCTCGACCTGGTCGAGCCGGGCGGCCGCGTCGTCTACATCGGCCTGGCCGGCGAGCCCAGCCGGATCGACACGCGCACGCTCGCCCTGAAGGACGTGACCGCGGTCGGCATCCTGTCCGCCTCACCCGGTCTGGACGCCACGATCCGCGCCTACGCCGACGGTTCCGTCGACCCCCGGCCCCTGGTCGCCGCGACCGTCGGCCTCGGCCAGGTGGGCGCCGTGCTGGCCGGCCGGCGCCCACCCGGTGCCGGCCCCGGGCCGAAGATCCACATCGACCCGCGCCTCGAGCGGTAGGCGCGGGCCGATGTCGCCCGGGTGCCGTGGCTACTCGGGTGGTGCGGCGCCGGTCAGCCGGAGACGCCACGTCCAGCTGTAGTCCCGCCCGGTCAGCCGGTACCCGGGCAGGGTGTCGGGGCCGAGCGCCCCGGTCCCGACACCGCGGTGGGCGACGTCGAGGTGGACGATCGTGGTGTCGCGATGGGGGAGTTCCCACCAGTGGTCCGCGGTTTCGAGTTCGTCGACACTGTTGCGGGCCACGGTGACGTGCAGCGGTGTGGCGTGTGTGGTGCGCACCGTGCCGGCGGGTCCGGTCAGCCGCAGGTCCGTCACCTCGCCGCGGCCGCCGTTCTCCTGCGGGCGCAGGTAGGGCACGGCGAGGTCGTCGATGGTGCTGTGCCACGCGCCGAGCAAGGCCGACGTCCGGCGGTCGGGATAGTTCTCCCAGGGGCCCAGCCCGGCCCAGCCCGCGTCGGCGATGCCCTCGGCGAGGGTGAACTCCACGCCGACGCGGAGGACGTCCTCGGTGCTCTCGGGCAGGGTGACGTGTTCGGCGAACACGTAGTCACCGTCGGCGAGCGCGGTGATCGTGCGCCGGTGCAGTACCTCCTCCCCGAATGCGGCGGTGTACACAGTGGACACCGTGACCCCGTCGCCGGAGCGGTCGACGTCGACGGTCTTGGTGGTGAGCCGGAAGAGCCCGCTGCGGACGAAGCGCTGGTCCATGGCGACGGACCGGTCGTTGTTGGTGAGCGCGCGCCACAGGCAGAGGCGGGGTGCCTCGCGGAGCAGCGGGTGCGAGATCGCCCCGGTGTCGTCGACCTCGACGATCGTTCCGGCGGCCTCCGGGAGAGGCGGCAGACGTCGGGGCAGGGCGACCTGAAGGACCGAGATCGTCGTGCCCTCCGGCGCCCAGATCGCTGGGTTTCGCGTACGCAAGCTGAGTGTCAGCGCGAGCGGGTCTGCCGTGACGAGCAGTTCACGCAGCGCGGACGGGATCTCGATGGTTTTCTCGCTGCCCGCGGGGACGTGACCGGCTTCGATCGTGATCGCGCCTTGCGGGCCGGTCGCGGTCTCGACGTGGACTTCGAAGGTGTAGGCGGACAGGTCGGCGAACGCCTGCCGGTTGCGGATGGTGAGCCGGCCAGCGAGGACGTCGTCGGCGGTCGAGACGATCCGGGCGGGGCTGAACAGGCCGCGAGCCTCGTACAGCGCGGGTTTCGGGGTGAGGTCGGCGAAGACGAGCCCGTACAGCAGGAAGGGCCCGTCGTTCGGTTCGTCGCCGAAGTCGCCGCCGTAGCGGTACCGGCCGTCGCCGTCGGGGTCGAGTCCGTGGTCCTTGAAACCCCAGATGAACCCGCCCTGCAGCGTCGGCAGCGACTCGAACAGCTCCCAGTAGCGGGCGAGCCCACCCGTCGAGTTGCCCAGCGTGAAGGCGTACTCGCACAGGATGACGGGACGGTCCGCGCGTGGGTCGGTGGCGAATGCTTCCAGGGCTTGGAAGGACGGGTACATCGGGCACACGACGTCGGTCGCGGTGTGCCCGGCGTGCCAGTCGGTGGAGATCGCGCCTTCGTAGTGGAGCGGACGGGTGGGGTCGAACCGGCGCAGCCAGCCGGCCGCGGCGTCGTGGTTGGCACCGTGGCCGGTCTCGTTGCCCAGCGACCACAGGATCACCGACGGGTGGTTGCGGTCCCGCAGCACCATGCGGGACACGCGGTCCAGGAAGGCGGTCAAGTACCGCGGGTCGTCGCACAGCGTGGGGGCGAAGGCGTGGCCTTCGATGTCGGCCTCGTCGACGACGTAGAACCCGATCTCGTCGCAGAGGTCGAGGAAGGCGGGGTCGTTGGGGTAGTGGGAGGTGCGGATCGCGTTGACGTTGAACCGCTTCAGCAGGGACAGTTCAGCGAGCATGGTCTCCCGGGACAGCACCCGGCCGGTCCGCGGCTCGACATCGTGCCGGTTGACGCCCTGGATCATGATGCGCTTGCCGTTGACCAGCAGGTCCCGGCCCTCGATGCGCACCCGCCGGAAGCCGATGCTGATGCGTGCCTCGTCGGCCACGGTGCCGTCGGGTGCGATGAGCTGAACGGCGAGGTCTTCCAGGTGCGGCCGCTCCGCAGACCACGGATCGACTTCGAGGTCGTCCAGCGTGATCCGGACCGTCCCGGCACACGGTGCCGGGGTCATGGCCTCTTCGAGCCGCGCGGCCTGGCCCGTCAGGTGAGCGGGTACGGGTGCGTCGGCGGCGTTGACGCTGATCAAGTCGAGGTAGTCGGCCGGCAGCCGGGGTTCCGGCCGCGCCGACCGGTCGTCGGGCAGCCGAGGCAGGGCGGGAGCGGGGCGGCGCGGCGTCACCGGCACCGTCAGCTCGCGGCCCAGGACTTCGGCGCGCAGCTGCCAGCCGAGGTCGAACAGGTGGTCCAGCCCGGCCGTGGTGATCACGGCCCGCAGGCTGCCCCGCCGCGTTTCCGGATCGAAGTCGGCCACCACGGACAGGTCGGCCAGCCGGACCTCCGGCACCGTGTAGAGGTGGACGGAGCGGCTGATGCCCGACTGCCACCAATGGTCCTGGTCCTCCAGATAGGACACTGACGACCACTTCGACACCACCAGCTCCACCGTGTTCTCGTCGGCGGTGCAGGCGTCGGTGATGTCGAACTCCGCGGCCAGGTGGGAGTCGGTGCTCACGCCGACCGGTGTGCCGTTGACGAACCCGCGCAGCAGCCCCTCCGCGGCACCGACGTGCAGGATCACCCGGCGGCCCGCGGCGGGGGAGAGGTCGAACGAGCGGCGGTAGACCCCGGTGGGGTTGCGCGCCGGGATCGTCGGCGGCACCTCGTCGAACGGCATCGGCACATTGGTGTAGTGCGGCCGGTCCTCGGTCTCGCGCATAGTCCACAGGCTCGGGACCGGGACGACTTTCCACTCCTCGCCGACCGGGTGGTGCGGGCCCGGGAGCAGCTGGAAGTCCCAGTCGCCGTCCAGCACGACCTCCGGCGCCCGCGGGATCGAGTGCATCGGCAGCCGCCCGACGGGGTGGAATCCGGAACCGTCGGCGGGCATCTCGGTGATGTCGGTCATCTCAGTCCTCAAGTGTCCCTTTCCGGGCGCGTTCCCCCAGCCAGGCCAGGCTCGGTTTCGGGGTGCGGGCGAAGGTCTCCCGGTCGACCGCGATCAGGCCGAAGGTGGGCTTCCAGTCACCCCATTCGTAGTTGTCCAACGCGGACCAATGCAGGTAGCCGCGCACGTCGACGCCGTCGTCGATCGCCGCGAACAGGTGCCGCAGTGCCTCCGAGGTGTAGGCGATGCGACGGCTGTCGTCGGCGGTCGCGATCCCGTTCTCGGTGACCAGGACCGGGACGCCGCCGGTGACCTGCCACGCGTGCCGCACCGCGATGCCGAGTGCGTCGGGACGGTACGCCCACCCGGTCAGCGTGTCGTCGGGGCTCGGCGAGTGCGGGACGATGCCACGGGCGTCGACCTCACGGCTCCGGTACGCCTGCACCCCGATGAAGTCGTCGTCGCGCGAGGCCTCGAGATACAGGTCCTCGTAGACGTACCGCACCTCGGCCAGCTTCGCCTCGTTCTCCGGTACGGCTGTGAACGCCTGGCAGGCGACCGCCCACCCGACAGCGGCTCGAGTGCGGTCCTTCAGGATCTCGCGCGCCGCGTGATGCGCTGCGACGAGGCGCCGCCCGATCTCGGGGTCCGGCGACGGCAGCACCCGCGGTCGTTCCCGGTCGACGGTGGGGCTGTGCGCGTACTGCGCGGCGAGCCCCACGATGACGGCGAGCATGTTCGGCTCGTTCACCGTGCACACCCAGTTCACGTCGTCCAAAATGGACGACACGGCCTCGACGTACCGGCGGAAGCGGTCGATCGCGTTCGGGCCCATCCACCCGCCGTCCTCGGCGAACCAGCGGGGATGGGTGAAATGGTGCAGCGTCACCACCGGCGTCAGTCCCAGCTCCAGCGCGGTGGTGATCATGCGCCGGTAGTGGGTCAGCTCCGCGCGTGAGATGTGGCCCTCCGCCGGCTCGATGCGTGCCCATTCGACGCTGAACCGGTAGGCGGTCAAGCCCACCTCGGCAAGCAGCCGCATGTCCTCGGCGTACCGGTGGTAGCTGTCGCAGGCGTCCCCGCTGCGGTCCAGCTGCGGGATCCGCTGCTCCCGCACCCACCAGTCGCTGTTGACGTTGTTGCCTTCGATCTGGTGCGCCGCCGTCGACGCGCCCCACAGGAATCCGGCCGGCAGTTCGGTCACGCTGTCACCGGCTTCCCTTGACCTTGACCATGACGATGAGTCCTCCGATCAGAGTGAGCGCCCCACCGGCGAGGTAGAGCACGCTGTAGTTCTTCTCGTCCCCGGCCGCGCCGATGCCGAGCAGCACGGAGGCGGCGAGTGGGGCGACGGCGTGCGGGATCTGCTGTGCGTAGTTGACGATGCCGATGAACCGGCCGGCCTCGGCGCGGCTGGGCAGCACGTCCAGGACCACGGCTTGGTCCACGGCGGAGAACATGCCCAGCGCCAGGCTCGTCAACGCCGAACCGGCGACGAGAACGGCGAAGCTGGGTGAGCTCACCATGAGGAGAGCGCCGACGCAGAAGAGGAGACCCGACAACAGGACGAACAGGCGCCGCCGCCGGAGCCGGTCCGACAGTATGCCGCCGGCGAGCGCGCCGAGCATCGTGGCCAGTACGCCCGCACCCGAGATGGCCGTGATGGTGCCACCGATGCGCTCCACGGAGACACCGAGTCGTTGCGCCAGGAAGAAGGCCAGATAGGTGGTGTTGAAGGTCATGCCGATGTAGAAGACGAACCGGCCGAGCCAGTTCCATGCGAAGTCGCGGTGCCGTCGCGGGTCGAACAGGTACTTGGCGAACAGCAGCCGGATGCCGATCTTGTCTTCGGGCAGCGTGATCGTCCGGCCGTCGGGGTCCTGGGGCCGGACCGCCAGCGGCAGGACCAGCAGCAGTCCGATCAGCCCCGGCACCAGCAGCAGAAGAAGATTGTTGCCCACCAGCGTGGTCGCGACGGCGACTCCCAGTGCCGATGCCACCATCTGCGCGAGCCCGGTGATTCCGGAGACCTTGCCGCGCTGGTGCTCGGGTAGTTTGTCGGCCTGGAGCGTGGTGATCGCGGCCATGACGGTCTGCCAGCCGATCACCGCCAGCACCCAGCCGGCGCCGAGCAGGGCCACGTTCGGGGCGACGGCCAGCACCAGCAGCGCCGCGAGGCCGGCAAGCGTGCCCGCGATGAGATAGGGACGCCGCCGTCCGAGCCTCGATCGAGTGCGGTCGGACAGCACGCCGACGAACGGATTGAGCACGAGCGATACCACACCGCCGATACCGGTGAGGTAGCCGAGGTACTCGGCATGCCCCGGCGCGATCTGGTGGAGCCTGATCGTGAGCGAGTAGGACATCGGGGCGACGTAGGCCATCCAAGTGCCGAGGCTCGCGAGCACCAGCAGGAAGACGTATCGCGGGCTGACCTTCGGCAGGTCCGCGTCGGCCGTGCCGGGTGAAGAGCCGAGCCAGGGCCGCTCCTTCGCCTCTGTGGGCGGCGGGAGGGCGGCGGGGATCGGGCTGGTGGGCTCCGGGTGCGGCATCGGTGATCCTCCTTGATCAGTCAGCGCCGGCGCGGGAACAGGCCGTCGTTCGTCCTCAGGTGGCCGAAGGATTCTCCGGATTCAGCGGTTCCCTGGGCTGCATGCCGGCCGCGCGGTAGATCGCGTCGATGACATGCATTCTTGCGGTGGCTTCGCGCGCGTCCGTGACGACGGGCGCGCCGTCACGGACGGCATCGCGGAACCTCTCCAGCTGGAAGCTGTAGGTGGTGCGCGGGTTGCCCGGCTCGGTGAGCACTTCTTCCTCGGTGGTAAGGGTGATCAGGCCGTGGAAGTGCGGGTGGTACGGCATCCGCACGTGCAGCACCCCCGCGGATCCGGTGACCCGGAGTTCCGCCCCGCGGGCGTCCTCGGCCCACATGCTCGCCTCGACGTGACCGGACACGGAGCCAGGGAAGGCGAGTTCTGCTTTCATCGACGCGTCGACACCATCGATGTCGCGTGCTCGTGCCGCGGTGACCCGCGGTTCGCCGAACAGGAAACGAAGCAGGTGCACGGGATAGCACCCGAGATCCAGCAACGCGCCGCCGCCCAGCTCCCGTTGCCACTGGATGGCCCCGGCATCGAGGTGTGTCACACAGAACCGGGCACTGGCCTCGTGGATCTCCCCGAGCGCACCGGAGCCGACGATCTCGGTCAGCCGGGTCCACATCGGATGGTGCCGGGAGTGGAACGCCTCCATGACGACGAGACCGGTGTCCTCGGCCAGCTCCGCGATCTCAGCCGACTCTCCGGCGTTGGCAGTGAACGGTTTTTCGCACAGGACGTGTTTGCCGGCGTCGAGCGCGCGGCGCATCCAGTACCCGTGCAGCGCGCTCGGGGCCGGCAGGTAGACGGCGTCGATGCCGGGATCGTCGAGCACGTGTTCATAGGAAGGCAGCACCCGGGCAATGCCGTGCTCTGCGGCGTAAGCCTCGGCGCGGCCGACGTTCCTGGCCGCGATCGCGTCGACCTCGACACCGTCGACAATGGCCGCGGGAGCCAGCAGTGCCTCCTTGACGATCTTCGCGGCGCCCAGGACGCCGATGGTGAAGCCCGGCGCTTGGTCGCCGGGACGCGGCATTCTCCGTGGTATCGCCATCCGGACCTCCCGTCGCGGCCAATCTAGCATCGTGTTGCTATTTTCGGCTAGGCTCGAAAAGTAGCACTTCGCGGAGAGGGCCGGCGCTGCTGCCGGGCCCGGGGTAAGGGAGAGATGATGCTGAAGGCCAAGGCCACCGCGACCCGTGAGCTGCTCTCGCTTGACGGGCTGTGGCGGTTCGCCCTCGATGGCGCCGCCGGCGACGAACCGTGGCGTGCCACGCTCGACAGCACGTTGGAGGCGGCCGTACCGGCCAGCTTCAATGATCTGTTCGTCGATCCGGCGGTGCGCGATCACGTCGGCTGGGTGTGGTATCAGCGGTCGGTGCGGGTGCCGCGAGGGTGGGCGGGCGACCGCATCTTCGTGCGCGTGGACGCCGCGACGCACGCCGGCCGGGTCTACGTCGGGGACGAGCTGGTGGCCGAGCACGCGGGTGGCTACACACCGTTCGAGGCCGACATCACCGAGGTGGTCACCGCCGGCGGCGAGTTCCGGCTGACGATCGCGGTGAGCAACGAACTGACCGGCACCACGATCCCGCCTGGCTCGATCACGGTGACCGAAGACGGCCGCCGGCAGCAGAAGTACCTGCACGACTTCTACAACTACGGCGGACTAGCGCGTTCGGTGTGGCTGTACAGTGCCCCCTCGGTACGGGTCACGGACGTCACCGTCGTGACCGACGTGGACGGTTCCACCGGAGTCGTCGGCTACACGGTGGCGACGAGCGCGCCCGCCGAGCTGCGCGTCCGGCTGCTCGACGCCGCCCTGGCCGAGGTGGCGAGCGCCTCGGGCACGCGAGGTGTGCTGCGCGTGCCCGACGTCCGGTTGTGGCAGCCGGGGGCGGCTTACCTGTACGAGCTGATCGTCGAGGTGGTCGATGGTGACACCGTGGCCGACACGTATCCGGTGGCGGTCGGCGTGCGTACCGTCGAGGTGCGGGGAAGCGAGTTCCTCATCAACGGCGCGCCGTTCTACTTCACCGGCTTCGGCAAGCACGAGGACACCGCGGTGCGGGGCAAGGGCCACGACAGTGCCTACCTCGTGCACGATTTCCAGTTGCTGGAGTGGATCGGCGCCAACTCGTTCCGCACCTCGCACTACCCGTACGCGGAGGAGGTGCTCGAGTTCGCCGACCGGCACGGCGTCGTCGTCATCGACGAGACGGCGGCGGTCGGGCTCAACCTCGCCGTCGAGGGGGGCTTGGCCAACGGACCGAAACGGCCCACGTTCTCGCCGGAGACGATGAACGACAAGACCCGCAACGCGCACGCGCAAGCGATCCGCGAGCTGATCGCCCGGGACAAGAACCACCCCAGTGTGGTGATGTGGTGCATAGCCAACGAGCCGTCGTCGCACGAGGACGGTGCGCGTGAGTACTTCGAACCGCTCGTGCGGCTGACCCGCGAACTCGACCCGACGCGGCCGGTGACCTATGCGAACGTCATGTTGGCGAGTTACCGCGACGATCGCATCGCCGACCTGTTCGACGTCGTCTGCCTCAACCGCTACCACGGCTGGTACGTCGCCAACGGCGACCTCGTGACCGCCGAGCGGTACCTCGAGGGCGATCTCACCGGCTGGGCGGGCAAGTTCGGCAAGCCGATCATCATGAGCGAATACGGCGCCGATACCCTGCCCGGCCTGCACTCGGTGTGGGACATCCCGTGGACGGAGGAATACCAGGTGGCGTTCTTCGAGATGCACCACCGGGTCTTCGACCGGGTCGAGGGTGTGGTCGGTGAGCACGTGTGGAACTTCGCCGACTTCCGCACCACGAACGGCATCCACCGGGTCGACGGAAACAAGAAGGGCGTCTTCACGCGAACGCGGGAGCCCAAGGCGGCCGCCCACGTCCTCCGAGCTCGTTGGACTCGCGTCGGGAGCCGTAAACCGGCGGCGCAGGATTCTACGGGGCAGATTGATTCCAATAATTGAAACTTTGATCCGAAGTATGGACTATATCCTGTTCGGTGTCTAGCATCGCTGCATGTCTCTCGATCCCTATGTGGCACACCGTCTCGCGACGGTGCCGGACGTGTCGATCGAGGAACTGCTCAAGGATCCGTTGCAGCGAAAGCGGATTCTCGAGGGGTCGCTGGACGATCGTGACTACGCGCCCCCGGCGGTCACCGTGACCGAGGAGGACGTGCACGGCCCTCACGGCCCGGTGCGCGTGCGCCTGTACCGGCCCCGCGTCGGAGTGCGGGGGCCGGGACTGGTCTGGGCGCACGGCGGCGGCTTCCTCGGTGGCAGCCTGGACATGAACGAGGGCGACCTGGTGTGCCGTGAGCTGTGCCATCGCGCCGGCGCCCTGGTGGTTTCGGTCGACTACCACCTCGCGGACGGGAACACGACGACGTACCCGATCCCGCATCAGGACGTCCTTGCTGCGTACGAGTGGGTTCGCGCGCGGAGCCGGCGGTGGGGCGCCGACCCGGCGCGGCTCGCCCTGGGCGGCGCTTCGGCGGGCGGGAGCCTGGCCGTGTCGGCTACGCTCGAGTTGATCGACCGCGGTGTCGCACCGCCGGCGCGGCTGCTGCTCGTCTATCCCGCGTTGCACGACCGTCTTCCCGAGTCGCCCGAGGTGCTGGCGAAGACCCGTACCCTGCCTCGTGGCGCCCGGATCCAGAGCAGCACCATGGGTTACTTCTTCGGCGTCTACCGCGGAAAGCGGACGGACACGCCGTACCTTTCGGTCGACCATCGCGATCTGGGCTCCCTGCCGCCGGGTCTGCTGGTCGTCAACGAGTACGACGACCTTCGTGCGTCGGGTGAAGCATTCGCGGCGCGGGCGCGCGCGTGCGGAGCCGAACTCGAGGTATATCTCGCGCGAGGAATGGTCCATGGCCACCTGGGCATGACCCCGCTCGTACCCGAGGTACACGCCACGTTGACCGAGTTGGCCCAGTACATAGCCGCCTGAGGCCGCGATCGGCGTCCACGACAGAAATTCACTTCGAGTATTTCAATTGTTGTCACAGGAAAATGAGGCGATCAATGGTGACTGCCACCCTTTTGGGACGATATGTACCACCACCAAGGACGAGTCGTCGTCGCGTCCGGCTCGGAACGGTAGTGGCGGGCGTGACCATCGTGCTCGGCGGGTCACTGAGTTCGGGCACCGCTGCGGCGGCGCAGCCGCCACCGGAGTGTGCACCATCACAGCCGGGTGGGCCGATACAGGTAACCGCCGACTGCGTCGATCAGCAGTACGGCAAGCCGGTCGTCGACAGCGAGCAAGACGTGACCAGCCCGGTTCCCCATCACAAGGTTTCCGGGCACTTCGACGGGACCGGTTCCCGGTTCACCTTCTACCTGCCGCCCAAGGCACGCTGGGACGGCCGGTTCTTCCAAGTGGTCTATCCGTTGCAGAACGAGAACGCGACCGACGACGACATCGCGTTTGCTGCGGACAGCGGCGCCTACCGGGTACAGACGAACGGCAGCACCGGGTACCGGGTCGACGCGGCCGCAGCCAAGTTCTCGAAGCAGGTCGCGGCGCGCTACTACGGGACGTCGCGGCGGATCTTCGGTTACCTCTACGGCGGCAGCGGCGGGTCGTACCAGGCGATCGGCGCGATCGAAAACACCACCGGGGTCTGGGACGGCGCGGTGCCGTTCATTCCCGGGACGCCCGAGGCCATTCCGAACAACTTCTTCGTGCGCGCCTTCGCCCGGCTGGTACTGGGCACGAAGGCGCCGCGGATCGCGGACGCGGTGAAGCCCGGTGGATCGGGGAACCCCGGTGCCGGTCTGTCCGGAGTGGAACGGGCGGTGCTCACCGAGGTGACGAAGATGGGAATCCCGCTTCGGGCTTGGGCGAACTACCGGTACGTTCTCGGCATGGACGACCCCCAGGGGCTGCTCGGATTCGCGAGCACCGTGCGTGCCCTGGATCCGGCGTACGCGGACGACTTCTGGGGCAAGGCGGGCTATCTCGGCACCGAGCGGTCGCCGCTGGGTGATCTGTTCCGCTCCGCGCGGATCGACTATCCGGCCACCGTCACCAAGGTCAACCGGGACCCGCAGAGCCGGCCGACAAGTCTGGTCCTCGACGGCGTCCCGGCGAACCCGGCCAACCTTCTCCTCGACTTCACCGTCTACCGGCCGGATGGTACGACGAAGGCCGGGACGCTCACCGGCACCCTGGACCCGGCGACGAAGGTGTTCACCATCGGCGGCGGCAATCCGCCCGACGTGCTCGACGCGCTGGCCGAAGGCGCCAAGCTGCGCATGGACAACCGGTGGTCCCTCGCGCTGCTGGCTTACCACCGCTACCAGGTTCCGACGCGGCCGGGTTTTCACGCCTGGGACCAGTTCCGCGATGCCGCGGGGCAGCCGATCTACCCGCAGCGTCCGGTCGAAGTGGGTCCGATGATCTCGCGCAACGTCAGCGGCGGCGGCACGTTCACCGGCAAGATCACCGCGAAGGTCATCGTGGTCGCCAACCTGCTGGACACCGATGCCTACCCGTGGGACGCCGACTGGTACGCGAGCCAGGCGAAGCAGGCCCTCGGCAACCGTTACGACAGCATGTTCCGCGTCTGGTTCAACGACCACGCCGACCACATCGGGGCGCACTTGCCCGGCCTGGTCGGCTACGGAGGCATCCTGGAGCAGGCGCTGCGTGATGTGAGCGCCTGGGCGGAACGGGGTGTGGTGCCGGCACGATCGACGCAGTACACCATGGCGGACAGCCAGATCCGGGTGCCGGCGACCGCCCAGGAGCGCCGGGGTATCCAGCCGGTGGTCGATCTCACGGCGGGCGGTGGCACCAGGATCGACGTCACCGCGGGCCGGCCCGTCGCGTTCAAGGCGCTGGCCCAGGTGCCGCCGGGGGCAGGCAAGGTGGTGTCGGCCGAATGGGACTTCACCGGTGACGGCGTGTTCGAGCGTCGGCCATCGGGCCCGCCGCGGGATTGTGTGGAGCTTTCAGCGACGCACACCTACACCGCACCCGGCACCTACATCGTGGCGCTGCGGGTGACCGCGAACCGTGCCGGAAACCCGGCCGCGCCGTTCGCCGATGTTCAGAACCTGGGACAGGTCCGCGTGGTGGTCCATTAGCCACAGCCGACGACGAGGCCTCCGGGCGGCCAGGACGGCGACCCGGAGCCTCGTTGCCGGGGTGTTGTCACGTCTCGACGGCGACGACGACGTCCCAAGCGCCCAGTTCGATGGTGCTGCCGGAGCTGACCTTTGAGCCCGCAAGCACGTTCTCGAGGTCGATGGGCGCTTCGACGGTTTGTGCTTCCCAGGACCAGTTGTGGATGATGTGCACCCGCCGGCCGTCCCGGCTGGTCGCGCTGGTGACGGTCACCGTGGCCGGTAGCCGAGTCCAGGCTGATGTCCGGGGGCGTGCCCACTCGAACAGCGCTCGCGCGAATGCGGAGCCGGGGACGGTGCCCACGCAGGTGATGCGGCCGTTGCCGTGCGGGCGGGTGGTCGCGGCAGCCCACCGCCCGAAGTGCGGGTGGTCGTAGGTGGCGAGGACGCTGGCATCGGTGGCCACCAGGAGGTCGGCCCAGGCTGTCGCTTCGGCGTCGGGGCCCAGCCGCAGTTCGCTGTCCGGAGTGCTCACCAGCGGGACGTTCGTGGTGAGGTTGCTGTATTCGCCGTAGGACACTCCGGCGTATTCGGTCAGCTTCGCGGGGGCGATTTCGGCGCGGGCACGGCCTTCGGTGTCGGCGTAGCCGGTGCGCGGGCCGAGGATGAGGTGTCCACCTGCATCGGCGTACGCGGCGAGCCAGCCGAGCAGGCGCTCGTCGGCCAGGTAGCAGCCCGCGACGACGAGCAGCGGCTGCCGCGTGGCGAACTCGGCCGCGTCCACTGGCTGTCCGTCGGGCGTGCCGTCGATCACCTGCGGGACGTGGACGATCCGGGTGGACAGGCGGGCGTCGAAGGCGCCCTTGTAGAACGCGTCGAAGATCCGGTGGTAGGCGCCGGGGTGCGGGCCGCCGTCCGCGGTGGCCAGTGGTGGATGCTTTTCCATCAGCCACTTGCTGGGTGTCGAGTACAGCATCGCCACGTCGGTGCCGGGCGTGAGGTCGGCGACGAGGTCGCCCGCGGACGCGAACTCGGCACCGAGCTTTGCGATCTCGTGGTACACGCGGCCGGGCACGTTGCTGTGCGGCAGGACGCCACCCCAGTACGTCTCGGTGCCGAACTGGAGGGTGTGCCAGTGCCAGTACTCGACCATCCTGGCGCCGCGTGCGACCAGCGCCCAGGCCGCTTGCCGCCACTGCCCGTCGTAGCCGGGTTTGTTGTGCCAGGTGGCGCCGATGGAGGAGGCGTTGGTCTCGGTCACCAGGAACGGTGCTTGACGCGACGCGTACATGCGGTCGGCGATGAGATAAAGCGCCCACACGCCTGACGGAGGCCACGTCTGTGCAGTCTGCTCTTCTTGTGGCAGCAGCAGTCCGTCCTGCATGTCGTAGTAGGCGTTGCCCGAAGTGATGTCCAGTCCCCGGGACACCTGTTCGTCGTCCATCGCCGGCCGGCCGTAGTCGATGCAGGTGGTGACGAACTGGCCCGGATGGGCGTAGCCGCGCGCGATTCCGGCCTGCCAGTCGATGAACTCGGTCGTCAGCTCGCCTTGGAAGCGGCGCCAGGCGAGGTCGTACTGCGGCTGGATGCTGCCGTCAGGTACCCACAGGTCGGACCAGTCGGACAGCCGATGGGACCAGTAGACGAGGCCCCAGGCCTCGTTGAGCGTCGCCACGTCGCCGTAGTGCTGGCGTAGGTGCTCGACGAAACGTTGGAACACTCCGTGGTTGTGGAGCAGGTGCAGGCCGGGTTCGTTGTCGACCTGGAAGCCGATCACCGCGGGGTGATCGGCGTAGCGGCCGAGGATGGCGCGGACGACCCGCTCGGCGTGGAACCGGAAGGCGGCGTGGGTGAAGTCGACCTCCTGCCGTCCACCCCAGCCGATCCGTTGCCCGGTCGCGGTTTCACCGGCGATCTCGGGGTACCGGCGCGCGAGCCACGGTGGGACCGCGTAGGTCGGGGTGCCGAGGATGACGGAGATGCCGTGTTCGTGGGCGAGGTCGAGGATCGGCTGCAGCCAGTCGAGTTCGAACCGGCCGTCTTCGGGCTCCCAGGTCGACCACACCGACTCGCCGACGCGGATGACGGTGAACCCGGCCGCGGCCATCAGTGCGAAATCGTCGGCCAGACGGTCACCGCGCTGGTACTCGGCGTAGTACGCGGCCCCGAACAAGACACGGCGGGGTAAGCGCGAAGGGATCGTCACGGAAACTCCTGATCTGGGCGGAGGGTGGCGAAGCGCGCAGCTCGCCCTGGAGTGGTGGGTGGTACCCAGGCGGGAACGGGCAGACCGGGGGTGTCGACGCGCATGGTGAACAGCCGCCCGGAGTCCGGATGGGCTCGGCGCTGCCGGTCGCTCAGTCCGTTGGTGGCGGTGGTGATGACGAGGGTGCGCAGGTCATCGCCGGCGAAGGCGACGCAGGAGGTGTGCGGCGCGGGAACGGCGAGGCGTTCTGCCACGGTGCCGTCGGGGGAGTACCGGCGGACTTCGCCGGCTCCCCACACCGCCACCCACAAGTGGTCGGCGGCATCGAGGGCGATCCCGTCGGGGGAGCCGTCGTCGAGCCGCAGGTGTACCTGCCGCCGGCCGACCGCGCCGGTCCGCGGGTCGTAGCCGCGGACGAACACGGTGCCGCGCAGCGTGTCGACGCTGTACATCCGGGTGCCGTCAGCTGACCAGGCGAGGCCGTTGGACAGGGTCAGGTCGGCGTCGAGCTCGGTGAGGCGGCCGTCGTGCTCCCAGCGGACCAGCACCTCGCTTTCGGACGCCCCGGCCAAGGCCAGGGTGCCGACGAGGAAGCGCCCGGCGGGGTCGGTGCCGCCGTCGTTGAGCCGGCGCGACTCGCCCGCGGGAACGATGCGTGGCCCGGATTCGCGGGTCCGGTCGGGGTGGATGAGGACGAAGTTTTCCTGCGCGGCCACGAGGAGCGTGCCGTCTTCGGCCACGGCCACCGCGCCGACCATCTCGTCGAAGGCGTGCCGGGTGGTGACCTCGATGCGGCCGTCGTCGAGGGTGCCTTCGAGCACGGCGCCGCCGAGGATGTCCACCCACAGCAGCCGGTGTCGGATCGGGTCCCAGACGGGGCCTTCGGCGAGCTGGTAGGCCGAGCCTGTCGCCGCGGCGAGGGTGCGCCTATTCTTCATGATGTTCCGGATGTTAGACCAATGATTCGATTATCGGAAGGCGGTCGCTCATGGGGCTTCGCAGCGCGCAGTGGTACGAAGGGCAAGGCCGCAACGCCTACATCCACCGGGCGTGGATGCGCCGCGGCGTGCCCGGTGACGCGTTCACCGGTCGTCCGCAGATCGCCATCGCCAACACCGCTTCGGACCTGACCCCGTGCAACGCGCACCTGAACGAGATCGCGCAGTCGGTGAAGAACGGCGTCTACGAGGCGGGGGGCATCCCGCTGGAGCTGCCGGTGGTGTCGCTGGGCGAGACGCAGGTGCGGCCGACCGCGATGCTGTGGCGCAACATGGCCGCGATGGCGACCGAGGAGATGCTGCGGGCCAACCCCGTCGACGGAGTGGTGCTGCTGGGCGGCTGTGACAAGACGATTCCGTCGCTGCTCATGGCCGCTGCCTCGGTCGACCTGCCCGCGGTGGTCGTTCCGGGCGGCCCGATGCTCACCGGCACTTTCCGCGGCAAGCCGCTGGGCTGTGGTACCGATGTGTGGCGGTTGTCGGAGGAGGTGCGGGCCGGCGTTCTCTCGGCGGCCGACTTCACCCGCTCCGAGTCGGCGATGATCCGCAGCCGCGGCCACTGCAACACCATGGGCACCGCCTCCACCATGGCGCTCGTCGCCGAAGCCCTCGGCACCGTGGTGCCCGGCGTCGCCGGCACGCCCGCCCCGGACAGCCGTCTGCTGGAGGCGGCCCACGGCACCGGACGCCTGGCCGTCGAGATGGTCGCCGCCGACCGCCGGCCGAGCACGTTCTTGACGAGCGGCTCGTTCCGAAACGCCATCGTCGCGCTGGCCGCCATCGGCGGGTCCACCAACGCCGTGGTCCACCTGCTGGCGATCGCCGGGCGCCTCGGCATCGAGCTGACGCTGGCGGATTTCGACCGCATCGGCTCACGGGTGCCCGTGCTGGCCGACCTGCTGCCCGCCGGCCGGTTCCTCATGGACGACTTCCACCGCGCCGGCGGCCTGCGCGCCGTGCTGCGCGAGGTCGCCGACCTGCTCGACCCCGAGGCGCTGACCGTCACCGGCAAGCCGCTGGTCTCCTTCCTCGACGACGCCCCGATCTGGGACACCGAAGTCATCCGCACCCGTGCGAAGCCACTCGTCGAGCACGGCGGCATCGCCGTGCTGCGCGGCAACCTCGCCCCGGACGGCGCCCTGATCAAGCCGGCCGCCGCGTCACCGCACCTGCTGCAGCACCGCGGCCCGGCCGTGGTCTTCGACTCCATCGAGGACTTCCACGCCCGCATCGACGACCCCGGCCTGGACGTGGACGCCGACTCGGTGCTGGTGCTGCGTGGCTGCGGCCCCAAGGGCTACCCCGGCATGCCCGAAGTCGCCAACCTGCCACTGCCCAAGAAACTGCTGGAACAGGGTGTCCGGGACATGGTCCGGGTTTGCGACGGCCGCATGAGCGGCACCGCCTACGGCACCGTGGTCCTGCATGTCGCCCCCGAAGCCGCCGCGGGTGGCCCACTCGCGCTGATCCGGACCGGCGACATCATCAGCCTCGACGTCAAGGCCAGGCGAATCGACGTCGACCTTCCGGACAGTGAGCTGGCCGCCCGCACCCCAGCCGAGGCCGCGGTGGCCGGTTTCGCTACTCCACAGCGCGGCTGGGAAAGGCTCTACGTCGAGCACGTGCTGCAGGCTGACACGGGAGCGGATCTGGACTTCCTGCTCGGCTCCAGTGGCTCGCAGGTGAGCCGCGAATCCCACTGATCCGCGCTGCGGTGCTGAAGCACCAACGCATAACGGCGATACCCAAGTTATGGTCAGCAGTTGAAGCGCGGCGGCAGGACTCGGTCGCGACCTGCAAATTGGTCGATTTGCGGCGAGGGGCGACCGTTGAGGCGCGTGGTGGTCGCCGTCGCCGTGGTGCTCGGTGGATCAGACCGCAGCGGTGGCCGTGCTCAGCTGTCGTTCTCACCTTCGAGTGTCCAACCACGGAGGCTGCCGCAGTACGCCGCCACGAGGCGGTGGCTGATCTGCGCCTCCGTGAGGCCGATGGTGTCTTTGAGGTCGAAGATCTCAAGGGGGTCGAACAGGATGTTCCAGAGGAAGTGGCCTTCGTCAGCAGCGGCACCGGCGGGACGTCGGCGGCGCCGCGGAGTTTGATCGGCTCACCGTTGATCCACAGTCCCCGGAGGGGGCGACAGTGAGGCTGCGGATGCCGAACGGTGTCGAGGTCGCGGCCGACCTCGGTCGATACGACGACGGTGGCGAGCTCGTGGTCGACATCGGGTGGTCACCCGCAGGCCGGTTGGCGTGACATGGAAGGTCACCTCGCGTGAGGCGTGCGAACGAACGGCCGGCGGGACCCTCTGCGACCGCACTTTCGACATTGCTGTCACTCGCCGTACGGAGTTCGACCTCGGCGAAGCGATGACCACCGCGCTCAGCGGGCCGGTGGGCCGGTTGTTCCGCGGACGACGAGTTTCGGGTCCAGGACGATCTCCGCGGGGGCTCGGGATTCGTTTTCGAGCCGGTCGGTGACGGCGTGGACCGCGGCTTGGGCGAGGCCGGCGGCGTCCTGGTGGACGGTGGTGAGGTCGATGTGCGACAGGTGCGACAGGTGGTTGTCGTCGAACCCGACGATCGAGATGTCGCGGGGGAACTCCAGCCCCGCTCGGCCGAGGGTGTGCATGAGCCCGATCGCACAGCGGTCGTTACCGGCGAGGACTGCGGTCGGCAGGGTGTCTTCGGTGAGCAGTAGCCGGGCCGCGGCCATGCCCGCTTCTTCGTCATGCGCGCCGGGCAGAACGCGGTCGGGCAGCCCGTGCCGCCGCACGGCCGCGCGGTAGGCCCGGCGGCGGTCGGCGGAACCCGGTTCCTTGCCGCCGTCGACGTGCACGATGTGGCGGTGCCCGAGCTCCACCAGGTGGTCGACAGCCTGCCGGATCCCCTTGGTGTCGGCGGTGTGCACGCTGTCCACCAGCGCGCCCGGTAGCCGGCGCCCCACCACGGCGGTGACGGCGCGCCGGCCCAGTGCGTCGAGGGCCGCGCGGTCGGCGTTCGGGCCGAGCAGGATCAGGGCTTCGCACCGGTGGCTCAGCAGTGCTTCGACGGCTTTGGCCTCGTCGCGGCTCGGCGCGGTCGCCGACAGCAGCACGTCGTAGCCGAGCCGCTCGGCCTCGGGGTAGATGCCTTCGACCAGGTCGGCCTGAAACGACTGGTGCACGGTGACCATCACGCCCAGTGTCCGGCTGCGCCCGCGGGCAAGCAGCCGGGCGGCGTTGTCGGGGCGGTATCCGAGCTCTTCGGCGGCGGCGAACACGCGGTCCCGGGTTTCCTGGCTGGCGCCGGGCTGGCCGCGGAACACCAGCGAGACGAGCGCTCGGGAGACACCGACTTTCGCGGCGACGTCGGCCATCGTCGGCTTCGCCGACCTGCTCGTGGGTTCGCCGTCGTGCACGTCCGCTCCGCCTCTGCTCCGTTGGCCGGATCTGCCGGGCCGATTCTTCCAGGCCCTTGACATCCGGCGGCCGAGGACAGCATAGTTCCTGCCACTAGAGCGCGCTAGTAGAGCGCGACAGTGACCGCGGTGCGGCGGAGGTGCGCAGGTGGAACGGCAGTTCGAGGTGCTGACCATGGGCCGGGTGGGGGTGGACGTCTACCCGCGGCAGATCGGTGTCGGGCTGGAGGACGTCACGTTGTTCGGCAAGTTCCTGGGCGGCAGCGCGACCAACGTGGCGGTCGCCGCGGCGCGCCACGGCCGCCGGTCGGCCGTGATCACCAAGGTCGGCGCCGACCCCTTCGGCCGGTTCGTCCGCAAGGCCCTGACCGGCTACGGCGTTTCGGACCGCTTCCTCGGTGAGTCGGCGGACCTGCCCACCCCGGTGACGTTCTGCGAGATCTTCCCGCCGGACGACTTCCCGCTCTATTTCTACCGCGCCCCCAAGGCGCCGGACCTCGACCTGACGCCGGGCGAGTTGGACTTCGACGCCATCCGGGCCGCGGACGTCTTCTGGGTGACCGTCACCGGGCTGAGCCAGGAACCCAGCCGCACCGCGACCCTCGCCGCGCTGGAGGCCCGCGGCCGCCGCGGCGTCACCGTGCTCGACCTCGACTACCGGCCGATGTTCTGGATCTCGCGCGATGAGGCCCGGTACTGGGTCGGCGAAGCGCTCGGCCAGGTCACCGTCACGGCCGGGAACCTCGACGAGTGTGAGACCGCGGTCGGTCTGCGCGACCCCCGCGAGGCCGCGAAAGCCTTGCGCGGCAAGGGAGTCTCGCTCGCGGTGGTGAAGCAGGGCCCGCGCGGCGTCCTGGCCGTCGACGACGACGGCGCCGTCGAGGTCCCGCCCGTGCCGGTCGAGGTGGTCAACGGTCTCGGCGCCGGGGACGCCTTCGGTGGCGCGCTCTGCCACGGCCTGCTCTCCGGTTGGGACACCCGCCGCGCGATCGAGTTCGCCAACGCCGCCGGCGCGCACGTCGCCGGTGAGCTGTCCTGCGCCGATGCCATGCCCACCGAAGCCCAGGTGCTCGCCAAGCTCGCGGAGGCCACCCGTGTCTGAGCGTGTCCGCCGGATCGTCACCGCTCGCGTCCAGGACCCGGGCGCGATCACCGAGGCCGCGGCCAAGCGGGTCAGGGCGAAGTCCGTGCTCGGCGACCACGGCCGGGCCATGATCATCGCCGCCGACCACCCGGCCCGCGGCGTGAACGCCGTCGGCGGCGACCCGGCCGCGATGGCCGACCGCGGTGAGCTGCTCGACCGTCTGTGCCTCGCGCTCGAACGGCCCGGCGTCACCGGGGTGCTCGGCACCGCCGACATCCTCGAGGACCTGCTGCTGCGCGGCGTCCTCGACGGCAAGAGCGTGTTCGGCTCGATGAACCGGGGCGGCCTGGCCGGCTCGGCGTTCGAGATCGACGACCGTTTCACCGGTTACGACGCCGAGACGATCGCCTCGCTCGGTTTCGACGGCGGCAAGATGCTCACCCGCATCGCGCTGGAGGACCCGGCGACCGCGGCGGCGCTGGAGAACTCGGCCCACGCGATCGACGGGCTGAACGACCGCGCCCTGATCGCGATGGTCGAGCCGTTCCTGTCCCGCTGGGACAACGGCCGGGTCCGCAACGACCTCACCCCGGATGCGGTGATCAAGTCGATCACCATCGCTTCCGGTCTCGGCAGGCGCACCGCCTATACCTGGCTCAAACTGCCGGTGGTGGATGACATGCCGCGAGTGCTGGCCTCCTCGACGCTGCCGGTGCTGCTGCTCGGTGGCGAGGTCGCCGACGCCGAAGCCGCCTTCACCGCCTGGCGGGAAGCGCTGGCCCAGCCGACCGTGCAGGGGCTGGTCGTCGGCCGTTCGCTGCTCTACCCGGCCTCCGGCGACGTCGCCGGCGCGGTCGACCGGGCGGTGAGCCTGCTGTGAACAAGCACCACCTGCCCGCGCTGTCCACGAGCGACGGTCCTTTCCCGACCGTCGTCACGCCGGAGTCCGCCGGCTGGGGCTTCTCCGGCTTGCGGATCCTCGATCTGCCTTCCGGCGGGTCGGCGACGATCGCGACCGGCGACGCCGAACACCTCGTGCTCCCGCTGTCCGGCAGCGCCCGGGTGAGCTGCGACGGCGAGACGTTCGAGCTGACCGGCCGCACCGGCGTCTTCGACGGCGTCACCGACTTCGCCTACCTCCCGCGGGACGCCCGCGCGACGATCACCAGCGACGAAGGCGGCCGCTTCGCGCTGCCATCCGCGCGGTGCGAGAAGCGGCTTCCCGCGCGGTACGGCCCGGCAACGAACGTCCCCCGCGAAGCCCGGGGCGTCGGAACCTGCGCCCGTGAGGTGCACAACTACTGCCTGCCGGCCACGTTCGACGCCGACCGGCTCCTGGTCTGCGAAGTGCTCACCCCCGGTGGCCACTGGTCGTCCTACCCACCGCACAAGCACGACGAACACGGCGACCACGAACGCGAGCTAGAGGAGATCTACTACTTCGAGGTCGACGGCGGCGGCATGGGCTACCAGCGCGTGTACGGCACCGACGACCGGCCCATCGACGTGCTCGCCGAGGTCCGCTCCGGCGACGTGGTGCTCGTGCCGCACGGCTGGCACGGCCCGTCGATGGCCGCGCCGGGTTACGACCTCTACTACCTCAACGTCATGGCCGGCCCCGGACCGGACCGGGCGTGGCTGATCACCGACGACCCGGCGCACGCTTGGGTCCGCGAGAGCTGGGGGAGCGCCCGATGAGGCTGACCACTGCCCAGGCACTCGTCCGGTTCCTGGCCGTCCAGTACAGCGAGCGCGACGGCGTCGAACACCGCCTGATCCCCGGCTGCTTCGGCATCTTCGGCCACGGCAACGTCGCCGGGATCGGCCAGGCACTGCTGCAAGCCGCCGAAACCGGCGAAGCCGACCTGCCATACTACCTGGCGCGCAACGAGCAGGGCATGGTCCACGCTGCCGCCGCGTACACCAAGACGCGCGACCGGCTGGCGACCTTCGCCTGCACCGCGTCCACCGGCCCCGGCTCCACCAACATGATCACCGGCGCCGCGCTGGCCACCACCAACCGCCTGCCGGTGCTGCTGCTGCCCAGCGACATGTTCGCCCGCCGCGGCCCAGATCCGGTGCTCCAGCAGCTGGAGGACCCGCGCGCCGGAGACGTCACCGTCAACGACGCGTTCCGCCCGGTGTCGAAGTACTTCGACCGGATCACCCGGCCCGAGCAGCTCATCCCCGCCGCGCTCGCGGCGATGCGGGTGCTCACCGACCCGGCCGAGACCGGCGCCGTAACGCTCTGCCTGCCTCAGGACGTCCAGGCCGAGGCTTTCGACTGGCCGGAGGAGTTCTTCCGCCGCCGCGTCTGGCACATCGGGCGTCCGCTTCCCGAGCCGGACGTGCTCGCCCGCGCCGCCGAGGCACTGCGGAACGCCCGGAAACCGCTGATCGTCGCCGGGGGAGGGGTCGTCTACTCGCAGGCCACCGAGCAGCTGCGCGCGTTCGCCGCGGCCACCGGCATCCCGGTTGCCGACACCCATGCGGGCAAGGGCGCGGTGCCGTGGGATCACCCGTGCGCGGTCGGCGGGATCGGCTCGACCGGCACCGCGTCCGCGAACGCCCTTGCCGCCGAAGCCGACGTCGTGCTCGGCATCGGCACCCGCTATAGCGACTTCACCACCGCGAGCCACACCGCGTTCGGCGACCCGGTGTTCGTCAACCTCAACGTCACGCGCCTCGACGCGGTCAAGCATTCGGCGATCCCCGTGCAGGCCGACGCCCGCCTCGGCATCGAAGGCCTGCACGCCGCCCTCGACGGCTGGCAGGTCGACAACGGCTACCGCACCCGGGTCCGACTGCTGGC